>CAYQCY010000004.1:0-2545 GCA_964416095.1 uncultured Gemmatimonadaceae bacterium
GTCCGACAAGAGATTCTGAAGGTCGGGCTACCGCGTGTGGGTAACGGCAGGCCGCGAGCGTCCCGCGTGTCCGCGCGACGATTCGGCGGTTCCGCGTTGAATTCCCACTTCCCGATCGGCGCCACCTCTTGCACCACAACGGGTTACGGAGAAACCCCGGCCGTTTCCGGGGAACGTCCTGCCGGAGGCCCGTACCTACAGGCGATTCGGCTGTGGGATGGGACGCCGCTGGACGGCTTCGTCGCTGACCAGTGCGCCGCCGAAGGGACTCAGGTCTTCGGCCGCGTCCAGGGCCCGGAGGAAGGCGCCGGCCTCGTCGGCGGTCCAGGGCGCGTGGGCGGCCAGGGCGAGGGCGGCGGTGCGGGCCTCGTCGGTGCGGCCGGACCGGGCGAGGAGGAGCGGCAGGCGGGCGGCGACACGGAGCTCGTCGGTCTCCCAGGCGTACCGTTTCTCCGTCTGCCCCGGCTGCCATTCGGAGAACACCTCGTAGCGCAGCTCGAGCCAGTCCCGCAGCAGGTCCACGGCCTCCTCGGTCCGTCCACGGGCGGCCAGGCTGTCGGCCACGACGACGAAGGTCCCGGCGCCGAACGCGGCGTATTCCCGGTCCAGGGAGCGTCGCAGGGCCAGGGCCGCCGGGTCGACGTCGTGGCGTGCCAGGTGCGCCCGGGCCAGGAAGACGTAGGTCTCGCCGAAGCCGTCGTAGACCTCCAGAGCGGCGTGGAGCTGCTGGAACGCCGCGTCCGTCCGGTCTCCCATGAGGTACGTGCTCGCCAGGAGGTGGCGGTGCCGGATCCGCCCCGGGCTCAGCTCCACCGCGCGGCGGAAGGCATCGACGGCCGCGTCGTACGCGGCGCGGGTGCCGTAGAAGCGCGTCGCCAGGACCAGGAGGTTGCCGTGCTGCAGGTGCAACATGGAGTTGCGGGGGTCCCGCTCCAGCTCCTGCTCGATGCGGACCAGGCCGTTCTGGATGGCCGTGTCGAAGATGCGGGCACGGTACGGGTCCGCCTGGATCGCGGCGAGGCCGTCGTCCGCCAGGCCGTTCAGGTACTCATTGAGCTCCGCGATGGCCCGTGTCCGGTCCGGCAGCGCCGGGTGGAGGGCGCGGTCGAAGTCCCGGAGCGCGAGCTCGACGGCGCGGGGCTCTTCGGCGCGGTGGAGCGCCGCTGCGGCCCGCAGCCGTACGACGCCGTGGAGGTAGGTCGACGCCCCCACGACAACCGCGACGCCCACCGTCAACGCCCATGCAGCCCCGACCCGCCGCGTCGGCCGCTCGCCGAAGGCGAGGATGGGCCGGCCCGCGGCCCGGTGGGTCACGAAGGCGCACAGGACGAGGAAGAGCATCAGGGAGCTGTAGTCCTCGAACCACGCCACGAGGTACAGGGCGTATCCGGCCATCACCGACGCGATCACGATAGCCTGCCCGCGGCCCAGCCGTCCGGCCCGGAACGCGACCAGGACGCTCTTGAACAGCATACCGCCCATGGCCAGGAAGGCGAGGATCCCGGGGATGCCGAGAGTCGACAACACCTCCAGGTACGCGCTGTGGGCCCGGTCCCAGAGCGTGAGCCCGGCGCGAACGGTGTAGTACTCCGGCGGGAAGTGGGCGTCCCAGACGAGCTTGAAGTTGTCCATCCCCCAGCCGAGGAGCGGCCGGTCGAGGAAGCCCTGGAGCGCCGCGCCCCAGGCCATGAGCCGCAGGACGATCGTGGAGGAGGAGAAGTCCGTCGTGGCCAGGCGCCGGAGCATGGGCACGGCGTCGACCCAGCCCTCCGGGACGGACCGGAGCGCCAGCAGGAAGAGCACGCCCACGACGGCGCCCCCGCCGATGAGCAGTCCCCTGTTCCGCCAGCCGCGGACACCGAGGGCGAGCCCGACGACGAGCGCGCCGACGACCGCGATCCCGCTGCTGAGGGTCCCCGCCAGCGCCAGGACGGGGAGCTGGATCGCGGCGGCGGCCGCGTAGGTTCTCCGGACCCGTCGATCGTCCGTCTCCAGTGCCAGAAACAGTGCCAGGCCCAGGGCGACGAAGGCGAACGCGGCCATGTACGCCGGATTGCCCATCGTCCCGTACAGCCGATGGCGGCCGGCGCCGAACACCGGCAGCTCGACGGGGCCGCCCGTGAGCTGGAGCGCCATGTACGCCGCCGAGCACACGGAGACGAGGACCGCCAGGCCGAGCAACCGGCGCCAGGCGGCCTCGTCCAGGAACGTGCGCAGCAGCAGGTAGAACAGCAGGAAATGGAACCAGCCCCAAACGCCCCAGACCCGCTCCATGTCGCCGAACAGGCTGCGATACGGCGCCGGGCTCAGGATGCCCGACAGGAACGCGACCGCCACGAACCCCACGAAGGCCCACAGGAACGGCTCGCGCCGCAGCTCGGAGCGGGTGTCCCGGGACGCCAGCAGCCAGACCAGTCCGATGAGCCCCAGCTCGACGAGGATGCGAAACGCGACGGTCCGCGTCGTGACGAAGGGATTCGCGATCCCGGGCACGATGACGAGAGGCGTGACCAGGACCGCGAACAGGCAGAGGCGCACCAGCGTG
>CAYQCY010000004.1:2645-89305 GCA_964416095.1 uncultured Gemmatimonadaceae bacterium
GTCCATCTGCTGCGTGATGACCGGGAACGTGACCGCCACCAGGAGCGCCAGCAGCAGCAGCGTGACCAGCACCTCGATGAGCGTGAAGCCCGCCCGCATCGTGCCAGAATGACGTGTACGCATCGGTACCTCTCTCGAACAGGTGATCCCGGGCCCCCGTCCGCCGGGGCCGCCCGTCGTTGCCTGGGCCCCAATCAACGCGCGCGGCGTGACGGCCCCGTTACAGCCGTCGGGAGCCGCGTTACGCCGCCATGGCAGGATTCCCGTATCTCGGTGTCGCGCAAGGCGTTCGACAGAATGATGCCGTCCCGCGCTCACCGGCCGTCGTCGTCGGTGGAGTCGGAGGGGACGGTGTCGCCGGCGGGACCGACGAAGCGGTAGAGCCGCTCGCCGTCGCGGATCAGGCCGTAGCGTTCCCGGGCGATGCGCTCCACCATGGCGCTGTCGGAGCGCAGGGAGTCGGCCCGGGCGTCGAGGCCGTGGATCTCGGCCCTGAGGGAGTCGAGGGCGGCGGTTTCGTCGCGGTACTGGCGTTCCAGGCGCCAGAGGTCGAGGAAGGTGTACTCGCCGCCGAGTGCGAGGAAGTAGAGGGCGGCCAGGGCGACCGCTGCCAGGACCGCCCCCTGCAGGCGGCGTCGCCTACCAGGCATCGGCGCCGGGGTACGCGGCGCGGTCGCCGAGGTCTTCGGCGATGCGGAGCAGCCGGTTGTACTTGGCGGTGCGGTCCGTGCGGCTGGCGCTGCCCGTCTTGATCTGTCCGCTACGCGTGGCCACGGCCAGGTCGGCGATGAAGGTGTCCTCGGTCTCGCCGGACCGGTGGCTGATGACGCAGCGGTAGTGGTTGCGCTTGGCGAGCTCGATAGCCTCGAGCGTCTCGGTCAGGGTCCCGATCTGGTTGACCTTGATGAGGATGGCGTTGGCGGCACCCAGCTCGATGCCGCGGGCGAGGCGTTTGGTGTCGGTGACGAAGAGGTCGTCGCCGACGAGCTGGACCCGGTCGCCGATGGCCTCGTTCAGGGCGACCCAGCCGTCCCAGTCGTTCTCGTCCAGGCCGTCCTCGATGGAGGCGATGGGGTAGCGCTCGACCCAGTCGGTCCAGAAGGCGACCATCTCCTCGCTGGACCGCTTCTCGCCGGTGGACTTGTGGAAGACGTAGGCGCCGTCCCGGTAGAACTCGCTGGCGGCGGGGTCGAGGGCCAGGACGACGTCGGTGCCGACGTCGTAGCCCGCGGCATGGATCGCCTCGAGGATGACCTCGACGGCCTCGTCGTTGGAGCCGAGGTCCGGCGCGAAGCCGCCCTCGTCGCCCACGGCGGTGCTCTTCCCCGCCTTGGAGAGGACCTTCTTCAGGGCATGGAACACCTCGACGCCCATGCGCAGGCCCTCCGGGAAGCTCCCGGCGCCGACGGGCGCGATCATGAACTCCTGGATGTCCACGTTGTTCGCCGCGTGGGCGCCGCCGTTCAGGATGTTCATGAGCGGGACCGGCAGCAGGGTGGCGTGGACGCCGCCCAGGTACCGGTAGAGGGGCAGCTCCGACTCGGATGCCGCGGCCCGGGCCGCGGCAAGGGAAACGGAGAGGATGGCGTTCGCCCCCAGCTTGGACTTGTTCTCCGTGCCGTCCAGCTCGAGCATGGCGTGGTCGAGAGCCGCCTGGTCCAGGGCGTCCATGCCGACGAGGGCCGGGGCGATGACGTCGTTGACGTTCTCCACCGCCCGGCGGACGCCCTTGCCGCCGTAGCGCTCGCCGCCGTCCCGGAGCTCCAGCGCCTCCGCCTCGCCGGTGGACGCTCCGCTCGGCACGGCGGCCTCCCCCCACGCGCCGCTGCCCAGCAGCACCTCCGTCTCGACCGTCGGGTTGCCCCTGGAGTCGAGGATCTCCCGGGCGTGAATCGACTGGATACCGGATAACAGGGCCATGGCTTCGTCTTCGTCTTCGAGGTTCGTCTTCGTGACTCGTCTTCGGGATGCTCCATCGCGGGCGGGCGGCGTAGGGCGAATCAGCCGTCCGGCCCCGCCCGGTCCGTGTCCTCGTCCAGCATGGATCGTACCCGCTGGCGCACCTCTCGCGTGAGGCGGTCCCGGTCCTCCTCCGTGAGCCCGGCGGTGGGCACCGGCTCGCCGAAGCGAACGGTAATCGTGCCCGGGCCCACGCGCCACCGCCCCTTGGGCAGCACGTCCCTGCTGCCGGAGACCGCGAACGGTACGATCTCGACGCCCGACTGGATGGCGATGACGAACGCGCCTTTCTTGAAGGGCAGGAGCTCGCCGGTGGGCGACCGGGTGCCTTCGGCGAAGATGACCACCGCCGCGTTCTCCTCCCGGAGTTGTGCGGCGGCCCGGTCCAGGGAGGCGATGGCGCGGTCCCGGTCCGAGCGATCGATGGAGATGTGGCCGGCGGCCTTCCACGCCGTGCCGAAGATGGGCACCTTCTCGAGCTCCTTCTTGGCGACGAAGTGGAAGGGCTTGTCCATGGCCTGGGCGACGGCGAACACGTCGAACCAGGACGCGTGGTTGCCCACCAGGACCTGCGGTGCGTCGCGGCGGACGTGTTCCCGCCCGATCTCCCGCACGCGGACGGGTGCGGCCCACAGGATCCAGCGCGACCAGGACCGCCCGCACCAGTCGTAGATGCCGCCCTGGAGCCGCAGGAGCGAAGCGACGATCACGATGATCCCCACGACGATCGTCGCGAGGATGCCGTTCAGCACGACCCAGAGGCTGCGGATCACGGGCCCCCCGGGCCGAAGTGACGGAAGCCGGTGACATCCAGCAGGCCGTCCTCTCCCTGCACGACGACGCCTTCGCCGGCGGCCACCGACCCGATCCGGGTCAGGGCGACGCCGAAGGTTTCCACGAAGGCGGCGGCCTCTGCGCCGACGACACCGGCGCGTGCCGCGAACAGCAGCTCGTAGTCCTCGCCGCCGCCGAGGGCCAGGCGCAGCGCGTCCTCCTGCAGGCGTCCCTCGAGCGCTTCATCGAGGGGCAGCGCCGGTGCCTCGATCTCCAGGCGCACGCCACTGGCCGCCGCCACGTGTCCCGCATCGCCGACCAGGCCGTCGGACAGGTCGATCATGGCCGCCGGTCCGACGTGACGGGCCAGCCACGACGCCTCCCGGATCCGCGGCGCGGGCCGCTCGAACAGGGCCCGGGCTCCCGGGTGGGGCTCCGCCCCCCGGGTCAGCGCCTCCACCGCCGCGGCGGCCCCGCCCAGCGTGCCGGTGACCCACAGCTCCATGCCGGGCGCCGCGCCACTCCGGAGCACGGGCGCGTCGCACCGGCCCAGTGCCACGATGTCCAGGACCATGCCGCCGGGCGACCGGCTCACGTCGCCGCCGGCGAGGACCGCCCCGGCGGCCTCCACCGCCTCCCGCAGACCCCCCATCACGGCCGTCGCCACATCCGGCACGTCGGAGGTCGGGAACGCGACAGACGCCAGGACGGCCACCGGCTCCGCCGCCATGGCGGCCAGGTCGCTCAGCGCGGCGGCCGCCGTCCGGTAGCCGATGGCCTCGGGGGCGAGCCAGGCCCGTCGGAAGTGGACGTCTTCCACCGCCATGTCCACCGTGACCACGGTGCCGTCGTCGAGGACGGCGGCGTCATCGCCCGGGCCCACCGGGAGGTCGGCCGTGGGCGCATCGTGCAGGAACCGGCGGATGAGGTCGAACTCGGTGCCGGGCCCGAGGCGGCTCACCATCGAGGCGGCTGATCGAACGTCACGAACGGGAGGTCCAACGGCGGGGCCTGGGGCCCCGGGTCCGCGAAGGCCCGGTGGATGTGGTCCGTGACGTCGCTCGGTGTCAGCCCGCGGCCCCGGGCCGCGAGCTCGCCGGCCCGTCCCCCGTAGAAGAGGCCCAGGGCGGCGGCCGTCCGGGGCGACGCACCCGCCGCGGCGAAGGCGCCGATCATCCCCGCGAGCTGGTCGCCCATCCCCGCCGATGCCATGTCGGACGAGCCCACCACGTTCACCAGGACCGGCGCGCCGGGAGCGGCCACCACGGAGGGCGCGCCCTTGAGGAGAAGCGCGCACCCGTGCTCGTCGCTCCAGGCCCGGGCACGCTCGATGGGGTCCTCCCGGATCGCGCCGATCTCCAGCCCCGTGATGCGGCTCATCTCGCCGGGGTGCGGCGTGGCGACCACGGGCCGTGCCCGGCCCAGCTCCCGGAACGCGCCGTCCCGACGACCCAGGAGGGTCAGGGCGTCCGCGTCCAGCACCAGGGGCGCCTTCCCCGACGCCTCCAGGACGACGTCCAGCACATGTTCGGCGGCGGCGTCCGTGCCGATCCCCGGACCGGCAAGCACGGCGTCGGACGCTTCCGCCGCGGCCTGGAGCGCCGCCTCGTCGTCCCGGTCGATGAAGACGGTCTCCGGGACGGACGCCTGGAGGAAGACCCGGTTCGCGGCGACGGAGGCCAGGCGGGCGAACCCCACGCCGGCGCGGATCGCCGCGCGTCCCGCCAGGGCCGCCGCACCGCCCATCCCCTCCCGGCCGGCCAGGACCAGGAGCGCGCCCACCGAGTTCTTGTGGGCGTCCGGCTCCCGTTCCGGCAACCGCGCCGCTGCCCACGCCGGCGTGATGAGCGCGGCCCCGGAGGCAGCCGGATCCAGCGGTGGGAAGGCGATCTCCACGGCCACGACGCGACCGGCGTACGACCGGCCCGGCAGCAGGAGACAGCCGCGCTTGGGCCAGCCGAAGCAGACCGTCGCGGCCGCCCGCACGGCCACCCCCGGAACCCGGCCCGTGGTGGGATCCACGCCCGTGGGCGCGTCCATGGCCACGATGGGCCGGCCGCTGGCGTTCATGGCCTCGATGAGCGATGCGGCAGGCTCACGGGGCGCGCCGCTGGCGCCGGTGCCCAGGATCCCGTCGATGAGGACGGCCGCGTCCCTGAAGGCCGTCGCGTCGTCGGGGTCCAGGCGGGGAATGTCGTACCCGTGGAGCAGTTTGGGGTCGGGGTCGGTCGATCCGGCGGGAAGGAAGGCCACGTCGCGGCCCCAGGAGCGGAGCGCGCGGAGCACGACCATGGCGTCTCCGCCGTTGTTCCCGCTCCCCACCACCGCGAGGACACGGCCGCGTCCGTGGAGCCGGTGGACCACCTGGGCGGCGGCCCGGCCGGCGTTCTCCATCAGGACCCGTTCCGGGACCCCGCCGCGTTCGCGCGCTTCCCGGTCCAGCGTCGCGGCCTCATCGGCGGTGAGCAGCGCCACATGCTCCCGCCCGTACACCCCCGGCGCCATGGATCGATCCCGGGTAGAAGCTACTTGTAGCTCTGACCGATCGTCCGGCCGATGCTGATCTCGCCGTTGTCGATCCGGATGTTGAACCCGCATTCCGGGTTCGAGCAGACCCACGCTTTGTACCTGATGGTTGCGCCCTCCCGACCGTAGTCCGACAGAGGCAGCATATCTCCGTCATTGCACTTCCGACATGCCGGATAGTTCCCGACCTCCGTCATGCTTCAACCCCTCCCCTCGGTTGGACTGCCCTCATCCCGCGGGTCCCGCCCCCGTCGGGAAGAGCCCGGCGGTCGCCGTCATACGATGTTGGCGCCCCAGGGGTAGTTCTCCACGAATGCTTCGTCGAAATCGTAGATGGACTCGAAGTCGGCCGGCGTGTCCTCGTCCTGCTTGATGAGGACGCCACAATCCACCAGGGCGAAGACGATCCGTCCCACGTCGGAGGTCGACTCGATGCCCCAGTGCTCCAGGACCGTCCGGGCCATGGGCCCGAACCGCTCCAGCGCCAGGTCCCGGACGCCTTCGGCCAGCTCGCGTCCGCTGATGTGCCGCGCCTCGCCTTCCCGCTCCAGCACGTGATGCAGCGCGGAGAGGACAAACAGATACGACGTCTCGTGGAAGCGCGGATTTCGCTCCCTGAGGCGCTCCAGTACTTCCTCGGCGAAGAGCGGACTCTGATTCATGAAGCTCGATGGATCCTGCAGCGGAGGGTCTCCCCGCCCAACCGTCGCAACCGATTGAAATTTGGCCCCGTTGTCCAGTGAATGCAACGCCCGCTCGCCGGATGCGTTTCACCGGGCCGGGACGCCATGGTGTCGGATACAGGCGCGCTGCACGTCTCGCGGCGGGAGCACGTCAGGTCATGGGCGGCGGCACGGCGTCCGGGGCCTCTTCCTGGAGCCACGGATAGACGGGGAACGCCTCGACCATCTCGGCGATGGCCTTCCGGACACGGTCCCGAACGGTTTCGTCTTCCGGCCTGTCCAGCACATCGGCCA
Organism: uncultured Gemmatimonadaceae bacterium; assembly: GCA_964416095.1. Classification (GTDB taxonomy): domain Bacteria; phylum Gemmatimonadota; class Gemmatimonadetes; order Longimicrobiales; family RSA9; genus CAYQCY01. Next base: position 8,882 of record CAYQCY010000004.1, read on the forward strand.
TCCAGCCGCCGATGCGCCTGAGCTCGTCCGGCCCCATGCCGCGGGTGGTGAGAGCCGCGGTGCCGATGCGGATCCCCGACGTGACGAACGGCGACCGGGTCTCCCCCGGCACCGTGTTCTTGTTCACCGTGATCCCCGCCGCTTCCAGCGCTGCCTCGGCGTCCTTGCCGGTGATGCCGTCGGGGCCCAGGTCCACCAGGATCAGATGATTGTCCGTTCCGCCGCTCACCAGGTCGTAGCCTCGCTCCTGGAGCGCTTCGGCGAGGGCTACCGCGTTGGCCACCACGTTCCCGGCGTACCGGCGGAACTCCGGGGTCATGGCCTCGGCGAACGCCACGGCCTTCGCGGCGATGACGTGCATGAGGGGGCCACCCTGCATGCCCGGAAAGACCTGCTTGTCCACCGCCTTGGCGTGCTCCGCCGTGGACAGGATGAACCCGCCCCGGGGCCCGCGCAGCGTCTTGTGCGTGGTGGATGTCACGACGTCGGCATGGGGCACCGGGCTCGGGTGTGCGCCGCCGGCCACCAGCCCGGCGATGTGCGCCATGTCCACGATGAGGCGCGCGTCCACCTCCCGGGCGATGGAGGCGAACGCCTCGAAGTCGATGAGCCGGGGGTAGGCGCTGGCGCCCGCCACGATGACCGCCGGCCGGTGCTCCAGCGCCAGCTCATGGACATCGTCGTAGTCGAGGCGGCCCGTGTCCTCCCGCACGCCGTACGACACGACGTCGTACAGCCTGCCCGAGAAGTTGACCGGCGAGCCGTGGGTCAGGTGGCCGCCGTGGCTCAGGCTCATGCCCAGCAGGCCGTCACCGGGCTCGAGGAACGCCATATAGACGGCCATGTTCGCCGGCGCCCCGGCGTGGGGCTGGACGTTGGCATGGTCCGCGCCGAAGAGCTCCTTGCAGCGATCGATGGCCAGACGCTCCACCGCGTCGGCGTTCTCACACCCCCCGTAGTACCGCTTCCCGGGGTAGCCTTCGGCGTACTTGTTCGTCAGCACGGTCGCCGTCGCCTCCAGCACGGCCCGCGAGGTGAAGTTCTCGCTGGCGATGAGCTCGAGGGTACCGTGCTGCCGCCGCGCTTCCGCGACGGCGGCACCGTGCACGTCCGGGTCCTGCCGTCTGAGTGTGTCCAGCTCGCTCATACCCATGTCCGCTGTATGGCGGCGACCCGGTCGATCCGTCGCTCCGCGAGTCGGTCGGCCGCCTCGCTGGTTGGGATCCCCTGCTCCTTCGTCAGCTCGAAGAGCTGGCCCAGGGTCTCGTAGATCTCTCCCGCCTTCCGCCTGGCCCGCTCCGGCGACCACGCGTTCAGCTCGCCGTACACGTTGATCAGGCCGCCGGCGTTGATCACGTAGTCCGGCGCGTACAGGATGTCCGCCTTCTGCAGATCCTCGCCGTGGCGCCCCTCCGCGAGCTGGTTGTTCGCCGCACCGGCGATGATGTCGAACTTGAAGCGGGGGAGCGTCTCGTCGTTCACGATGGAGCCCAGGGCGCACGGCGCGAAGACCTCGGCTTGGACGTCGTAGATGGCCTCGGCGTCCACCGCCTCGGCGCCGAACTCGTCCACGACGCGCTGGACCCGCTCCTCGTCGATGTCCGTCACCACGAGCTTGGTACCCTCGCCTGCCAGGTCCTTGCAGAGGTAGTAGCCCACGTGGCCCACGCCCTGGACCGCCACCGTCAGCCCGTCGAGCGCGTCGCTGCCGTACCTCTCCCGGGCGCAGGCCTTGATGCCGCGGTACGTGCCGTACGCCGTCACCGGCGACGGGTCGCCGGACCGGCCCGCCAGGCCTGTCACGTACTCCGTCTCCATGTGCACGTAGTCCATGTCCTCCACGCTCGTGCCCACGTCCTCCGCCGTGATGTAGCGGCCCTTCAGGCTCTCCACGAACCGGCCGTGGGCCCGCATGATCATCTCGCGACGCTGCATCTTCGGGTCCCCGATGATCACCGACTTGCCACCGCCCAGGTTGAGCCCGGCCACCGCCGCCTTGTAGGTCATGCCCCGGGCCAGTCGGAGGGCATCCCGATACGCCGCCATGTCGTTGTCGTAGTTCCAGAACCGGGTGCCGCCGAGGGCGGGACCGAGTCGGGTGTTGTGTATCGCAATGATGCCGCGGTAGTTCGCCGCCGGCTCGTAGCAGAAAGCGACCTGCTCGTGCTCGTGCTCGGCCATCAGCTCGAAGATCTCCATCGCTCCCTCCGTTCGACGGCGCTTTATCCCCTCCGCGCCTAATCCCGTTCCAGCTCCCGCGCGATCACCACGCGCTGGATCTCGTTGGTCCCCTCGTAAATCTCCGTGGCCTTGGCGTCCCGCATCAGCTTCTCCACCGGGTAGTCCCGCATGTACCCGTAGCCACCGAAGATCTGGACGGCTTCCGTGGCGGCCGCCATGGCCGCCTCGCTGGCGAACAGCTTCGCCATGGCGGAAGCCCGCGTGCTCATCTCCGACGCCGCGTCCCGCAGCAGCGCACGCGCCGCGGCGACCCGCGTCGCCATGTCCGCGAGCTTGAATTGCACGGCCTCGAACTCGCGGATCGGGCGACCGAACTGCTCCCGGTCGCCCGCGTACCGCAGGGCATGGTCCAGTGCCGCCTGGCCGATGCCCACGGCCTGCGCCGCGATCCCCAACCGGCCCACGTCCAGCCCTTCCATGGCGAGACGGAACCCGGCGCCCTCGTCGCCCAGCAGGGCGTCCGACCCGACCCGCACGCCGGCCAGGCGCACGGTCACGACCTCGATGGGGCGGAGCCCCATCGTCTCCTCCCTGCGGACGACATCGTACCCGTCCGCGTCGGTGGGCACCAGGAACGCGCTGAGCCCCGGCGCACCCTCCGCCTCCGGGTCCGTCCGGGCGATGACCAGGGCCAGGCCGGCGACACGGCCGTTGGTCACCCACTTCTTCTCGCCGGTCAGCACCCAGCCATCCCCGTCCCGCTCCGCCCGCGTGGCCACGGCCCCCGCGTCCGAGCCGGCGTCCGCTTCGGACAGGGCGAAGCACGCCACGGTGTCGCCCGCCGCCAGCGGTTCCAGCCACCGCTCCTTCTGGGCATCGGTCCCGTACCGCCCCAGGAGCGAGCACGCGAACGCGCTGTGGATGGACAGCGTCAGGGTCACCGCCGGCTCGCCCCACGCCAGCTCCTCCAGCGCCGCCACGTAGACGGGCAGGTCGAAGCCCATCCCGCCGTGCGCCTCCGGCACCAGCATGCCGAAGAAGCCCAGCTCCGCCAGTTGCTCCAGCACCCCGTCGCCCAGGGCCCGCTCCCGGTCCCACGCCTCCACGTGGGGCCGCAGCTCGGCCTCGGCGAACTGGCGGGCGAGCTCGCGAATGCTCCGTAACTCGACGGCTTCTGTCATATCCGCCACATCATCCCGTTCGATCCTTTCGAGGTCGAGCTCGAAAAGCCTCTGCTACATCCCGTCCCGAAACACGGTCACTCCGAATAGTCGTAGAACCCGCGCCCGCTCTTCCGGCCCAGCCAGCCCGCGTCCACGTGCTTGCGCAGCAGCGGACAGGGCCGGTACCGGTCGTCGCCCAGGTCCCGGTGCAGCACCTCCAGGATGAAGAGGCAGGTGTCCAGCCCGATGAGGTCGGCCAGGGCCAGCGGGCCCATGGGGTGGTTCATGCCCAGCTTCATGACCTGGTCGATGGCCTCCGCCTCGGCGACGCCCTCCATGAGGGCGTACACGGCCTCGTTGATCATGGGCATGAGGACCCGGTTCGACACGAAGCCCGGGAAGTCGTTCACCTCCACGGGCGTCTTCTCCACGCGCTTCACCAGCTCGACGGTCCGGGTCGTGGTGTCGTCGTCGGTCTGGAGCCCGCGGATCACCTCCACGAGCTGCATGACGGGCACCGGGTTCATGAAGTGCATCCCGATGACCCGCTCAGGCCGGTCCGTGCCGCCGGCGAGCTTCGTGATGGAGATGGAAGAGGTGTTGGACGCCAGGATGGCGTCCTCCGGCGCCACCGCCTGCATCTCGGCGAAGACCTTGGTCTTGAGCTCCAGGTTCTCGGGCACCGCCTCCACGACGAGGGCCGCTCCGGCCGCGTCGCCCATGGACGACGTCGTCGTGATGCGCCCGAGGGTGGCTTCCTTCACCTCCTCGGTGATGACCTCCTTCTTGACCTGCCGGGCAAGGTTCTTGTCGATGGTCTTCAGGGCACGCTCGAGCTGGTCCGCATCCACGTCGACGAGCGTGACCTCGTGATCATGCTGGGCGAAGACGTGGGCGATCCCGTTGCCCATGGTCCCCGCACCCACGACCGCAATTCGATCTGCCATTCCGACCTCCGTTACGTAGTCCGGATTCGCGCCGCGCTCTCGCGACGCGTCCACCACCAGACCAGGCCGGCCGCCACCACGAAACCCAGCGTCCCCAGCGCGCCGCCCTCGGGGCCGAACGCGCCGCCCGTGAGCCATTCCGGTCCGCTCGCCACCGTGTCGTAAAGCGGTGCGTCGAACGCCCTGAGCCCGCTCACGGGCAGGTCCAATGGCAACGCCACCGTCCAGTTCCAGCCCAGGTGCACGCCGCTGACGAACCAGAGACTGCCCGTGCGCAGGTACGCCATGCACAGCATCACGCCCGCCAGGAAGATGTTGACCACCGCCAGCAACCGCATCTCCGGGTTTGCGACATGCGCCGCCGCGAAGGCGGCGCTGAACACCACCGTCCCCGCGACGGGCCCCACGGACTCCACCAGCGCCTGGAACGGGTAGCCCCGGAAGAGCGCCTCTTCCGCGGCGGCCGGCAGCGCCAGCACGGCGGCGCCCGCCAGCAGCGTTCCCAGGTAGCCCGCCATGGAGCCGTCGGCGGCGGCGAGCCGGTACCCGCCCAGGACGAGCCCGACGCCCAGCACCGTGACCATGGCCAGCGTACCGATGGCCAGGCCTGCGAGCACCTGGCGCACGGCGCCTGCCCCCAGGCCGAACCCCAGCGACGCCACCGCCCGCTGATCCACCCAGCGCAGGAGCGCCGCCCCGGCGGCCACCGCCGCCGTGAGCATGATGGCGCCCTGCCAGGCGAGCTGTCCCGCCAGGCCGCCGGGCATGGGCACGACCCAGCCCAGCAGCCAGGTCAGCGGCAGGAACAGCGCCCCGAACAGCAGGATCCGCCAGAAACCCCTGAGCCGTCCATCCCGAACGAGGAGCGACGGCCGACCCGAACCCGAGTTCACAAAAAGCCCCCGGACTACGCCAGTCCGGGGGAGATGGACCTGATTGGCCCGGTCCATACGGCGACGAGGAGGAGCACGGGAAGCGACCACGCCGACCGCGCGGCCCGTACCGTGCCTCCGGCGGCGGGGTCCTGCCCCGCCCACGCCGCAGCGCTCATTCAGTCCTTCTCCACCGAGAGGGCGACGGCATCGCCACCGCCCAGGCAGAGCGTGGCGAGGCCCGTCGAGGCCTGCCGGTCCTCCATGGCGTGGAGCAGCGTCACCAGGACCCGGGCCCCGGACGCGCCGATGGGGTGGCCGAGCGCCACCGCGCCACCATGCACGTTGACCCGGTCCCAGTCCCAACCCAGCTCCCTGCCATCCGCCAGCGCCTGGACGGCGAAGGCCTCGTTGGCCTCGATGAGATCGTAGTCGTCGATGCTCCGGCCTTCCTTCTCCATGACGTTCCGCACGGCCTGCACCGGCGCGAAGAACAGCTCCTTCGGCGCCACCGCGCCGTTGGCGTAGGCCGAGACCCGGGCCATGACCTCCAGGCCGTGAGCCTCCGCGTAGGCCTGGCTCGTCACGATCAGGGCCGCCGCACCGTCGTTCAGACCCGGCGCGTTCCCCGCCGTGACCACCGGGTCCGTGACCTCTTCCGGCATGTCCCGGGTGAAGGCCGGCCGCAGCTTGCCCAGCGCCTCCAACGACGTGTCCGCCCGCGGCGGCTCGTCCGTGTCCACCACCGTCGTGCCCTTCCGGCCTTCGATCTCCACCGGCACGATCTCGTCCGCGAACTTGCCACCCTCGATAGCCGCCACCGCCTTCTGGTGCGACCGCAGGGCGAACTCGTCCGCATCCTCCCGGCTGATCTCCGCCTTCATGGCCGTGTACTCCGCGTGGCCGCCCATGTGACACTGGCCGAACGCGCACCACAGCCCGTCGTGGATCAGGCCGTCCACCAGCTCCCGGGTCCCGAACTTGACGCCCTCACGGTAGCCGAACAGGTAGTACGGCGCGGCGGACATGGACTCCATGCCTCCGGTCACGAACACCTGACCGTCACCGGCCTTGATGGCCTGCGCCGCGAGCATGACCGCCATGAGGCCCGAGCCGCAGACCCGGTTCACCGCCATGGCGCCCACGTTGTCCGGCACACCCCCGTTCAGGGCCGCCTGACGCGCCGGCGCCTGCCCCAACCCGCCCGACACGACGTTCCCCAGGATCACGTCGTCGATGTCGGCGGGGTCGATACCGGAGCGCTCCAGCGCCGCCCGGATCACGATGGCGCCGAGCTGCGGCGCCGACAGCGGGCTGAGCCCGCCCAGGAACCGACCCATCGGGGTCCGGGCCGTCCCCACGATAACCGGAACTCGTTGCGTATCCGTCATATGTTCCTCCCTGACCGGCCGTCCCGTTGCAGGGCGTTCAAGATACCCGGCGCACGGGGGAGGGGCCAGTCCAGATCAGGTGTTTTCGTCCAGGGTGAATCGCTCTTGGTCCCTGACAAGACGTCCCCAGGGCGTGAGGGGATCGTGCTCGAAGATCAGTAGCCATTCCTCCTCTCGCGCGGTTCCGAGTAGCTCCCGCTTGGATTCCAGGGTGACGAGGGGCTCCACGTCGTACCCCATGATCCACGGCAGGGGCAGGTGGGCGGTGGTGGGAACGAGGTCGGCCAGGAAGCAGGCCGTCTCGCCCGCGCTCTCCACGACCACGGACTGGTGATGCGGCGTGTGTCCCGGCGTGGGGACCACGCGGATGCCCGGCAGGACCTCCGTCGGGCCGTCCGCGAGCGTCCACAGTCCGGCCTCCTGGACCGGATCGATGTTGCGGAGCTGGTAGCTGGCCCGGATCCGCTCGTTCCGGAGGTGCGCGAACTCGAACTCGCCGTGCTGCACGTGGTAGCGCGCCCGTGGGAACGACGGTCGGACCTCGTCCCCGACCCGGACCGTGTTCCCGCCGGCGTGGTCGAAATGGAGGTGCGTCGAGATCACGACGTCCACGTCCGCCGGCTCGTGGCCCGCGTCCCGGATGGCGTCCTCCAGGCGGGTGGGCGAGCCTTCGTTGTCGATGCCGTAGATCTCACGGAATTTCTCGTCTTCCTTGTTCCCGACGCCGGTATCGACGAGGATCAGGGCGTCGGGGTGCTCCACGAGGAGACAGCGCAGGGCCAGGGGGATCCGGTTCCGGTCGTCGGGCTCGATACGGCGCTGCCAGAGCGGCTTCGGCACGACCCCGAACATGGCGCCACCGTCCAGCCACTGGAGGCCCGCCTCGAGGGTGTGGATGCGCAGATCGCCCAGCGTGCGGCTTCGGCTCAAGGGCAGATCTTCGGCTCTCAGTCTCATCCCCTTCCCTCTCCGGTCTACGACCCCATCAGGCCCACTCCGGCCAGTCCATGGACCGGGGCAGCGCGCTGCGCCGGGGCCGCTCCTTCCGCCGTGCAAGGAAGGTCTCCAGCTCGCTCCAGGTCCAGAGGTCGCTGGACTCGGGCGGTACGCCGCCACCTCCGTCACCCGGTGGCCGCGGCCCGCCGACCCGCCGGTCGTCTCCACATCGACCACCGCGTACCGGAGCTCGTCCAGGGCGACGTCCTCGCCGCGCTCCGACACCGGCGCCGGGTTCACCCGCCTCCTCCCGGCGACCCGCCTTCTCCGCCACCGTTGCCCGAGCCACCGCGCTGGCTCAACGCGTACGACAGCCCCTCCATCTCCACCGTCATGTCCACGTGCTTCACCGCCACGCCCGGCGGCACATCGAGCTGCGTCGGCGCGAAGTTCAGGATGCCCTGCACCCCCGCGCCCACCACCCGGTCCACCACCGCCTGCGCCGACGACGCCGGCACCGCCACCACCGCGATCTCGATCTCCCGCTCCCGCAGCACCCCTTCCATCACCGCATCCGGCTCCACCACCACGTTCTCCCACCGCTGACCCACCTTGCGCGGGTCGCTGTCGAAGACCGCCTCGATGTGGAAGCCCTGCTCCCGGAACTCCTCGTAACCGAACAGCGCCGCCCCGATCCGCCCCGCACCCACCACCGCCACACGCCACGCACGCTCCAGCCCCAGGATCCCGCGCAGCCGCGACTCCAGGTCCGCGACCCCGTAGCCCAGACCCCGCTTCCCGAACGTGCCGAACAGCGACAGGTCCTTCCGGACCTGCGCCGCCGTCGTGCCGGCTCGCGCCGCGAGCTGGTCGCTCGACACCGTCTCCACGCCCTCGCGCGCCAGCTCGCCGAGCAGCCTCAGATACACGGACAAGCGCCCGATCGTAGGCTCGGACACCTTCTTCATCAGCCTGGTTCCAGCCGGGTGGGACTTTGTGAAACTCTTCACAAACGAACCTACGTGGCAGGTTCGGGTCGGGCAAGATCGGGGCGCGCCGGAGCCGGTTGCCCGCATGCTCAGGCCGGTTCCGGGCGTTCCAGCGCCCGGGCCAGGTCGATGAACTCGTCGGGGCCGAGGGTCTCGGGCCGGGCGGTGAGGTCCAGGCCGGTGGTGCGCTCCAGGGACGCGATGTCTGCCGCGTCCAGGTCGTACTCCGGGGCGGTGCGAAGGATCTTCTGGAGCTGCTTCCGGCGCTGGCCGAAGGCGACGCGGGTCAGGGCACGGACATCGTCGTGCTGCGCGGCGGTGAGGCGGGGCGGCCGGAAGGGCTCGAGGCAGATCACGGAGGACGCCACGTCGGGGACGGGTCGGAAGGCGCTCCTGGAAACGTTGAAGAGCCGTTCGACCCGGGCGCTGGTGCGGACCCCGACACTGAGGGCGCCGTAGGTCTTGTTCCCGGGCGGCGCCACGATGCGGTCGGCGACCTCCTTCTGGACCATGAGGACGATGCGCGCCGGCAAGGGGCTCTGGTCCAGCAGGTGAAAGAGGAGGGGGGTCGTGATGTTGTACGGGATGTTGCCGACGACGCGGAGCCGTTCCGGCTCGGTGTCGAGGGTGGCGAAGTCGAGGGCGAGGGCATCGGCGTGGCGGATCTCCACGTCGTTCCGCTGGGCGTAGCGGTCCTGGAGAGCCCGGGCCAGGTCGTCGTCCAGCTCTACGGCGATGAGCCGGCGGACGGAGCCGGCGAGGTGGTGGGTGAGGGCGCCCCGGCCCGGGCCGATCTCCACGACGACGTCGTCGGGCCCGGCTCCGACGGCGTCCACGATCTTGCGCTGGGTGTTGGGATCGACGAGGAAGTTCTGTCCGAGGGAGCGTTTGGGGCGCACGGCTCAGGCACGCAAGACGATGGCGGTCCGGTCGTCGGGCGGGATGTCCAGCTCGGTGCCCTCGGCGCCGCGGAAGATCTGGTCGATGATGGCTCCGGGGCCGCGGGCCCTGAGCTCCACGACCCTGTCCAGGAGCTGCTGCTCGCCGTCGATGCCCGCCACGCCGGCGAACGCGTCGGAGAGCCCGTCGGTGAAGAGGACGAGCAGGTCCTCCTCCGCCTCCCATTCGGTGACGGCCTCGTCGTGGACGGGGAGGGGGAAGGTGCCCAGCGGCGGGCTGGTGGCGGCCAGGCGCTCCACGGTACCGTCGCCGTGGACGCGGAAGGCGTGGGGGTGTCCCGCGTTGGCGTAGGCCAGGGTGCCTTCCGCCGGGTCCACGATGGCGTAGACGAGGGTCAGGTACATCTCGGTGGACTCGAGCTCATCGATGAGAGCTCGGTGCACGTGACGCAGCACCTCGCCGGGGTTCCCCACCTCCTGGGCGTAGATGGCGATGGCGCTCATGGTGAGGGCCATGATGAGGGCTGCGGAGAAGCCGTGGCTCGAGACGTCGCCGATGACGACGCCGAGGCGCCCGCCCGTGAGGTGGAAGAGGTTGTAGAGGTCGCCGCCCACCGACTCGGCGGGCACGCAGCGTGCCGCCACCGTGCCCTGGCCGGTGAACTGGGTGGCGTCCGGCAGCAGCTTGAGCTGGAGGTCGTGGGCCAGCTCCATCTCGTGCTCGACCCGCTCGCGGCGCATGCTCTCCTGGACCAGACGGTGGGTCTCCAGGGCGGCGCCCACCTGGCTGGCCACGGCGGTCAGGAGGCGGGTATCGCCGGCGGTGAACCGTACGCCGGAGCGCTGTCCCACGAGGGTGATGACGCCCACGGTGCGCGGCGCGCCCTCGGGCGGCGTGAAGTTCAGCGGCGCCGACAGGTACGCTTCCTTCTCGGCGGGCCGCAGCTCGCCCTCGGCGGTGTCCAGGCCGGCACCGCGCTCCAGGTTGAGAGGCTGGCGCTCGCGGAAGACCCTCGCGGTGACGGAGCGGGGGTCGTCGTCCCGGATGTAGGTCGTGCGGCCCGGCTCGCCCACGGCGGCGGCACGGGTCAGGATGCGACTGGCCGGGTCGTGGATCCACAGGGCGCCCCGGCGCGCGCCGAGCACGTCCGTGACCTCTTCGAGGATGCGCCGGGCCGCGTCGTCCAGCGAGATGACCGAGGCGAGGATCTCGCTGATCGTGTAGAGCAGGTTGATCTCCTCGTAGCGCTCGCTCAGCTCCTGGGCCGCCGAGCGTGCTTCCTGCTCGTAGCGGAGGATGCGGTTCAACGTGTCGACGAGGAAGCTCACGGTCCGGCGGGGCGCGTCCTCCGACTCGACCTCCAGCAGCAGCTCCAGGAGCCGCGTGCCCTGGAGCTCGATGGTCTCCGGCCCCGGTGACGGCGCGCCGTCCGCGTGCGGGTAGAGGCATCGCCAGGACTCGCCCGGCTCCCTGCCCCACAGGCGGACGGCTGCGTCGTGGGACGCCCGGAAGGCATCCAGCACATCGAACACGGACCCCGGCGGGGTGAGGTCGGCCATCGCCGTCGTCATGTCCCGTACCCCGTCCCGTCGCAGGGCCGGTCCCGGTGAAGCTCCATGGCGATGGAGTTGCCTCGCTCGTTGAACTCGACCCGGTCCATGAGCTTGCGGATCAGGAAGACGCCCCGGCCGCTCGTGAGCAGCCGGTTGGCGGGCAGGGTCGGATCCGGCAGCGCGTCGGGGTCGAACCCGCCGCCCTCGTCGGTGACCCGGATCCGGATCATCTCGGACGTGCAGCGAGCGTCCACCCGCACCTGCTTCGCCGGGTCCGTCCGATTGCCGTACAGCATGGCGTTGGCGATAGCTTCCGCCACGCCGACACGGAAGTCGAGCCGGAGCCGGTCCTCGTCGAACCCGGCGTCGCGGCAGCGCTCGACGAGGAATTCCACGGCACGCTCGATGGCGTCCAGCTCGCTGGACAGCTCGAGCGTGTACGTCGCCTCGTCCATAGGCTCAGAAGGCGTTCAGCGCCTCGTCCCGTCCGTCGGCGATCTGGAAGAGGGTGTCCAGCTTCGTGAGCTCGAAGAGCGTCCGCAGGTCCTCGTTCAGGTTGGCCAGCCGCAGCTCGCCGCCCTGCTCGCGGATCTTCTTGGACAGGCTCACCAGGACGCCCAGTCCCGAGGAGTCGATGTATCCGGTCTTGTCGAAATCGATCAGGAACTTCCGGTTCCCATCCTCGAGCTCGTCCAGCACCTTCTGCTTGAGCTCCTGGCGGTTCCCCACGATGAGCTGGCCCTCGACGTCGATCACGGTGACGTCGCCCTGTTTCGTGACCACGAAGCTCATGCTTCCTCCCGGGTAGCGTGGCCGGCGCCGCCGGTGCGGCCCGGCCCTGGTATCATTATGCGAGCAGGGCGGTGATGCACGCCACGTTCACGATGTCGTCGAAGGTGGCGCCACGGGACAGGTCGTTGCACGGCCGGTCCAGGCCCTGCAGGATCGGCCCGATGGCCTCGGCGCCCGCCAGGCGCTGCGTCAACTTGTAGCTGATGTTCCCCGCGTCCAGCCCCGGGAAGACCAGCACGTTGGCCCGGCCCTCCACCGGCGAATCCGGCGCCTTGCTGCGGGCAATGTCCTGGATGAGCGCCGCGTCGACCTGCAGCTCGCCGTCCGCCACGACCTCCGGCATCGCCTCCCGGAACAGGGCGAGCGCCTCCCGCACCAGGTCCACGGTGCGGCCCTCCGCACTGCCTCGCGTGGAGTAGGAGAGGAACGCGACCCGTGGCTCGTCGCCCACGATCTTGCGGCGCGCGGTGGCCGCGGCCTTGGCGATGTCGGCCAGTTGCGCGGCATCGGGCTCCGGCACCACGGCCCCGTCGGTGTAGGTCAGCACCTCGGCCTCATCACCGCCGCGGAACGGCGGCACCACCATGTAGAACGACGACGACACCGTCTCGATGCCTGGCGTCGTGCCCACCGACCGGATCGCCGCACGCAGCACCGACGCCGTGGTGTGCACCGCGCCGGCCACCGACCCGTCCACCACACCCTGCCGGACCAGCATGGCGCCGAAGGTCAGCGGCTCGCAGACCTCGGCCCGCGCCGTGTCCAGGTCGATGCCCTTGTGCTTGCGGCGCTCGAAGTACGCATCGCACAGCTCGTCCACCAGCGGGTCCGTCGACGGGTCCATGATCCGCACGGCGTCCCCGGCTACACCCGCCCGCTCCAGCGCGCGACGCGTCGCGTCCGCGGGACCGAGCACCACCGGCTCGACGAGCTCCTGCTCCACCAGCACCGCCACCGCCTGGATGGTCCGCTCGTCCGTCCCCTCCGGCAGCACGATGGTCCGTCCCAGCGTCGCCGCCCGGCGACGCAGATCCTCGATGTACGCGCTCATGAATCACTCCACGGCGCTGCCGAACCGTTCCTCGAGCCGCGTCAGGACGCCCGGCGGCACGAACTCCTGGACATCTCCGCCCAGCGACGCGATCTCCCGCACCAGCGACGAGGACAGGTAGGAATACCTGGGGTCCGGTGCCAGGAACAGCGTCTCGATCTCCGGCCAGAGCTGCCGGTTCATCAGCGCCATCTGAAATTCATATTCGAAATCGGATACAGCGCGGAGCCCCCGCAAGATGAGCCGTGCGTCCTGGCGCCGCGCGAACTCCACCAGCAGTCCCTCGAACGGCGTGGCGTCGACCCGGGGCTCGTCCCGAAACACGTCCCGGATCATGTCCACCCGCTCCTCGATGGTGAACAGCCCCTGCTTCGCGTGCGTGGCGCGCTGGGCCACACCCACCACCACCCGCTCGCAGAACCGGAGCGCGCGCCTCACGATGTCCTCGTGACCCCGGGTTACGGGATCGAACGACCCCGGATAGACCGCGGTCCGCGTCACCGATTCGTCGCTCATTCCGGTCTCGGGATGGAGGTCAATGCCGTGTCGCCGTACCGCCGGGTCCGGGCACCAGCCAGCTCCGGCAGCGCCTCGTCGCTGCGATGCTCGACCCAGAGCCAGGCGGCGAACGGCCCGCGCTCGAACAGACGGACCAGCGTACCGGCGTGTCCGCGCCCGTACGGCGGGTCGGCCAGGGCCACATCGAAGGCGCCCGCCTCCAGTCGCTCAACGTAGCGCGTGGCGTCCGCCCGAACCACCGTGGCCTCGACCTCGGCGCCCAGGCGCTCGATGTTCGCCTTCAACGCACGGATCGCGCTGCCCGACTGCTCCACGAAGGTGGCATGTCCGGCGCCTCGGGACAACGCCTCCAGCCCCAGGGAGCCGGAGCCGGCGAAGAGGTCGAGGATGCGGGCGCCCGGGAGGAGTGGCTGCAGCGCGCTCATCCACGCTTCCCGGACCCGGTCCGTGGTGGGGCGGGTGTCCCGTCCCGGCGGCGCCTGGATGGTGTGGCCCTTCCAGCGCCCGGCGATGATGCGCATCAGACGCGCAGGTCGACGAGGCGGGCCTGGAGCCGCGCACGGCCCCTCCAGCGGTCCTCGTGGAGCTGGTACGCCACGTCCAACGGCCGCTCCCGCCGTAGCGCCTCCTGGACCCGCTCCGCCATGTGGAACCCGATGGCTTCGAGGCGCGCCCCGTCCCGGGCCAGGCTCATCTTGACGTGGCCGTCGCCCACCACACGAGGGCGCTCCACCGTCACGCCGCGGGTGAAGAAGACCGGCGTGGGGTTGCCGATACCGAACGGTCCCATGTGGCGGAGCATGCGGTACAGCTCTTGACTCGCCTCGGCCAGGTCCAGCTCCAGGTCCACGCCGATCCGGGACACGAGCAGGTCTTCCGTGAGGGCCCGGCCGGCCCGGACGTTGAACGCCTCCCGGAATGCATCGATGCGGTCCGGCCTGATGTCGAAGCCTGCCGCCGCCTTGTGGCCGCCGAACCGCTCCAGGTGCGCTCCGCAGTCGTGGATCGCGGCGAAGAGGTCGAACCCCGCGATGGACCGGGCGCTGCCCCGGGCCACGCCGCCGTCCCCGGAGAGCGCGATGAGGGCCGTCGGCCGGTGGACCCGCTCGGCGACCCGGGACGCCACGATCCCGATCACGCCCGGATGCCAGCCCTCCCCGGCCAGCACCACCCCCCGGTCCCGGTCGGGATCGTACTCCTCCGCGAGGCGCGCCAGCGCTTCGTCCAGGATCGACCGGTCCGTCGCCTGGCGCTCCCGGTTGAGCTCGTCCGCGCGCCGGGCGAGGCGGTCCGCCTCGCCGTCGTCCTCGGTCAGGAGCAGACGCACGCCCAGCTTCGCGTCCGCCAGCCGCCCGATGGCGTTGATGCGTGGCGCCAGGACATGGCTCAGGTGGCCGCCCGCCAGGCGCTCCACGTCGGCGAGGCCGGCGACGCGGATCAGGGCGACGAGCCCCGGCTTCCGGGTCTGCCGCAGCACACGCAGCCCGAAGTGCGTGAAGACCCGGTTCTCACCCACCAGGGGCATGAGGTCGGCGACCGTGGCCAGGGCCACCAGGTCGAGGTGGTAGAGGATCGACTCCTCAGCCAGACCGTATCGCCGGCCAAGGGCCTGGCAGAGCTTGAAGGCGACACCGGCACCGCACAGAGCGGGGTTCGGGTAGTCGCAGTCGGCCCGGTTCGGGTTCAGGACGGCCAGGGCCGGCGGCAGGGCGTCCCCCGGGGTGTGGTGGTCCGTCACGATGACGTCGCGACCATCGGCCCGGGCGGTGGCCACGGCCTCGTGGGCCACGATGCCGCAGTCGGCGGTGAGGATGACCGCGGCACCCGCCTCCCCCGCGGCCCCGAGGCCCGCGGGCCCGAGGTCGTACCCGTCGGCCATACGATCGGGGACGAACGGCTGCACCGAGGCGCCCACCGCCTGCAGCACGCGGGTCAGGAGGGCGGTCGCCGAGATCCCGTCCACGTCGTAGTCGCCGTGGACCAGGATCGTCTCGCCGCGGCGAATCGCGCGTTCCAGGCGCTCCACCGCCACGTCCATGTCCTTCAGGGCAAAGGGGTCGTGCAGTTGCTCGATGCCGGGCCGGAGGAAGGTCCGGGCAGCGTCCGGCGTGTCCCGGCCCCGGGCGACCAGGAGACGGCAGAGAGGCTCGGGGAGGGTGAGGGCTTGTCGGAGCGCCCGCACGGCGTCGTCGTCGATCCGGTCGGCCCGGGGGGACCAGCGGCGGGGCACCTCGGGGAGCGCCGCCATCATGCCTCCCGGGCCTCGGCCGGTCCCCTCACTCGCCCGCGTACAGAATCACGCCGCACGCCTCGCACCGGTACAGGCCCCTGCCTTCGCGGATCTCGTTCTGTTGCTGGATGGGAATCATGCTGAAGCAGTGGCCGCATGCCCCGTCCGGCGTGAGCTTGGCCAGCACCACCTTGGTCCGACCGGACCGGACCTTGTCGTAGAGCTTGGCGGCCCGGTCGTCCAGCCGGATCCAGTTGTTCTCTCGCCTGTCCTTCAGCAGGTCCAGGCGCTCCTGCGCCTCGCGACGCTCGTTCAGGATCTCCCTGCGCCTGGGCTCGAGCTCCTCCCGGGCCTCCGTCAGCTTCTTCTCCATCTCGTCCAGCTTCAGCTCGACCCGCGTGGCCTGCTCCATGGCCCGGATGGCATCGGTCTCGTCGGCTTCCGTGGCCCGGCGGACCAGGTCGATCTCCGTGCGGGCCGCAGCCTCCTCCCGGGCCGTCCTGACCCGCTGGATCCGTTCCTCGTACTTCTTCAGCGTCGCACGCTTCTCGTCGGCGCCGCTCTCGAGACGACGGATCTCCTCCCGCAGCTCCTTGAGCCGGGTCCGCACCGTCTCGACTTCCTTCGCCATGGCCTCCACCGGCTCGTCGAGCTCCTGCAACCGCGGCTCGAACTCGGCCAGCTTCTCTCTCGCTCGCTCGATGTCCTCATCCAGCTCCTGGATCGCCAGGAGCGCCTCGAATGTCTCGTTCATGCTCTGCGTTCAGCGTGGGTCATTGGGAATGGCCGGTCCGACTCCGACTAACGGTTCCTGAGCCTGCGGCCCCAGGCGCGCCAGCGCGTGGACAACCCGTCGAGCTCACGACGCAACTCGTTGATCTCTTTGAACAGGGTCGCCCGCTCGTCCAGCGCCGATTCCGCCAACCGCCGCTCGATCTCGCCGATCCGGTCCTGCAGCACCCGGATCCTGAACCCGTCCACCGTCTCCGCGAAGACCCGGTCCGTCTCGCCCAGGTCCCCGCCCGACGCGTGCAGCTCGTCGAGCAGCGTCCGGGCTTCCGGCTCCAGCTCCTCCAGCACCGCCGGATCCGCGGTTCCGTGCTCGACCAGGGCCTGGAACAGCTCCCGGTGCGCCGGACGGCGGAACTCCTCCGGCTTCACCACCTCCGCCGCCTGGTCGATCCGTTCTGCGTCCTGGACCATCAGCAGCAGGAGCACGCGTTCCACCGACTCCAGTGGCTGCGCGGGCCGCCCGGACTCCGCCGGCCGCCTCGGCGAGGGCGCCGACACCCGTTCCGCCGGACGAGCCTCCCGCTCCAGCGTCTCGCGCCGGACCCCGGTCCGCTTCGCCACCCGGTCGATGTAGATGTCCCGGAGCGCCGGGTCCGACGCCGACCGCAGCGTGGGCAGCAGCCCATCGATCGCTTTGCGGGTGCCATCCACGTCCTCGAAGTACGCCCGCTCGTCCAGGATCTGGATCTTCCGATCCAGCACGTCGACGGCGTCGTCGAGGTACGGCTTCAGCGCCGCCGCCCCTCCCGTCCGCACGATGGAATCGGGATCTTCCCCCGCGGGCAGCGTGACGGCCAGCGGATGGACACCAGCCCGCAGCAGCGCATCCCCGGTGCGGAAGGTGGCACGCAGACCGGCGCTGTCGCTGTCGTAGAGGAGCAGCGCCTGCCGGGTGTAGCGTGCCAGCAGCGCCGCCTGCTCTTCCGTCATGGCCGTGCCCAGCGGTGCCACGACGTTCCCCACATCCGCCGCAGCCAGAGAAACGTAGTCCATGTACCCTTCCACGACCAGGGCCGCCCCCTCCTTGCGGATGGCGCTCCGCGCCCAGTGGAGCCCGTACAGGATCGTGCCCTTGTGGTACAGCGGGGTCTCGGGCGAGTTCAGGTACTTGGGCGCGTTGGGCGACGCTCCGGACAGGACGCGACCGCCGAAGGCCACCACGGAGCCACCGGGCGTGGTGATGGGGAAGATCAGGCGGTCCCGGAACCGGTCGTAGGGTTCATCGACCTTCTCGGACCGCTTGATCAGCCCGGCCTGCTCCAGGACGTCTTCGTCGATGTCGTGGGTCGCGGCGGTCTCCTTGAGGGCGCGCCACTCGTCGGGCGCGTAGCCCAGCAGGAACCGTTCTGCCGCATCGCGTCCGACCCCCCGTGATTCGAGGTAGGCGCGGGCGCGCTCGCCCGAGGCTTCCTCCCAGAGCTGGCGCTGGTAATAGTCTGCCGCGAAGGCGACGGCCTCGCGGAGCGGGGCCAGGGCGTCGTCCCGCGGTGAGTCCTGCCGCGGGATCTCCACGCCGTACCCGGCCGCCAGCTTCTCCACGGCTTCCTGGAATCCGAGTCCCAGGTGCTTCATGAGGAAGGAAAAGACGTCGCCGGACTCGCCGCAGCCGAAGCACTTGAAGAAGCCCTTCGAGGGCACCACGTAGAAGGACGGGGTCTTCTCCTGGTGGAACGGGCAGAGCCCCTTGAAGTCCTTGCCGGACCGCTTGAGCTGGACGTGCTGGCCGATGATCTCGACGATGTCCGCGCGGTCCCGGACTTCCTCGACGACGTGGTCCGGGATCACGGCAGCTCCACCACGGTGACGCCGGCACCGCCCTCGCCGGGTCCACCCGCCCGGTAGCCGGCAACCCGGGCGTCCCGGTCCAGCAGCTCGGCCACGACCTCCCTCAGCACGCCCGTCCCCTTCCCGTGGATGACCGTCAGGTGCCGGAGGTTCGCCTGGATCGCCGCATCCAGCGCCGGGACGAGCCGGGCCTGCACCTCCTCGGCCCGGAGGCCCCTGAGGTCCACCTCCGGTGACGCCTCCGGAGCGGGTCCGGTCCAGCCGCCGCCCGCGTGCCTGTCCTCCCGTCCCGGCTCGTCGAGGACCTCCAGGGACTCGGCGGGCAGGTCCATCTTCAGACCGCCCGTCTCCACGCTGGCCCGTCCGTCCCGAAGCTCGACGACGCGACCGGTGGCGCCCGTCGTTGGGACGCGGACCCGGGCGCCCTCCTGCACGTCCGCCGGGGGCCGGTCCTGCGTCGGCGCGGACGGAGCCTTCTCCGCCTGCCTGCGTGCCGCCTCCTCGACCCGGCGCCGGGCCCTGGTCGCCTCGCGTTCCAGCGCGGCCTCGTCGCCGCCGGCCATTGCCTCCCGGAGCTCCCGAATGGCGGCCTCCACCTCCTTACGGGAGTGGAGGAGCAGGTCCCGGGCCTGCTGCCGGGCCCGGCGCTCCGCCTCCCGCTCCCGCCGTGCCACCTCGTCGCGACGATCCTCGAGCTCGCCGCGAAGGCGTTCCGCTTCCCGCCGCGCCGCTTCCGCCTCACGAAGCGCGGCCTCCGTCTCCCGCTCCGTCTCCTCCAGATCCAGCAGGAGCTGGCTCACGTCCCGCTCGCCCTGGGGCAGGAGCTCTTCCGCGCGCTCCAGGATCCCGTCCGGGAAGCCCAGGCGCCGGGCGATGGCGAGGCCGTAGCTCCGGCCCGGCACCCCCTTGACGAGACGGTAGGTCGGGCGGAGCTCGCGGGAGTCGAACTGGAGCGAGGCGTTCACCACCCCTTCCACCTCCCCGGCCAGCAGCTTGAGCTGGCCGAGGTGGGACGTGGCCACCGTCATGGCGCTTCGCCGGTTCAGCTCCATGAGGACGGCCCGGGCCAGGGCACCACCTTCCTGGGGATCGGTGCCGCTGCCGATCTCGTCGATGAGCACGAGGGAATCGCGGCCCGCCTCGTCGATGATCTCCCGCAGGTTGCGCAGGTGGGCGGAAAACGTGGACAGGCTGGCCTCGATGGACTGCTCGTCCCCGATGTCCGCGAAGATGTCCCGGAACACGGGGATCCTGGTCCCGTCGCCCACCGGCGGGACGATCCCGGCCTGGGTCATGGCGCTGAGGAGGCCGATGGCCTTGAGCAGCACCGTCTTGCCGCCGGTGTTCGGGCCCGACACGACCAGGGTCCGCTCCCCCGGCTCCAGCTCCAGGCTGAAGGGCACGGTGGCCTCCGTCCCCGCCAGCAGCAACGGGTGCCGGCCCTGGACCACCAGGTAGTCGCCGTCGGTGGCGCCCAGGGCCGGCCGGGCGGCGTTGTGCCGCAACGCGTACCGTGCACGGGCGAAGAGGCTGTCCAGGTCGACCAGCGCCTCCAGCGTCTCCACCAGTCCGACCCGGTCCTGTCGTGCCCGGGCCGTGAGCTCCCGCAGGATGCGCCGCACCTCCCGTCCCTCGGCGATCTCCATGCTGCGGAGCCGGTTCATCATGTCGATGGCCACGGGCGGCTCCACGAACAACGTGCCGCCGCTGGCCGATTCGTCGTGTACGATCCCGCCCACCTCCCGGCGCTCGCCACGTCGGACCGGGATGACGAAACGTCCGTCCCGGACCGAGACGGACGCGTCGGGTACCCGTGCGGCCTCGGGCAGCGAGGCCATGTAGCGTTCGAGCGCCTGCACGATCTTCGCGCGGGCGCCCCGGATCTCGTGGCGCAGGCGACCCAGCTCACGGGTCGCGTCGTCCCGGACCTCGCCGGCGTCGTCGATGGCACGGTCGATGGCCTCGACCAGGTCGGCCAGCGCCGCCGTCTTCCCGGCCGCCGTCGCGATGGCCGGGAACTCCTCGGCGTGACGCCGCACCACCTTCCGCGTCTCGGCGGCGGACGTCAGCAGGCGACAGGCGTCGGCCAGCGTGCCCGGCTCCCACACGGAGCCTTCCACCTCGAGCCGTCGCAACGCCTCGCGCAGGTCGGGAATCACGGGCACGCCCCAGTCCTCCACCCGGACCAGGAAGCGCTGCGCCTGGTCCACCCGGTCCAGCTCGTCCTCGATCCAGCTCAGGGCGTGCACCGGCTCCAGCGCGCGCACCGCCTCGGCGCCGAGATCGTTCGCCGCCAGGCCCGCCACGATGTCCACGGCGGCCGGGAACTGGAGCACGTCCAGCGCGTGCCGGTTCACCGGCGACCTCCCGAAGCTGCAGCAGACCTCAGCGCCGACATCTCCGCGTCCTCACTCTCCTGCCGCGTCCAGCTCCTCGCGCACGATGCGGTTCGCCTCCTTGCCGTCGAACCGGCCCTTGATCCCGGGCATGAGCCGGCCCATGACGGGTCCGATGGCGTCGGCGCCCCCGGCGATGATCTCCCGGGCCCGCTCCCGAACCTCGTCCTCGGAAAGCCGCTCCGGCATGTACGCCTCCAGGAGCCGGGCCTCCTCATCCTCCTTCTCCGCCAGTTCCGCCCGGCCACCCTCCCGCATCTGGTCCGCCGCGTCTTTGCGCTGCTTGATGGCCCGGCCCACCACCTCGATGACGTCCTGGTCCGTGGCGTCCCGGCCCTTCTCGATCTCGTGGTTGCGGATCTCCGACAGGGTCATGGTGAGAAGCGTCGTCCGGCGCCTGTCCTTCGCCTTGCGCGCCTCCACCGCGTCCGCCTTGATCCGGTCCTTCAGAGATTGCGCCATGGGTTCCTCACCCCGGTGGCCAGGCCAGCGCCCGGCCTCCGAGCAGATGCAGATGGATGTGGTGGACCGCCTGGCCGCCGTCGTCCCCGACGTTCATGACCAGGCGGTAGCCGCTGTCCGCGACGCCTTCCTCCGCCGCGACCCGCTGAGCCGCCATGTACAAGGCGCCCACGAGATCCGCATCGTCGGCGCCCAGGTCGTTCACCGAGGCGATGTGCCGTCGGGGAATGACCAGGACGTGGACCGGCGCCTTCGGATCGATGTCCCGGAACGCCACCACGTCGTCGGTCCGGTGCACGACGTCGGCGTCCAGCTCGCCCCGCCCGATCTTGCAGAAAATGCACTCGTCCGTCATACGCTCATCCTCCTCGTCTGCCGATCCGTCCCTTCGAGCCATTCCTTCGCTCCATTCGGGAAGGCATGCTGGAGCCCCGACTCAGACGGAGCGGATCCATGTACGACACAGCCGCCCTTGCCAGCGCCCTGACATCCTGTCCGGAGCTCGCCGTTCCCCTGGACCGACTGGCCCGCCGCATGCGCCAGATGACCGGTGAGACGCCGACCGTCGCCCGCCTCGCCGGGCAACTTCGCGCCATGCCCGATGTGGTCCTGCTGGAGCCACGACCGCCCTGGATGTCGCTTCGCACCTGGTCGTACCGCGACCTGGACGCGTACCGTCCCGTCCTGCGGGACCTCGGCCTCGATTACGGGCCCTTGGCCGTGCGCCGTCCCGGCACCGCGGACCATCTGAGTGTCGATCCCCCTCGCGTCATCGAGGACTCTCTTCGCCGCACCATCGTCGCGGTCTCCAGCGCGCCCTCGGCCAGTCCCCACCAGACGCTCACGATGATCCGGGCGGCCGAATCCACGCGCCGGGCCATCAGCCGGATCCCGTGGCGAAGCACCCGGACCACCAGCCCCCTTCCCGATCCTCCGCCGTCAGCCGAAGACCGGTCGCAGCCGCGGCCCGGACCAGTTCCGGCGCCTCCTGCTCCAGGACCCCACCGAGGACCAGCGCGCCCCCGGGCGCCATGGCCCCGGCGAGCCGGGGCAGGAGCGGTTCGATGACCCGGCTCAGCACGTTGGCCAGGACCAGGTCGAAGGTGCCGCCGCCCAGTCCTTCGAGGTACGCATCGTCCACGGACGCGCAGACCAGGTCGATCCTCGCCTCGAGATCGTTCCGGGCAAGGTTCTCCCGGCAACTGGCCACGGCGTCCTCGTCCCGCTCGACGGCGTGCACCCGCCCGGCCCCGAGCCGGATCGCGGCCATGGCCAGGATCCCACTCCCCGTGCCCACATCGAGGACGTGCGCACCCCGAACGACCAGATCCTCCATGAGCCGGAGCACGCCGCGGGTCGTCTCGTGCTCGCCGGTGCCGAAGGCCATGGACGGCTCCACGGCGAGCACGATGTCCTCGGCGCCGTGCTCCGGCTCCACCCACGGCGGGGTCACGATGATCCGGCGTCCGACGCGCCGGGGCGCCAGCCCCTCCTTCCAGCGCACGGACCAGTCCTCGTCGTCCTGCCAGCGCCAGAGCACCTCGAGAGCGTGACCCGGCGCCAGCGCCTCCAGCCGGTCCGCCGTGGCCCGCAGGAAGGCCTCCGGCTCGTCCGGCTCGGGCAGGAAGGTGGTCAGGAGATCGTCGTCCTCCTCCACCGCGGGACCCCCCAACGCGATGAGCCCCTCGGTGAGATCATCGTGGAACTCCGCCGAGGGGACCTTCACGCTCAGGACCAACCAGCGCTTGCCGGCCACGGAATGGTCCCGTCTCCGGGGCTCGCCGCGTTCTCCCGCGTCGCGCCCCGGCTCACGTCGTGAACGCCTCCTTGACCCTGCTCCAGAATCCGCGTCCCTGCTCCACCCCCTCCACGCTTTCGGGCGCGGGCGACTCGAGCTCCGCCAACTCCCGGTACAGCCGCTCCTCCTCCTTGCCGAGCTCCGTGGGCGTCCACACCACGACCTGCACGAGAAGGTCGCCTCGGCCCCCACCCTTCAGGTGAGGCAGGCCCTCGTTCCGCAGGCGGAGCACCTGACCCGACTGTGCGCCCGCCGGCACGCTCAGCCTCGCCGCTCCGC
Organism: uncultured Gemmatimonadaceae bacterium; assembly: GCA_964416095.1. Taxonomy (GTDB): domain Bacteria; phylum Gemmatimonadota; class Gemmatimonadetes; order Longimicrobiales; family RSA9; genus CAYQCY01. The sequence goes on from CAYQCY010000004.1 coordinate 31,918, forward strand.
CCACGGTCGGCACCTCGAGCTCCGCTCCGAGCGCCGCCTGGCTGAAGGTGATCGGCAGACGGTGGATCAGGTCGGCCCCGTCCCGGACGAACCGCGGATCCTCCAGGATGTCCAGCACCACGATGACGTCGCCCCGGGGCCCGCCCCTGGGGCCGGCGTTGCCCCGGCCACGCATGGCCAGGTAGTCGCCCGACGACACGCCCGCCGGCACGTCCACCTCGAGCACCGCCTCGCCCGGCTCCGTGCCGCTGCCGTTGCAGGCCCGGCACACGTCCACGATCCGCTGACCTTGGCCGTCACAGGCGGGGCACGGGGCGACGCTGACGAACTGGCCCAGGATCGAGCGCTGGACATGCCGCACCTCGCCGGCTCCGCCGCACTCCTCGCAGCGCACCGGGTCGGCCCCGCCCTCCGCGCCGGTGCCACCACACGCGGAGCAGGGGTCCTGCACCCCGACCTTGAGAGTCCGCACGACGCCTTCGGCCACCTCCTCCAGAGTCAGGGGCAGCCGCACACGGATGTCGGCGCCGCGCTGGGCGCCTCCGCGCCGGCGCCGGCCCCGGCCGCCGCCGAACAGGTCGTCCAGGCCGAAGCCTCCGAAGTCCCGCATGAAGACCTCGAGGGCGTCCCCGAAGTCGAAGCCGGTGAACCCGCCGCGGGCGCCCTTGAGACCGGCATCCCCGAAACGGTCGTAGGCCGAGCGCTTCTCCGGGTCCTTCAGGACCTCGTACGCCTCGGTCGCTTCCTTGAATTTCTCCTCCGACTCGGGCGACCCGGTGTTCCGATCCGGATGGTGTTTCAGGGCGAGCTTCCGGTACGCCTTCTTGATGGTGTCCACGTCGGCGTCCCGGGACACGCCCAGGATCTCGTAGTAGTCCCGCATCTCTTTCCCGTTCGCGAAAATGCCCGCGTCTCTAGTCGCGCGTGTCCCGGCCCGTCCCTGCGGGCCGGCCCGTGAGAAGCTCGGACACGATCTTGCTCGTGCTCTCCACGATGGCCGCCACCTTCTCGTACGGCATGCGCGTAGGCCCGATCACCCCGATGACCCCGGACAGCTCGCCGATCTCGTATTCGGAGGTGACCAGCGTGAACGGCGCCAGCTCGGGCGCATCGTGCTCCGTGCCGATGGTGATGCGCAGCGCGCGATCGTGCTCCCGCCGCGCCAGCACGCCCGCCAGGAGGTCCCGCTGCTCCGTCAGCTCGATGAGGCTGCGGAGCTGGCTCCCCGAGGCGAACTCGGGCTGGCTGGCCAGCACGCTCGTCCGCCCCAGGTGCAGCTCCTCGCCCGACGCCTCCCGCAGGTTGAAGAACTCCTCCCCGGACTGGAGGAAGATGTTCAGCAGCTCCCTCGCCGAGCCGTCGCCGGGAGGAACGGCATCGCGCAGGCGTTCCGGCAACGTCTTCCGGATCTCCAGCAGCGTCTGGCCTCCGAGCCGCTCGTTCAGGATCATGGTCAGCGCGACCAGCGTCTCCTGCGGCACCGACAGCGTCAGGTCCACGTACACGGTACGGATCAGCCCGTTCTGGAGCGTCAGGATCAGGAGCACCTTGTCGCTGGACACGGACACGAGCTCGAGCCGCTCCAGCACCACCTCGTCGATCCGCGGCGACACCGCGAGCCCCAACTCGCCCGTGAGCAGGCCCATGGCCTGGGCCGACCTCCAGATCAACCGCTCCAGGGCGTGGGCCACCACGTCCGCCTCCGTCAGCTCCTGGCGCAGCTTGTGTCGCTCCGACTCGTTGAGCCGGATGGGCTGCATCAGGGTGTCCACGAAGTACCGGTAGGCCAGGTCCGTGGGCATGCGACCCGCCGAGGTGTGCGGGTGGCTCAGGTACCCCTTCTCCTCCAGGTCCGCCATGGTGTTGCGGATCGTCGCCGGCGACACGCCCATGTCGTAGCGCTTCGCGAGCGTACGACTGCCCGCCGGCTCCGCCGTCTCGACGAAGAGCCGGATCACGGCCTCCAGGACCTCTTCTTCCCGCCTGGTCAGTGGCTGTGTCGACATCTGCGATCGTGTGTCCGTCCCCGCGACCGGGAATGTGCCGCCCGCCGGAGAGCGCCGTCAAGCGATGCCGGGTCCGCTCCCGGCACCGTCCAGCTCCACCGCGAGCCGGTCCAGCAGGAGCCAGCCCGGCCCTGTGAGCCGCACCGTACCCCCTTCCATCGCCGCCCAACCCCGATCGGACCAGCTCGTCACCAGCTCGCGCTGGCACGGCTCGAGGCCGTCCATGACCAGACCGGCGCGCGTCCGGAGCCCGAGCCAGATACGTTCCAGGCGGCGCGTGGCTGCGTCCACCCGCTCCCGACCGGCTTCGGGCAGCCGGGCTTCACCCACCGCCGTGCGGTACGCCGTCCAGTCCCCGTCGTTCCACCAGCGCACCCCGCCTGCAAAGGAGTGGGCGCCCACGCCCAACCCGAGATAGTCGACCCCATCCCAGTACGCGCTGTTGTGCCGCGAAGCCTTTCCGAACCGCGCGAAATTCGACACTTCGTAGTGCTCCAGGCCAGCGCCGGTCAGGCGATCCACGGCTTCCAGGTACTGCGCGCCGTACGCATCCTCGTCCGGAAGCCTCGCCCTGCCCTGCCGGACCCAGCGGCCCAGGGGCGCATCCGCCTCCGCCGTCAAACCGTACAACGACACATGCTCCGGCTCCAGCGCCAGGGCCCGATCCAGGTCATCGGTCCAGTCACGCCCCGACTCCTCCGGCAGACCGAAGACCAGGTCCACGCTCACGTTGTCGATCCGGGCGCTCCGGGCCGCCGCCACGGCACGGGCCGGGCCGTCCGGGCCATGGAGCCGGCCCATCCAGCGCAGCGCGGGACCATGGAAGCTCTGGGCGCCCAGACTCACCCGGTTCACACCGACTCGAGCCCAGTCCACGGCGAGGTCCCGGTCGAAGCTCTCGGGATTCGCCTCCACCGTCCACTCCGCGTCCGCACGCAGCGCCATCCGGTCCTCCAGCCCCGACCGGAGCCGGCCCAGCACGCCGGTGCCCAGCGTGGACGGCGTGCCACCGCCGACATACAACGTGGCGAGCGAGCCGCCGGACCAGCCCTCGCGCTCCATGCGCAGGTCCAACTCCCTCAGCGTGACCGCCAGCCAGGCATCCACCGGTGGCGTCTCCGCGGCCTGCACCGCGAAGTTACAGTAGCTGCACCGCCGCGTGCAGAACGGGACGTGGATGTACAGATGTCGGGGCGTCACGTTGCTGTACTACCCGAAGAGGCCGGATGGGGTTCGACATCACCCGGGTCGACGGAACCGGCCACCGGGGAGCTGGCGGACACGACCACCCAGCTCGAGCCGGGTGAGGATCGTGAGCACGCGAGCGGGCGTCAGGCGCGTCGCCGCCGCGATGGCGTCCACGGAGCGGGGCTCGTCCGCGAGGGCCGCCCAGATGGAGCGTCCCGCGCCGTCCAGGTCCGGCGGATCGTGCGGCCTCTCCTCGGGCGCCGTCATGTGGAGCTCCTGCAGGATGTCGGCCGCCGACATCACCAGCCGTGCGCCGTCCCGGATGAGGGCGTTCGTGCCCTCGCTCGCCCGCCGGTTCACCGGGCCCGGCACGGCCATCACCTCCCGGCCCAGGTCCGTGGCGTGGCGCACCGTGCTCAGCGCCCCGCTCCTGTGCGGCGCCTCCACCACCACGACGCCCACACTCAGGGCCGCGATGATCCGGTTCCGCTGAGTGAAGTGGCCGCCCAGCGGCGGCTCGCCGGGCAGGAACTCGGACACCAGGAGCCCCCGGGCGGCGATGGCCGCCTGCAACCGTCGGTTCTCCTTCGGGTAGACCACGTCGATCCCGTTGCCCAGCACGGCGATGGTGCCGGTCTCCAGGGCCGCGGCGTGGGCCACGGCGTCGATGCCCCGGGCCAGCCCGCTCACCACGACGACGCCGGGACCGAGCCCGCCTGCGACCGTCCGCGCCGTCTCCGCGCCGTACTCCGTGTGCCCGCGCGTGCCCACGACGGCCACCGCCGGACGCCCCAGCAGGCCGAGGTCGCCTTGGGCGAAGAGCAGCAGGGGCGGGTCGTGGAGGTGCCGCACGCCCTCCGGATAGGTCTCCGAGGTGATGGGCAGCAGGCGGACGCCGTCCCGGTCCATGGTCCGGAGCGACCGGTCCAGGCGATCCTCCACCCAGGGCGTCCGGGCCAGGCGCGCAAGGCCCTTCTTCACCAGCGGCTCGTCCGAGCCCAGGATCGCGTCGGGCGTTCCGTACCGTTCCAGGAGCGCGCGGCCGCGGATCGGCCCGATCCCGGGCAGGGCCAGCAGCCGGAGCCACGCCCGCGTCTCGTCCTTCACGGCCGCCACGGCTCCTCGTCTTTCTGGGCCGGCTTCTTCGCCTCCTGCACCCGTGCCCAGAGCGCTTCCACCAGCTCGTCGATCCCCTGCCGGGTCACCGCGGAGGCCACGAACACGTTCCACGCGTCCGGCGCCTCCACGGTCGGCGCCTCGTCGGGCGGCAGCGTATCGGCCTTGCTCAGCAACACGCAGTGGGGCCGGGCCGCCAGATCCCCCGAGTAGGCATCCACCTCCCCCCGTAGCGCGCGGTATTCCGCGGCCGGGTCCTCCGCGTCGACGGGCACCATGTAGACCAGCGTACGGGTACGCTCGATGTGACGCAGGAACTGGAGACCCAGGCCCTTCCCCTCGTGGGCGCCCTCGATGATGCCCGGGATGTCCGCCACCACGAAGGTTCGGGCTTCCGAGAGCTGGACCACGCCCAGGTGCGGCTCCGTCGTCGTGAAGGGGTACGCCGCGATCTTGGGCCGGGCGGCCGAGATGACCGAGAGAAGCGTCGACTTGCCCGCGTTCGGCTTCCCCACGAGCCCGACGTCCGCGATGAGCTTGAGCTCCAGCCGCAGCCTGCGCTCCTCGCCGGGCTCGCCGGGCTCCCATTCCGTGGGCGCCCGGTTCGTGGCGGTGGCGAAGGCCGCATTGCCCCGACCCCCACGTCCACCCTCCGCCACGACCAGCCGGTCCCCGTCCTCGAGCAGCTCCCCCAGCTCTTCGCCCGTCTCGTCGTCGTACACCACCGTCCCCGGCGGAACCCGCAGGTGCAGGTCGGCACCGTCCCTCCCCGTCCGGTTCTTGCCCTGGCCGTGCTCGCCCCGCTCGGCCCGGTAATGCTGCTGGTAGCGGTAGTCCAGGAGCGTGCCGAGCTGGTCGTCGGCCACCAGGATCACGTCGCCCCCCCGACCGCCGTCGCCACCGGACGGGCCGCCGCGGGGCACGGACCTCTCCCGCCGGAAGGCCTCGGCCCCGGAGCCGCCGGTCCCGGCGCATACGTGCACGGTCACCTGGTCGATGAACACCCGTTCCTCCTCAATCCGTCGCGACGCCGTGCCGCTCCTTCACCTTCTCCCACACCCTGCGCGCGTCCTGGATCCGCTCGGGCCCGATGACCTCCTCGATCCAGTCCAGCGTCCGCTCCACCTCTGCCGGCGTGGCCCCCACGTTCAGGGCGCCCCGCAGGTGCGCGAAGAGCTGACGCGGCGTGTAGAGACCCGCCAGGAAGCCGACAGTGCACAGCTCCCGTCTGACCAGGTCCAGCGCGCCCCGACCCAGCACCTTCCCGTACCCTTCCGTGACGGCCCACCGGTCCAGGTCGGGGTGGAGCTGTCGCACCGCTTCCCGCAACCGCTCGTACTGGCCGTCGTAGACGGCGCCGCAGACCGCCTCGCCGCGCCGCGTCCAGCCGTCCCAGTCGGAATCCGCGGGGTCCGGGGCCGGACGGCCGGACCGCTTGCGCCAGAGGCTGAATCCGTTCAGCGCCGCCGGGAAGCCCAGGAACAGATAGCTCTGGAGCAGCACCTCCTCCACGTGCTCGGGGTCGGCGTGCTCGATGGCGTCGTCCATGGCGTCCAGCAGCACCGGCTTCTTCCTCTCCCCCTCCACCATCCCCCGGGACAGCGCGGCCGCCAGGCGCACCAGCATGCGTGTGTCCTCACCCATCCCGCTCCTCCGGCGCCAGCCGGACGCGGATCGCACCGACCACGTCGCCCAGCGTGTTCGTCACTGCCGGCTCCGCGTAGGACGCCAATCGGTCCAGCTCCTCCGCCGTCAGGGCCTCCAGCTCCCGGAGCATGGCAAGGAGCACCGGCTCCGAGGCGCGCTTCGCCCCGTCCTCCACCTTGACGGCGATCCCCAGGCCCGACCCGGGAACGCCGGCGCCGTAGACCCCTTCCGCGCCCGTCTTGGCGAAGACCCGTCCCCCGGTGATCGCCATGAGCTCGGTGCAGAGCCGATCCGTGCCACCCGCGAAGAAGGGGTGCAGCGTCATGGCGCCCACCACGCGCCCGGCGGGACCGTCCGGCTCTCGGGAGGCCCGGGCCAGGCGCCCGAACGCCGTCGCCAGCGCCTCGAGGGGCAACGCGAAGGTGACGACGCCGCAGCCGTCGGTGGCCTGCGGGATGGCATCCTCCGGCACGCCGCTCCACGACGCGAGGGTCGACGCCACCCGCCGCTGCGCCGGGTGGTCCGGCCGGTGGTACCCGTCCGTCGGCCAACCGTTGTGACGGGCCAGGGCCAGCATCCCGGCGTGCTTGCCCGAGCAGTTGTTGTGGATCCGGGTCGGCGTCTCGCCGCTCACGGCCAGGCTCCACGCCGTCGGCTCGTGGTACGGGGCGTGGGGACCGCAGACCAGCGCCTCTTCATCCACACCCGCCTTCTCCAGGATCGACCGGGCCGCCGCCACGTGGGCCGGCTCCCCGTTGTGGGAGGAGCAGCACAGCGCCAGCTCCTCACCGGTGAGGCCCAGCGCGTCCACGACCCCGTCTTCCACCAGTGGCAGGGCCTGGAACGGCTTGATGGCCGACCGGGTGAAGACCGGAGCCGCCACGTTCCCGCTTCGGCGCACGAGAACGCCGTCCGCCGCCACCGCCAACCGGACCCGATGCACCGACTCGATGCGACCCCCACGCGACACCTCCACCCACGAATCCGCCAAGGTTCCCTCCCCTCTATGATGAGCGGCCCTCCAGCCGCGATCCATGGAAGCTCGGGTCATCCGCCTGTCTCCACGACCCGACGTCGTCGTACCACGCCCAGGGCGATCCCGGAGATGATCAGGGCGCCCCCGACCACGACCTGGACCGACGGCACCTCGGCGATCCCGGGCAGCACCCATGCCAGCAGCGTCGCGCCCACCGGCTCGCCCAGCAGCGCCAGGTTGGCCACGTAGGCCGGGATGTAGCGAAGCGCGTAGTTCACGCCGGTGTGCCCCAGCATCATGGGCCCGGCGGCCAGCGCCAGGAAGATGAGCCAGTCGCCGCCCGGGTACCCGACCAGCTCCACCGACGGGTGCGCCAGCACGGCCAGGAACAGGACTGCCGCGGCGATCCCGTACACGACGCCGATGTAGCTCCACAGGTCCATGCGCTGCCGCAGACGGCGTCCGATCACGTAGTACAGCGCCACGAACACCGCCCCGGCCAGCGCGAGCCCGTCGCCCAGCAGCGGCGCCGGGCCCCGGGTGAAATCGCCCCAGCCGATGATCACCGCCCCCGCCACGGCCACCAGGATCCCCACCACCTGGATCGGCGTCGGCCGTTCCGCCAGGAACACCGCCGAGAGGATCGCCACCATGATGGGCTGCGTGTTCACCAGCACCACCGAGCTGGCCACGGAGGTGAGGGACAGGGACGCGATCCAGCTCCAGAAGTGGGCCGCCAGCATGACACCGGAGATGCCGGCCAGGGCCCACTCGCGACGACTCAGCCCGATGGGCGGCCGCCGCCCGCGGGCCATGAGAACGACGCCGATGAACGCCACCGAGAAGATCAGCCGCCACAACGCCACGGCCAGCGCCGGCGCCGTGGCGAACCGGATCAGGGGGCCCGCCCAGCTCACGGCCAGGACGGCCACCAACAGCATGAGCCGGGGCGGAGGCATGGGCCCGGTCCCGGCCGGTTGCCCCGACGGGCCCGGACCGCCGGTCGCGTCGTCGTCCCTCATCGCCGTGCTCAGAGGAGGGCGGCCGCGTTCTGGAGCACCAGCCGCAGCCCCAGCAGCAGGAAGACCACCGCGAACATGATGCGCAGCCCGCGGGTGTTCATGCGCTGGTTCACACGGGCGCCCAGCTGCGCGGTGAAGATCGACGTCATCAGGATCGGCACCCCCGCCGCCACATGGACGTAGCCCGCGCTCCCGGGCGGCAGGCCCGCCACGTCACGCCCCGTGACCCAGTAGGCCAGCACGCCCGCCGCGGCCGTGAAGATGATGATCCCGATGGAGGTGGCGGCCACCTTCTTCAGGTCGAGCCCCACCAGGTGGATCAGGATGGGGATGGCCACGATGCCGCCCCCCACCCCGAGCAGCGCCGAGAAGAAGCCGACGGCACAGCCGGACAGGAGGAGCAGCGCCAGGGGTGCCCGCCGGCCCGGCGCCGCCGCCTGCCTCTTCTTCCTGAGCAGGCGCACGGCGGAGACGAGCAGGACGGTTCCGAAGGCCACCTTGAGGAGTGCCGCGGGCAGCAGCGGCGCCACCCACGCCCCCACGACGGCCGCCAGCATGGCCGTGGCCGCCAGCGGCATCACGGCCCGCCAATCCACGAGCCGCGCCCGGTGGTAGCTCCACGCGCCCACCATGGCCGTCGGCACGATGACCAGTAGGCTCGTGGCGTGGGAGACCACCGTCTGCAACGAGGGTGACAGCTCCACCCCGCTCCAGGCCGGATAGCCGTAGAACAGGTAGAGGAGGGGCACGATGAGCACCCCTCCTCCTATGCCGACCAGGCCGGCCACGAACCCCACCAGGGTCCCGGCCGCCAGCAGCGAGACGAACACGTCGGGCGCCATGCCCCCGAGTGTACGGCCTCCGGTCTACGGACGCGAGTTGCCGGCGGCCTCCATGGCCTCCGTGAAGCCGAGCATCAGTCCCCGCTCCCGGGCCACCCGGTTCGCCAGCGGGAACAGGTCCGCCTGGCCCGAGGCACGGCGCAGCAGCTCCACCGCGAGCTGGACCTCCGCGTCCTCCGCCGTCAACCGCTTCCAGCCCTCGACCTTGTCGAAGGCCGCCGTGCTGATCTCCTGGGCGAGCCGGCGCCGCAGGAACGGTGAGGCCTCGGCGAGCACCGTGCGCGGCACGTCCACGCCGGACTCCGCGAGGACATCGTAGAACCCGTCCAGGACGGACGCCGTCACGGGGAAGCCCGGCTCCAGGCGCGGGTGCTCGTGCGTGTACGCGACCGCGTAGTCGTACAGCACGTTGTTGAACGTGGACCAGTCCGCCTGCACCGCACGGATGAACCGCTGCTCCGCCGTGGTCAGCGTGTCCATGATGATGACGTCCGGCGTGATCCCGCCGCCGCCCAGCACCTTGCGGCCACCGTCCGTCGTGTAGATCTCGACGCCCTGCTCCTGCTTCTCCGCCGCGCTCGGCGCATCCAGCGTCTCGGTGTCCACGGCCTCGGGCATCTCCAGGCCGATCCCGTACGGCTTCTGGATGCTCCGGCCCGACGGCGTGTACCACCGGGCCGTCGTCAGTTTCAACACGTAGCCGCCCGGCAACCTGTACAGCGTCTGGACCGACCCCTTGCCGAAGCTCGTTTCGCCCAGCAGGAGCGCACGGTCGTGGTCCTGGAGGGCGCCGGCCACGATCTCGGCCGCCGACGCGCTGCGCCGGCCCACCAGCACCACCAGCGGTATGTCGGCGAAAACCTCCTCCCGCACCGCCAGGAACTCCTGGGTCTGGCCCGGCGTCCGGCTCCTGGTCTCCAGGACCCCGGCCTGGCGCGGCAGGAAGAGGTCCGCCACCTCCAGCCCCATGTCCAGGAGGCCGCCCGGGTTCCTGCGCATGTCCAGGATCAGCCGGTCCATCCCTTCCGCCTGCAGCTTCCGGATGGCCGCCGCCAGGTCCTCCGCCGCCGTCTCGTTGAACGCGGTCAGCTCCACGTAGCCGATCCCGCCGTCCAGCATGTACGATACCGGCACCGACGGCACATGGATCTCCGCCCGCTCGATGGTGAACGGGATCAGTTCATCGACGCCCACCCGGGAGACCCGGATGGAGACGGTGCTGCCCTGGGGCCCCCGGAGCTCGGCCACGGCCCGGTCGTCGCTCCAGCCGCGTGTCGACTCGTCCTCCACCTCCACGATCCGGTCGCCCGCCTGAAGCCCCGCCCGCTCCGCCGGCGTGCCCGGCATCGGCGAGAGCACCGTGATCCAGCCGTCCCGGACCGCGATCTCGATGCCCAGACCACCGTAGTCGCCTTCCGTCTGGACCCGCAGCTCCTCGTACTCCTCCGGCGTCATGAACGTCGAGTGCGGATCGCCCAGCTCCCGCAACAGCCCGTCCACCGCCATGCGGTACAGGTCCGACGGCTGGCGCTCCTCGACGAACCGATCCGAGATGTGGTGCAGGACCTCTTCGAAGAGGCGGGCCTGGAAGTAGACGTTCCGGTCCGGGCTGGCGCCTTTCTGCAACAGCCAGCCACCGCTCACCAGGCCGATGAAGGCCACCGCCACGGGCGCGTAAAGGGAACGCTTCAGCTTCATCCCGCCTCCGGTCGTTCGGAACAACACCGCCGTACGACGCCTGAATCTAACCCACGCGCCGCACGAATGTTTCCGGGAACCGCTCGGTCAGCACCGCACGGATCCGCTCGTGCACCTCCTCCGGGGAGCCCGTGCCATCCACCGCCGCGACCCGCTCCTCCGTCGCCAGATCGTCGTACGCCGCCGCGACCCGCTCGTGGAACCCCCGGCCGGCCCGCTCGAACCGGTCGGCCACCCGGCCCCGTTCCGCCAGCCGCGCCACGCCCAGTTGCAGCGGCACCTGCAGCAGGATGGTCAACGAGGGCTCCAGCCCGGCCGTGGCGAAGGCGTTGATGCGCCGCACCTCGTCCAGTGGCAGTGCCCGGGCGTGGCCCTGGTAGGCCAGCGTCGACAGCGCCCAGCGGTCCGTCACCACCACCGCGCCTCGCTCCAGCGCGGGCCGCACCAGCTCGTCCGTCAGGGCGGCCCGGGCCGCCACGATCAGGAGCAGCTCGGTTCGTGCCGGCACGTGCTCCGTCTCCAGCAGGACCTCCCGGACCCGCTCCCCCACGTCGGTGCCTCCCGGCTCCCGCGTCACGACGTGGTCCAGTCCCAGCTCCGCCAGCCAGCCGGCCAGCAACTCCGTCTGCGTGGACTTCCCGGACCCCTCGATGCCTTCGAGCGCGAGGAAGATGCCTGGCTCCGGCGCGGCGTCGGGCACGGCTACTCGTAGTAGTCCAGGCCGAGGTGGGTCAGCGACTCCTCGCCCATGACGTGACGCAACGTGTTCTTCAGCTTCCAGTGCTGAATGAAGAGGTCGTGTTCCGGGTACAGCTCCGGCGCCGTCATGGGGCTCTTGAAATAGAACGAGAGCCACTCCTGGATCCCGCCCATCCCGGCCCGCGCCGCCAGGTCCAGGAAGAGCACCAGGTCCAGCACGATGGGCGCCGCCAGGATCGAGTCCCGGCACAGGAAGTCGATCTTGATCTGCATCGGGTAGCCCATCCACCCGAAGATGTCCAGGTTGTCCCACCCCTCCTTGTTGTCCCCCCGCGGCGGATAGTAGTTGATCCGGACCTTGTGGTAGATGTCGCCGTAGAGCTCCGGGTAGTTGTCCGGCTGGAGGATGTGCTGGAGCACGCCGAGCTTCGATTCCTCCTTGGTCTTGAACGATTCGGGGTCGTCCAGCACCTCGCCGTCCCGGTTGCCGAGGATGTTCGTGCTGAACCACCCGTCCAGCCCGATCATGCGTGCTTTCAAGCCGGGCGCGATGATCGTCTTCATGAGCGTCTGACCGGTCTTGAAGTCCTTGCCGGCGATGGGGACGCCCCGGTCCCGGGCCAGCTCCTCCAGCGCCGGGAAGTCCACGCTCAGGTTCGGCGCACCGTTGGCGTACGGCACACCTTCCATGAGGGCGGCGTAGGCGTAGAGCATGGATGGTGCGATGGCATCGTCGTTCTCGTCCATCGCTCTCTCGAACGCCGCCAGGCTCTCGTGGGCGGGCCCCCGTTCCATGAAGACCTCGGTGGAGCCGCACCAGACCATGACCATGCGGTTGCAACCGTGCTCCGCCCTGAACGACCGGATGTCCTCCCGGAGCTGTTCCGCCAGCTCCCGCTTGTCGGCGCCCGTCTTCACGTTCGTGCCTTCCAGACGGTGCACGTAGCGCTGGTCGAACGCCGCGGGCATGGGCTCGATGCTTCGCAGGAACCCGGCGATGGGCTCCACGTCCGGGGCCTGCAGCACCGAGGAGCTCGTGGCGCTCTCGTACGCGTTCTCCGGGATGGGGTCCCAGGCGCCGAACACGAGCTGGTCCAGGCCCGCCAGCGGCACGAAGTCCCGGATCAGCGGCTCACGGCCCTCCGTCCGCTTGCCGAGCCGGATCGTCTGCATCTGGGTCAGGGACCCGTACGGCCGGGCCAGCCCACGCCGCGCCAGCTCGACCCCGGCGATGAACGTGGTGGCCACGGCTCCCAGGCCGGGCAGCAGGACGCCGAGCGTGCCTTCCGAAGAACCGATCGATTCAGCGGACACCTTCATCCTCCCCCATTCGTTGGTGCGGCTCGTCCAGGGGCACGCCGCCGGCGTGTCGGTAGACCCACACGATCCGGTGGATCGCGGTGACCATCGTGAGGATCGCCATGAGCGCGATGACCCCCTTCAACACGATGCCTTCCCACGCCTCGCCGAAGAAGAGGGCGGCGGCGCCCAGCAGCGCCACCCGCTCGGCACGTTGCATGAGCCCGACGCGGCAGTCCAGCCCCAGCGCCTCCGCCCGGGCGCGGGTGTAGCTGATCATGAGGGACCCCGCCATGGCGATCATGATGAGATAGATCATCCCCACGTCGCCCAGCTCCAGCCGGTAGTCGTTGTACAGGGAAAGCAGGCCCAGGAAGACCGCGATCTCCCCGATCCGGTCCAGCGTGGAATCGAAGAAGGCGCCGAACTTGCTGCCCAGGTCCGTCAGCCGGGCGACCCGGCCGTCCAGGATGTCGAAGAAGCCGCCCAGCAGGATGAGGAACCCGGCCACGCGAACCAGGTGCTGGTCGAAGGCCACGGCGGACGCCACGCTGGCCAGGAACCCGATGACGGTCAGCGCGTTGGGGTGTACCCTGCGGACGGCCAGCCAGTTCGTGAGCGGATCCAGCGTCCGGTAGACGGGCCCCCGCAGCAGCTCCAGCGCCATACGCGCCTCAGGGAAGGATGATGTTCGACTGGGCCGCGGCCTCCATCCCCTTCCCCATCTCGTCGTTCACCTTGCCCATGAGCTTGTCGAAGTTCGACTGGGCCGCCACCACGGCCTGGTAGACCGAGCTCGACTGGAGCTCCGATGCCGCCTCTTCATACTCCGACCGCCTGTCCTCGTCGATCTGCTCGCCCGACTGCAGCTTCTGCGCGAACTCCCGCTCGAGCTGGACCAGCCTGTTCAGCTTCTCGACCGTCTCCCGGTCCTCGTTCAGCCGCTGCTGCGCCCGCCGCAACGCCTTGTATTCATCCGTCTGGCCAATCAGCCGCCCGACCTCTTTCGCCTTCTCCAGCATCGTCTCGTGCATCAATCGTCCCTTCGCTGTCGCTACGCTCCCGTTTCCGCCAACACCACCCGGTCGTGGCCAGCCAGGTCCGACACGACGCGCGGCGCGCCGTATGCCCTCCTCGCGTCCACCAGACCGGCCACCGCGTCCGCCTGGCCCATACCCACCTCCAGCGCCAGCAGGCCGCCGGGCCGCAGCCTATCCGCCGCGCCCTCCACGATGGCCCGGATCACGGCCAGCCCGTCCTCGCCGGCGAACAGGGCTTCCTCCGGCTCCCAGTCCCGGACCTCGGGCATCAAGCCCGACCGCTCCGCCTCCGCCACGTACGGCGGGTTCGACACCACCACGTCGAACGTCTCGCCTTCCGCCACCGGCGCCCACAGCGGCCCCGCACGAAAGTGGATCCTGTCCAGCAGCCCGAGCCGTTCCGCATTGGACGCTGCCAGCTCCAGGGCGTCCCGGGATGCGTCCGTCGCCACCACCGTGAACGGGCCCTCGTGGGCCAGGCTGAGCGCGATGGCACCCGACCCCGTCCCCACATCGAGGGCAGAAAACGTGCCGGTGGCAGCCCCGGTAGAGTCGCCCTCCAGCCGGGCCGCGTCAACAGACGCCGCCCATGCCAGCACCTCCCCCACCAGCACCTCCGTCTCCGGACGGGGGATCAGCACGCGACGGTCCACACGGACCGTGATCTCGCGGAAACCCGCTTCGCCGGTGATGTACTGGAGCGGCTCACGGTGCAGGCGGCGGCGCAGCGCGTCCCGGTAGCCATCCACCTCGGCGGGCGTGAGCGATCGCTCGAACTGGAGGTAGACGTCGAGACGCCGAATGCCCAGGACGTGGGCCATGAGAAGCTCCGCCTCGAGGCGCGCGTTCCCGATCCCCTCGCGCTCCAGGCGCTCCGCTGCGAGCTTCACCAGCTCCAGGGGCCGATGCACGCCTCAGGCGACCGCTTCGGAGGACTCCAGGCGCTCCGTCTCCCGGGCACCACGGAGCGCGTCCACCAGCTCCTCCACGTCGCCGTCCAGGATGTCCTGGAGCCGGTACAGGGTCAGGTTGATCCGGTGGTCCGTGACCCGGCCCTGCGGATAGTTGTACGTGCGGATCTTCGCGGACCGGTCGCCCGTCCCCACCTGCATCTTCCGCTCCCTGGCCCGCTTCGCCTCCTGCTCCGCCAGCCTCGCGTCCAGGAGGCGGCTGCGGAGCACCTTCATCGCTTTCGCCTTGTTCTTGTGCTGCGACTTCTCGTCCTGGCAGCTCACCACCACGCCCGTGGGCACATGGGTGATGCGCACCGCCGAGTCCGTCGTGTTCACCGACTGTCCGCCGGGGCCCGACGACCGGAAGACGTCGATGCGCAGGTCCTCGTCCCGGACCTCCACATCCACCTCCTCCGCCTCCGGCAGCACCGCCACCGTGGCCGCGGAGGTGTGGATGCGGCCCTGGCTCTCCGTTGCCGGCACCCGCTGGACCCGGTGCACACCCGACTCGTTCCGGAGGTCGCCGTACGCGTTCCTGCCGCGCACCGTGAAGACCACCTCCTTGAACCCGCCCTGGTCCCCTTCCGAGCTGCTCACCAGCGCGACGGCCCGGCCCGTGCCCTCGGCGTACCGCGTGTACATACGGAACAGGTCGCCGGCGAAGAGGGCCGCCTCGTCGCCGCCGGTGCCGGCACGGATCTCCACCACCGCGTCCCGGTCCGCCAGCGGATCCGGCGGCATCATCAGCCGACGCAGCCGCTCCACCAGCCGGTCCCGAGCTGCCTCCAGCTCCTCGACCTCCACCTCCGCCAGCGCCACCAGCTCGTCGTCCTCCCCGGACGCCGCCATCTCCCGGGCGCCCTCCAGTTGCTTCAGGACACGCCGCAGCTCCCCCGCCGTCTCCGCCTGCGGCGTCAGCTCCGCATGCTCCTGCGCCACCCGCCGCAGCCGGTCCGGGTCATCCAGCACCTCCGGAGAAGCCAGCTGCTGCGCCAGCTCCTCGTGCCGGGCCAGAATCTGGTCGATCCGCGCTTCGAGCTCCATGACAACCCTGTGAAAAGAGCCGGGATCGTGTCCCGGCTCTCGAGGTCAGCTCTCCTCTTCCTCGTCGGCGCTGCCGCCGTCCGGCTCCGCTTCCGCCTCTTCGGCCGCCTCCCCGGCGGACGCTTCCGCCTCCGCCGCGGCTGCCTGCTCCGCGTCCGTCGACTCCTCGCCGGCGTCCGCGGCCTCGGCCTTCGCCTTCCGGGCCTCCGCCTTCTTCTCTTCCCGGTCCGCCGCTTCCTTCCGCTTCGCCTGCGTCTTCTTCCACTTGCGCTCGAACCGCTCCACGCGGCCCGCCGTGTCCACGATCCGCTGCTGACCCGTGAAGAACGGGTGGCAGACCGAGCAGATCTCCACGTGGATGTCGTCCACCGTGCTCCGCGTCTGGAACGTGTTGCCGCACGCGCAGTGCACGGTCGCGAGCTTGTACTCCGGGTGTATCCCCTGCCTCATCGTCGTCCGATCCGCGTCATCAGGTACGTTCCAAGCCCGTCAAACATAATGACGGCACCTGCCGTGATCAAGACGGGTCACGGCGTGGACCTTCCCCATTGTTGCGCGTCCCCGCTGATGCAGCCGGGCAACATCGGGCCGCCGTCGAGCTCCTGCTCGCAGCGCGGCGAGGATCCGGTCGATCGCCAGGCCCCGTGGCAGGGCCACCTTCGCCGTCGGGAAAACGCGG
This sequence comes from uncultured Gemmatimonadaceae bacterium, assembly GCA_964416095.1. Taxonomy (GTDB): domain Bacteria; phylum Gemmatimonadota; class Gemmatimonadetes; order Longimicrobiales; family RSA9; genus CAYQCY01. Next base: position 48,127 of record CAYQCY010000004.1, read on the forward strand.
AAAAGCGGAAGGAGGCGGCTGCGCGGAAGCCGCGGTCGCGAAGGGTTGCGCGCCACGCCGCCGTCCGACAAGAGGTTTTGAAGGTCCGGCTGCGACGCGTACGCAAGGGCAGGCCGAGGGCGTCCCGCGTCTTTGCGCGACGATTCCGCGCGTCCGCGTTGAATTCCCACTTTCCGATCGACGCTATCTCTCGCACCATAACGGGTTACGGAGAAACCCGGCCATTTTTTGGGGAAGGTCCTGGGGTCACGGCCTCACCCGCGCCCCAACGAGCATGGCCAGGGCGGCGAGCGTCGCGGCCGTGGCGAGCCAGTCGCCCCAGCGGGTGTACAGGGTCCGCTCGTCGGTGGTGTAGACGGTGGCCGAGCGAACCGCGGCCCCGAACAGCTCGGTCTCCTCGTAGGTGCGCCCCCGGGGGTCGACGTACATGGAGATCCCGGTGTTGGCCGGGCGAGCCACGCCCATGCGGTTCTCGATGGCCCGGAGCACGAGGTGGGACGGGTGCTGCCAGAGCGCGCTGGTCCGGGCGTACCAATCCTCGCGGCCGTACCAGGCGTCGTTGGTCATGTTGACGAGGAAGTCGGCGCCCCGGTTGCGGAACCGGCGGCTCTGCTGCTGGAAGATGGACTCGTAGCAGATGAGCACGCCGAACTCGGCGCCCTCGCGGCCCATGGGCTCGAGGGAGCGGCCGCGTCCGAGCCCACCGAACCAGCGCAGGTCGCCGGTGACGGACTCGAGCCAGTCGGGGTCCACGAAGGGCACGCGCTCCACGAAGGGCACGAGAAAGCGCTTGCTGTATACGTTGGTGGTGATGGAGTCGGGCGTGACGTAGAAGGCCGAGTTGAAGTACGTGGCGTCGCCGTCGCGCAGCTCCCGGTCGTAGGCGCCCACCAGGATCGGCGCTCCGGCCCGCAGGCTGAGCCCTCTCACGGCCAGCTCGACCCTCCCCTCGCTTCCCGGCTGGATGACGGTCGGCAACGCCACCTCGGGCCAGGCCACCAGGTCCACGCTCCCCCGCCGGATCTGGCCGGTGAGGTTGGCCAGGGCGCTGAACGAGGTGTCCAGGGCGATCCTGCTGTCCATCTTCAGGTCTTCCGGGATGTTGGGCTGGACGACGGCCACCCGCGCGGTGGGCCGCATCTCCAGCGTCGCGTCCCGCCAGACGCCGTACACGATCGGTACGGCCACGAGGGCCGCCAGCACGCCCACCGTTCCCCGAATCCGCCGTCCGGCGCGCCGGTGCACGATGGCCAGGGCGCCGACGCCGTTCACGGCGGCCAGCCACACCGTGAGCCCCCGGGCGCCCACCAGGTCCGCGGCCCCGGCCAGGCTCGGGAAGCCGGCCAGGGATGTGCCCAGCCCGAGCCAGGGGAAGGACAGGTCCGCCAGGTTGCCCTGGACCCATTCCAGGGCCGTCCAGAACGCGGCAGCGATGACGGGCAGCGGCACGCGCGTCCTCTGTAGCGTGTAGTGGACCGCCCAGCCGAAGGCCCCGCTGAACCCGGTGAGCACCAGGATGGTGCCCAGGTACGCCGGGACGGCCAGGGCGGAGTAGTAGATCAGCGCGATGACCAGCCAGTACAGGGTCAGCCCGAAGTAGATCAGGCCGGCGAGCATGGCGCCGCGCGTCGCTTCCCAGCGTCCCCGGGCGTCCGGTGCGCGCTCGGCGATGAAGACGAGGAGCGGGACGAGCCCCAGGAAGGAGGGCAGAAGCAGCCGGAACGGCGGGAAGGCGAGGGCCATCACGATCCCCGACAGCGTGGGCAGCAGGCGCTGTCCCCGTGGCGGCACGAGGCTCACGTGTCGGCCCCTCCACCCCTCACCGGGCCCGTCCCGTCCGTTGGCCGTCGGCGCTCCCCACCACGGTGGGGTCCCGCCGACCGAACATGACGGCGACGCCGCCCCGGGCCGTGGCGTAGCGGAGGTCGCTCAGCACCGTGTAGCGGGCCTCTCCGTACAGGCGCAGCCACCGCGTGAGCTGCAGCTCGAGGCCGCCCATGGCGTTCGCGCCGGCGGTCACCGTGTCCAACAGGTCGTCCACGAAGGTCCCCGCGAAGGCATCGCTGCTGCCGTTGAGCGTGTGCAGACCCGCGCCGAGCCCCAGGTACGTGAGCAGGTGGAAGGGCGTGCTCCACACGAAATGGGCGTCCACGTCCACCGCCACGTCCGTCCAGGTCACAGGACCGAGGTCCGCGTCCGGTTGAATCGTGACAAGGGGAACTTGGCCCAGCTTCTCCTTGAGGGTCTCGATTTCGTCCGTCGTGAACGACGAGGACCAGTACGTGATCGAGGGCACGAGCCGGATCCCCGGCCCCAGGTAGCCCAGGTCGAAGCGCACGCCGAACGTTTCGGTGGCGCCCACCTTCGTGGGCCACATGTAGCCCGCGTCGACGCCGATCCCGCGGAGCGACAGGTTCTCGTAGTCGTAGTCGGCCAGGTCCTGGCCCGCCAGGGGCGCGGCCGCGGCGAGGGCCAGCACCAGCCATCCATGTCGACGCATGCGTCCCCCGTGTTCAGTACAGACGTACGATGTCCGTCCCCTGATAGTAGGTCCGGAGGATCTCCCGGTAGCTCTGGCCTGCCCGGGCCCGGCCGATGGCGCCCATCTGGCACATGCCGACGCCGTGACCCCAGCCGCCGCCCTCGGCCGTCAGCGACACGATCTCGCCGCCCTGGACGCGGCCATCCAGCTCGAAGCGCGAGCTGTTCAGGATGCGGTCCGGCTCCGGCCGCAACACCCAGCGGGCGGAGTCGCCCCGGATCGTGAAGCGCCCGTCGTCCGTCTCGACGACCAGGCGGGCGACCCGGCCCGAGCTGGTTCGTTCCTCGATCTCCAGACGACGCACCCGCCGCGGGCTGCCGACCCGCCAGCCGGCGTGCTCGGCCAGGCCGCGTCCCAGCGCCGCCAGCAGCTCGGACCGTGTCCAGCTCTCCGACCACCGGTACCGGTTCGAGCTGTCGCAGTACGCGCCGTCCGCCGTCACATCCGAGACGGACCGCAGGTACGGCACGGGGTCCCGGCCCACCCACACCTCCTCCACGTTGGCCGTGCGGCCACCGCAGGTGGAGTGGTAGTACGCCAGGATCGCCTCGCCCCGGTACGTCACGATCTCGCCCCGGGTCTCCTCCACCGCCCGCCACGCCACCTCCTCCTCGCCGGCCAGGCCGCGGTAGACCTGGTCGGCGACGGTGGCGAAGAAGTCGAACGGACCGCCCCGGGCGCCCAGGTGCCGGATGGCGTACGTCCGGGCCGCCACCGCCTGGGCTTTGACCGCCTCGATCTCCGACTCCGGCCGCTCGCCCAGCTCGTGGGGCACCACGCCCAGCAGGTAGGCCTCCAGCGCCAGCGTGTTGACCACCGTCACCCGCCCGGCCTCACCGGGTTGGATCAGCGCGGTGCCGCGATACGTCATCCCGTCCACCGTGACCACGTCGCCGGCCGAGCGGACGACCACCGGCGGCGTCAGCCCCCGGGCCCTCCGTCGGTCGGGCCCGCGGGCGTCCAGGCCATCATCGGAGACGCCGATGCGCCAGGCCTCGCCGGCCGCCGGTCGCGCAACCACGGACCCGCCGCCGTCCACGATCTCGTACGCCGCTTCGGACGAGACCGTGACACCCTCCACGTTCACCGCGACGCCCACCCGGACCATGGGCTCGGCCGTGGGCAGGGGTCCCGCCGGCGGGATGTCGGCCCGGGGCCCGGCCACGGCACAGCCGGCCAGCGCGAGGGCGGCCAGGACGGGAACCGCGCCCGGCGCCCTCACCCCGCCACCTCCGCCATGGCGTCCCGCGCGGCGGCCAGCGTGGTGTCGACGTCGTCATCGGTATGCACCGTGGACAGGAACGCCGCTTCGAAGGGCGACTGGGGCATGTAGACGCCCCGGTCCAGCAACGCCCAGAAGTAGCGGCGGAAGAAGTCGCCGTCCACCGCTTGCGCGTCCTCGAAGCCGCGCACCGGACCCTCCACGAAGTGGACGCCCCACATGCCACCGGCCGCCGCGCCCCAGGCGCTCACGCCGTGGGACCGGGCCGCGTCCACGATCCCGTCCACCAGGGTCCGGGCCCTGGCCTCCAGCGCGTCGAACGGATCGGCCTGCCGGAGGGCCGCCAGCTGGGCCGCGCCCGCCACCATCCCCAACGGGTTGCCGGACAGCGTGCCGGCCTGGTACACCGGGCCCGTCGGCGCCACCCGCTCCATGATCTCGCGGCGTCCGCCGTACGCCGCCACCGGCAGCCCACCCCCCACGACCTTGCCCAGCGTGGTCAGGTCCGGCATGACGCCGTAGTACGCCTGGGCACCGCCCATGGCGATCCGAAATCCCGTCATCACCTCGTCGAAGACCAGCAGGGCCCCGTGCTCCTCCGTCAGCGCCCGGAGCCCGTCCAGGAACCCCTCCACCGGCGGGATGAAGCCGGAGTTGCCCACCACCGGCTCCACGAAGACGCACGCGATGGCATCGCCGTGGGTCCGGAACGCGTCCCGGGCCGCCTCCAGGTCGTTGTACGGCGCCGTCAGCGTGAGCTCGGCCAGGGCCGCCGGCACGCCCGGCGAGTCCGGCAGACCCAGAGTGGCCACGCCGCTCCCGGCCTGGACCAGGAAGGAGTCGCCGTGGCCGTGGTAGCAACCGGAAAACTTCAGGATCCGGTCCCGTTTCGTGTAGCCCCGGGCCAGCCGCAGCGCCGACATGGTGGCCTCGGTGCCGCTGTTCACGAACCGGACCGACTCCACCGACGGAACGGCGTCCACGACCAGCTCCGCGAGCGTCACCTCGGCCCCGCACGGCGCCCCGTAGCTCGTGCCGCGCCCGGCGGCGTCGCGTACCGCCCGCACCACATCCGGGTGGGCGTGGCCCAGGATCAGGGCGCCCCAGCTCAGCACGTAGTCCAGGTACTCGTTGCCGTCCACGTCCCGCAGCCGGGACCCGCTGCCCCGGTCCACGAAGAACGGCTCCCCGCCCACGGCGCCGAAGGCCCGGGCCGGTGAGTTCACCCCACCGGGCGTCAGCGCCCGCGCCCGGGCGAACAGCGCCGCGCTGCGTTCCCGGTCAGGGCTGCGTACCGTCTCGCTCATCGATCGTCTCCACGTCGCCTTCGAAGTCCCGTTCCACAACGGAGGTGAGCCGCACCTCCACGAACCGCCCCGGCTCCACGCCGGGGACCGCCGGCAGCGCCACGACGCCGTCCACCTCCACCGCCTGCCACGGCGCACGACCCGTGGCCATGCCCGCCTCCCGGTCCACCGCGTCCACCAGGACGGGCACGGTGTGCCCCAGCCGGGCCTCGTTCCGCTCCTGGGCGATGGCCCGCTGCACGTCCAGCACCCGCTCGAGCCGCTCCCGGCGTACCTCCTCCGGCACCGGGTCCGGCATGCCGGCCGCCGCCGTGCCTTCCTCCTCCGAGTACGCGAAAGCGCCCATGTGGTCGAAGCGCACCGTCTCGAGCAGGTCGATCAGCGCGTCCACGTCCTCGTCCGTCTCGCCGGGGAACCCCACGATCACGGTGGTGCGCAGCGCCAGCCCGGGCACCCTGTCCCGGAGCCGTTCGACCCGGTCCAGGATCGTTTCCCTCCGCTCCGGCCTGCGCATGAGCTTGAGCATGCGGTCGGACCCGTGCTGGATCGGCATGTCCAGGTACGGGAGGAGCCGGTCCTCCTCCGCCAGCATCCGCACCAGCCTGTCGGTGATCCCCGACGGGTACATGTAGAACAGCCGGATCCACGGGATCCCCGTCTCGTCCAGCAGCGCGCGCAGCAGTTGCGGCAGCGCCCCCGTCCGGTCGAGCCCCGCGAGGTCGTGCTGCGCCCGCACGGGGCCCGACGGCTCCCGCGCCAGCGCCGTCAGGCCCGGTCGCGTCACGGCCTGTTCGACGGCCTGGAACAGCTCGAGCCCCGCCATCCCCTCGAAGGTGCGGCCCACGAAGAACGACGACGCCGTCTCCCTGTCTCGCCGTCCCCCCGACCCCCCGTCGGGGCCGGGGGCGGCAGGGCGGCGCCGCGCCCAGTCCCGGCCGTACCAGGTCGTGTCCTGGCTCACGATGTTGAGCTCCACCGTGCCCGCCGCCTCCAGCTCCTGCGCCTCCCGGACCAGCATCTCCACCGGTGTCGAGCGGAACTTCCCCCGCATGAGCGGGATGGCGCAGAAGGCACAGCCGTGGTCGCACCCCTCGCTGATCTTGAGGTGCGCCGTATGGGGCGTCTCGGAGGTCACCAGGCGCAGAGGCCGCTCCACGAGCGGCGTTTCCCGGGCCTCCACGAGCCCCCGCGCCTCCAGCTCCGGGACCAGGCGGTCCACCTCCGCCAGGCCCAGGAACAGGTCCACCTCGGGGATCTCCGCCGCCAGCTCGGCCTTGTAGCGCTGGACCAGGCAGCCCATGGCCACGACCGCCCTCAGCTCGCCTTCCTCCTTGAGGCGTACGGCCTCCAGAATCGTGTCGATGGACTCCTGCTTGGCCAGATCGATGAACCCGCAGGTGTTGATCACCAGCACGTCCGCGTCCCGGGCGCGGGCCGCCACGTCCACGCCGGAGCCCTGGAGCCCCGCCAGCACCCGCTCGCTGTCCACGGTGTTCTTGTCGCAGCCCAGCGTCAGCACGCCGACCCTGAGCCCCGTTTCCGTGGCGGCGAGGAGGTCCGGCATCGACGCCGGCGCCGACCCGGACGGGAGCACCGGGAGCGTTCTGCGCCGGGGTCGTCGGGTCATCGGGTCCTGGATCGGCGGGCCGACGGCGCCGGAAAGATACCGGCGGTGTGGAGGCCGATCAACGCGGCACGTGCCCGCGCGACGTGCTCAGCCACGGTCGATGATCCGGGCGTCCGGCGGCGGCGTGAAGCGGAAGAGAGAGTCGGGCAGGGTCGGGTTCACCGCCAGGTCCATCAGCTCGAAGCGACGCACCACATCCTGATGGTCCCGCAGCTCGAAGCGCCGCACCAGGTGGTCCCGTTCGTCGATCCAGACCTTGAGCGACCGGTATCCCGCATCCCGACGCGGCACCAGCGTCAGCACGTGGGCCTCCCGGCCCCGTACCGTCTCCATGCCGTGGTATTCCGCATCGAAGCGCTCCACCGGATCGCCGATGAACTGGGCTCGGAGATCGATGCCGCTCCGACCCTTCTCACCCACCGGCGCCCGGATCACCTGGTCCGCGTTCACGCTGGGGTAGTAGACCCAGAAATGACGCCCATCGCTCAGGATCACATCCCCTTCGGGCTCCGCGAAGCGCATGAGGAACCGGTCCGGCTGACGCTGGTACAGCATGCCACGGCTCCGGGTCGTCGTGCCCAGGAGCGTGTTCGTCAGCGTCTGTTCGAACACGGCCTGAAACGACTCCACGCCCTCGTACGTCCGGGCCGCCGCCCGCAGCACATCCGCCGCGACGCCGCCTTCCTGGGGCTCGTCCGCCACGGCCACCAGGATCCCCGCATCACCCGGCACCGTCGCCGGTACGTGCCGGACCGCCGCGTGGGCCTCGCCGTCGAGGCCGCACGCCAGCAGGAGCAACAGCGTGGTATGGATCGTCAAGCGCGTCATGGTCCTGGGTCGGTTCAGCCTTCTGCTACACGACGGTTGGCCCGCCGTTCCAAGGACGACGGCGGCGCCCGGCCGGGGCCGGACGCCGCCGCGGAGGTCGCGGGGCGGGGCTCCTCACGCCTCGCCGCCGTCGTCTTCGCCCACGCCGCCCCCATCCCCGGTCAGCAGGGCGTCCAGGGCCGCCAGGCTGCTCACCAGGACCTCCCGGGGCTTGGACCCCTCCGGCGGTCCCAGCACGCCGGCGTGGTGGAGCTGGTCCACGATGCGCGCCGCCCTGCCGTACCCGACCCGCAGCCGCCTCTGCAGGAGGGAGGTGGAGCCCTGGTCGTGCTGGACACAGATCTCGGCGGCCTGTTGGAAGAGCTCGTCCCGCTCCTCCAGCACCGCGTCCGCCACGTCGTCCTGTTCCTCCGCCTCGAGCTCCCGTACCGTTTCGAGGATGTCGGGCTCGTCTTCCGCCGCGGCTTCCTCCGCCTCCGCCATCCGTGCCCGGTACCACTGCACCAGCCGCTCCGTGTCGTCCGTGGGCACGAAGGCGCCCTGGATCCGCACCGGATCGCTGTGACCCGGCGGCAGGAAGAGCATGTCGCCGTTCCCCAGCAGCGCGTCCGCCCCGTTCTGGTCGAGGATCGTGCGCGAGTCCACCTTGGACGACACGCGGAAGGCTATGCGGCACGGGAAGTTGGCCTTGATGAGGCCCGTGATGACGTTCACGCTCGGCCGCTGGGTCGCCACGATGAGGTGCATCCCGATGGCCCGCGCCTTCTGCGCGAGCTGGGCCAGCGGCCGCTCCACCTCCGACTGGACCGTCATCATCAGGTCCGCCAGCTCGTCCACGATGAGGATGATCTGGGGAACGGGGCCGTCGGTGTACACCCAGCGGTCCGGATCCCCTTCCGGGCCCTTCGGCAGCGTCCTACGCAGCGGCTTCCCCTCGGCCAGCCGCTGGTTGAACTCGAGGACGGAGCGGGCGTTGTTCTCCGAGAGCAGCTCGTAGCGCCGCTCCATCTCGTATACCGCCCACTTCAGTACCATGGCCGCGTCCTGCGGGTCCGTCACCACTGGATGACGCAGGTGCGGCAGATCCCCGTACATGCTCAGCTCGACCATCTTCGGGTCGATCATGAGCATGCGCAGCTCCTCCGGGCTGTGCTGGTAGCAGAGGCTCGTGATGATGGTGTTGATGCACACGGACTTGCCCGAGCCCGTGGCCCCGGCGATGAGCAGGTGGGGCATCTTGGCCAGGTCCGCCACGTACGGGCGGCCCTGCAGGTCTGCCCCCAGCGCCAGCGGCAGCAGGCCCCTGCTCCGCTGGAACGCCGGCGACTCCAGGATCTCCCGCAGGTAGACCACCTGGCGGTCCGGGTTCGGGACCTCGATCCCCACCGCACCCTTTCCAGGAATGGGCGCCACGATGCGCACGCTCGGCGCCTTCAACGCCAGGGCCAGGTCCGAGTCCAGCGCCGCGATCCGGCTGACCTTCACGCCGGGCGCCGGCACGAACTCGTACTGGGTCACGACCGGCCCTGTCGTGCGGCCGCCGATCTCGCCCTCGACCCGGAAGGTCCGCAGCGTGTCCGTCAGCACCGAGGCCAGGGCGTCCAGGTGGCCGTCTCCCGGCCCATCCTCCCCGCGGGGCGCCCTGGTGAGTAGATCCAGCGGAGGCTGGACGTCGCCCGTGGGGATCGCGCGGTCCTCCAGGGTCGGCGGCGCGGGCGGCTCCGGCGTGTCCTTCGGTTTCTTCGCCTTCTTCGCCTTCTTCGCCTCCTCCGGCTCATCCTCCGGCGGCGCCACGGGCGCGCTTCCCGGCGGTACCAGCTCCGGCGAAGCCGGCGCCCGGCGCAGCCGGGCCGCGAGCCGGCCGCCGGCGTCGCGGAGCATGCCGGCGGCCCGCGCCGATCCGCGCACGGCGAACCGCACCGGGTTCCAGCCCAGCGTTCCGACGAAGAGAGCCACGGCCACGAACAGGACCAGGAGCGTCGCGCCGACCCAGCCGAGCCCGGTCAGCAGCGGCACGGCCACCACGGTCCCGAGCCAGCCGGCGGCGCCCACCGTCTCGTGGGCGAAGAGCCGTTCGGCCGACAGCACGGCCACCAGGATCGGCAGCAGCACGCTGAAGGCGGCGATGAGCACGGTCCAGCGCAGCGCGCTCTCCCGGCCCCACCAGTCGAAGGCGGCGGCACCGCCGAGGATCGGGATCACGGGGACCAGATACACGCCTGCGCCCAGGAACGCGTAGCCCCAACGCCGGAAGCCGGCGCCCACGACACCCAGGAGGTTCCCGGAGGGGAGCTGTCCCGCTCCCACCGCATCCGCCGGGACCAGGCTGAGCGCCGTGAACAGGCCCACGGCCAGCAGGGCCAGGCCCAGGAGCTCCCTGCGTTGGGCCTCGGAGAGCATTCAGACCTCCGATACCGTGATCTTGCGGTCGCCGAAGGCGGGGACCGCCTCGTACCAGTCGACCTGCGCGACGAAGTCCAGGTCGTCCTCCAGGCCGATCTCCATGATGGCGCGTCCCGCCGCCACCTTGCGGAAAAGCGAGGCGAGCCGGCGCATGTGACGCTTCGACAACACCTCCGCCGCGCGCGCCGCGTCGCTCAGCTCCGGGTCCGCGCCCGCCTCACCCAGCCGGGCCACCAGCGCGCCCGCGCAGACCGCGTCCTCCATGGCGAACCGGCCCTCCTTCCCCGCGCACACCACGGTGACCTGCTCCTCCCCGGCCACCGCGTCCGCCACGGCGCCCAGGTTCAGGAAGGCGCCTATGAGCACCCGCCGGCTCCGCTCTCCGTCCGACTCGCCGGACTTGGGCAGCGGCAGCCCCGCCACCGACAGCAGCGCCGCCGTCCCGTTCGTCGTGGTCATGACCAGGGCCTTGCCGGCGACCCGGTCGTCGGTGAACTCCTGCGGCGAATTGCCCAGGTCGAACCCCTCGATGGGCAGCCCTTTCCGCTCCCCGCACAGCAGCACGTCCTCCCGGCCGAGGTTCTGGATCAGCCGCGCCGCGTCGTCCGCCGTCCGCACCGGGAAGACCGAGCGGGCCCCGTTCTCCAGCGCCGTGACCACCGTGCTCGTCGCCCGGATCACGTCCACCACCACGAAGGTGCCGCGGCCGGAATGACCGACCAGCTCTGCCGGGGTGAAGCAGACGTCCAGAATCACGATCCGTGTCGCTCGGCCATCCAGCGCTCCAGGAACCTGGTGTCGAACTCGCCCTCGACGAACCGCGGGTCGCTCAACAGCTCCAGGAGGAACGGGATGGTGGTCGGTACTCCCTCTATGATGAAGGATTCCAGCGCGAAGCGCATCCGGGCCAGGGCGATGGCCCGGGTGTCTCCGTGCACGATGAGCTTGCCGATGAGCGAATCGTAGTGGGGCGGCACCCGGTAGCCCTGGTACATGTGCGTGTCCACCCGCACACCGGGTCCCCCCGGCGGGTGGAACACCGTGATCTCGCCGGGGCTCGGCCGGAAGTTGTGGGCCGGGTCCTCGGCGTTGATCCGGCACTCGATGGCGTGGCCACGGAACGTGGCCGGGTTCGCCGGTAGCGACAGCTTCTCGCCGGCGGCCACCCGGATCATCTCCGTCATCAGGTCCAGGCCGGTGACCATTTCCGTCACCGGATGCTCCACCTGGATCCGGGTGTTCATCTCCATGAAGTAGAAGCTGCCGTCCTCGTCCAGGAGGAACTCCACCGTGCCCGCCGAATGGTAGTCGATGGCCTTCGCGGCCCGCACCGCCGCCTCGCCCATCGCCCGGCGCAGCTTCGGCGTCACCGCCACCGACGGCGCTTCCTCGATGAGCTTCTGGTGACGTCGCTGGATCGAGCACTCCCGCTCCCCCAGGTGCTCGATCCGGCCGTGCCGGTCCCCGATCACCTGGATCTCCACGTGGCGCGGCCGCACCAGGAACTTCTCCAGGTACACCGTGGAGTCCCCGAACGCCGCCTCCGCCTCCGTCCGTGCCGCCTGGTACGACTTGGCGAAGGCCTCCTCGTCCGGGGCCACCCGCATCCCCTTCCCGCCCCCGCCCGCCGCCGCCTTGACCAGGACCGGGAAGCTGATCTCCCGCGCCTGCTCCAACGCCTCCTCCACGGTCGCCACGCCGCCGTTGCTCCCCGGCACGACGGGGACCTTGTGCTCCATCATCGTGCGCCGGGCCACCGCCTTGTCGCCCATCTTCCGGATCTGGTCCGCCGTCGGACCGATGAACACGATCTCCGAACGCTCGCAGATCTCCGCGAACTCGGCGTTCTCCGCCAGGAACCCGTACCCCGGGTGAATCGCGTCCGCCCCCGTCACCTCCGCCGCCGCGATGAGCCGCGGCACGTTCAGGTAGCTGTCCCGCGCGGGCGGCGGTCCGATGCAGACGGCGTCGTCGGCGAACCGGATGTGGAGCGATTCCGCGTCCACCTCGCTGTACACCGCCACCGTGCGGATGCCCAGCTCGCGGCAGGCGCGGATCACGCGAAGGGCGATCTCGCCCCGGTTGGCAACCAGGATCTTGTTGAACATGAGAACGGAGAAGCGAGGGCCGCCGCGGGCGCGGTCAGCCGTTGGGATCGATGCGGAACAGGGGCTGCCCGTACTCCACCGGCTCGGCGTTCTCCACCAGGATCTCCTTGATCACGCCGTCCAGCTCCGACTCCAGCTCGTTCATGAGCTTCATCGCTTCCAGGATGCACAGCGTCTGGCCCTTCGAGACCCGGGTGCCCACCTCCACGTACGGAGGCGCTTCCGGCGCCGGCGCACGGTAGAAGGTGCCCACCATCGGCGACGTCACCTCCGTCAGGCCCGACGACGGCTCCTCCTGCACCGCCTCCGCCGGCTCCGACGCCGTGACCTCCGTCGCGGGCGCCGGCACCGGGTTCAGGCTCGGGCTCGACGCGTTGCCCGACGCCTGGGCCAACGGTGCGGCATGGGCCTGCACCGCCTGCAACGGCGTCTTGTTGATGCGGATGCGGGTCCCCGCACGGGTGATCTCCAGCGAGTCGATCCCGCTGTCGTTCACCGCATCGATCAGGCCCCGCACGAAGTCCAGGTCGATCATCTAGCTCTCACATGCTCGCGTCGCGTCCGCGCAGCCGGCTCACCAGCCCGCGCAACGCGAGAAGATAACTGTCCGCCCCGAATCCCGTCACCACCCCCACCGCCATGTCCGCCAGCAGCGACGTCGAGCGGAAGGACTCCCGGGCGTGCACGTTCGAGACGTGCACCTCCACGAACGGCAGGCCCACGCCCACCAGCGCATCGCGCAACGACACGCTCGTGTGGGTGTAGCCTCCCGCGTTGACCACGAAGCCCGACACCGAGCCCGCCGCCTCCTGGACGTGGTCCACGAGCTCGCCTTCCACGTTCGACTGGAAGAACGACAGCCCGACACCCAGCTCCTCGCCCAGGGCCGCCAGCCGTCTCTCCACGTCCTCCAGCGTCACCGAGCCGTACACCTCCGGCTCGCGCTGGCCCAGCAGGTTCAGGTTCGGGCCGTGGACGACGCCGACCCTCAGCGTTTCAGGCTCTCCAGCCACGCCCGAAACATGTCCAGGTCATCGTCGTCGGCTGCATCCGTGGACTCGGCCGCCGGCCCTTCCTCTTCGCCCGCCGACGGGGCCGCCTCCGGCGGAGCCGCCTCCGACGGGGCCGCCTCCGACCGGCTACCGCCGGGTCGCCAACCGGCGAGCGACCGGAGGTACGCGGCAATGGGCTCACCCGCCTCGGCGTCCGCCTCGTCCGGCTCCGCCCAAGCGTAGGGGGTCTGCTCACCGCCGCTGGCACCGCCGGCCCCGGTCCACACCGATTCCACGTCCTCCGCTTCCGGCGCCTCCGGCGGTCCAGGCTCCTCCGAGACCGGGAGCTCGTCCAGGAACGGGAGTGCCTCGTCGGCCTCCTCTTCCGGCACCTCTGTCTCCGGCTGCGGCACGTCCGCTTCCTCGGCTGCTTCGGCCGTCGCTTCCTCGGCCACCACTTCCTCCGCCCATGGCTCCGCCGGCTCCGGGCCCGTAACCTCGGCCTCGGCCCACGGCTCCGTCGCCTCGGGCTCGTCCCGCTCGACCTCTTCTTCCGGCTCCACGGCGGACGGCTCCGGCGCGCCTGCCGCCCCTGCCGCCGGCTCGTCCGAGACGCCCTCGGCTTCCCGCAGCGCCTCCACCGCTTCCAGGCGCTCCCGAAGCCGCTCGTCGGCGGGACGCTGCTTCAGCAGCTCCCTGTACACGGTCACCGCCCGATCGTACAGGCCCTGGCGCTCGAACACCTGGGCCATGGTCTCCGTGTACACACGGCCGGCGTGGTCCTCCGCCGGAGCCGTCTCCTCCGGCTCCGGCACGCCCATGCTCGTCGTGGCATACGGCTCCAGCGGCATCGCGTCCGGCTCTGCCTCACCGACCGCCTCTTCCGGGCTCGTCTCTTCCGGCCCCTCCTCCTCCGGCGCCATCCCCTCCGGCGCTACTTCTTCTTCGCGCGCCATCCCCTCCGGGACGACGTCCTCCTCCGGGGCGACGTCCTCCTCCGGGGCGACGTCCTCCCCCGGGGCGACGTCCTCCCCCGGGGCGACATCCTCCCCCGGGGCGACATCCTCCTCCGGGGCGCGCTCCGCCTCCTCGTCGGCCTCCATGGTCCCACCGCCGGGACCTTCGGCCGTCTCGAGACCGTCCATCCCTCCGACCTCCGGGAGCGGTTCCGCGTCCTCCGGGATACCCTCACCTTCCCGGTGGTCCTCCATGGTCACGTCGAGGTGCTCGATGGCCGCCTCGTCCACCGCGTCGGACCCCACAATGGTGTCTCCGGCCTCGAAGCCGGCCACGACCTCCGGTTCCACCTCTTCCTCGGTGGCCTCTTCCGGCACCAGCCCCGGCTCTTCCTCGTGCTCGCCCGCCGGTTCCGGCGCCGGCTCCACCTCCGGCTCCAGCTCTTCCTCGATGGTCTCGGCGGGCACCGCGTCCTCTTCGCTCGCGCCGCGCTGGAAGTCTCCCTCACCGAGGGTGAACGCCTCGATCTTCGCCTCACCCTCCACCGCCGCGCCCTCCGGCGTCTCCTCTTCCGCCTCCGGCTCGGGCACCCACGGCTCCTCCGGCTCGGGCTCTCCGGCCGGCGGCTCCGGAATGCTGACCGGCTCCACCCGAGCCTCCGCTTCCGCGACCGGCGCTCCCGTCTCCAGGGCGGTGATGATCTCGTCCAGCTCGTCGTCCTTCGGCTCCAGGTCGGCCAGCCGCCGATAGTAGCCCAGGGCTTCGTCCGTGCGGCCGGCCTTCCTGGCCAGATCGGCGAGGCCCCGGAGCGCAACGAGATTGTGGGCGTCCAGCTCCAGAACGCGTTCGAACGACGATTGTGCTTCGTCGTCCCGCCCCAGGTCCTGCAGCACACGACCCAGGACCACGTGCGCGCTGGCGTAGTCCGCGTGCCTCGCGATCCCATCCTCCAACACGGCGTGCGCCTGCTCCGGCGCGCCGGACTTCCGGTACGCTTCCGCGAGATGGATGAAAACCCGGCCTTCCGGGTTCTCTTCGTAGAGCGCTTCCAGCTTCGCGATCTCGTCTTGATGAGCCTCGGCCATACAGCGGCTCCCGGGAGTGCCTCGGCAAAGGGTAGTCGGTGAGAGGACGAAGATAGGATACGTCGCGCGCGACTGTCAACGTGGGCCGGCGTGGATTTTCCCCATTTTTGCGGTTCCCCGCCGATGCAGCCGGGCAAAATCGGGCCGCCGTCGGGCTCCTGCTGGCAGCGCGGCGAGGATCCGGCCGATCGCCAGGCCCCGTGGCAGGGCTACCTTCGCGGTCGGGGCAACGCGGAAAAGCGGAAGGAGGCGGCTGCGCGGAAGCCGCCGTCGCGAAGGGTTGCGCGCCACGCCGCCGTCCGACAAGAGGTTTTGAAGGTCCGGCTGCGACGCGTACGCAAGGGCAGGCCGAGGGCGTCCCGCGTCTCCGTGCGACGATTCCGCGCGTCCGCGTTGAATTCCCACTTCCCGATCGACGCTGTCGCTTGCACCACATCGGGTTACGGAGAAATCCGGCCATTTTTTTGGGGAAAGTCCTGGGGCCGAGCCCCGGCGTGTCCCGGCAGCGCGCCTTGAGAGCCCCGCCCGCCACGGTTATCTTTTTCCGTTACGACGGCTGGGCGGCGTCGTTTCCTTCTCTGGCAACGACCTGATGCGCAGCGGGCAGGAGCGGTAGCCCTATGATGCGGCAGATGCGTGAGAACACGAAGTGGATCATGCTGATCACGGCACTGGCCTTCGTGGCTCTCATGGTGTTCGAGTGGGGCATGGACCTGAGCGGCCGGAGCGCCGCCCAGTTCACCGGTGGCGAGATCGGCCGGGTCAACGGCGACCCCATCATGTACGACGAGTATATCGAGGTGTACCGGCAACTGCACGAGCAGGCGCAGGCGCAGCAGAGTCAGCCGGTCAGCTCCGTCCAGAACGAGCAACTGGAGGATCAGGCCTTCCAGCAGGTCGTGCAGGACCGCCTGATCCGGCAGGAGCTCCAGCGGCGCGGCATCGCGGTGTCGGACGAGGAGATCATGCAGGCGGCACGGTACGCACCTCCGCCCGAGTTCATGTCCGCGGAGGTCTTCCAGACGGATGGGCAGTTCGATCTGGACAAGTACCACCAGTACCTCGCCACCAACGACCCCCAGCTCCTCAGCCAGCTCGAGGCGTACTACCGGTCGGTGCTGCCCCGGAACAAGCTCTTCCAGCAGGTGGCGGCCGGGGCTTTCGTCACGGATGACGAGCTCTGGCGCATCTACCGGGAGCGCAGCGAGACGGCCATGGTGACGTACCTGTCCCTGGAGCCGTCCACCCTCGTCGCCGACGACCAGGTCACCGTCACGGACGACGAGGCCAGGACCTACTTCCGGGCGCACCGGAGCGATTTCCAGCGGTCCGCCAGCGCGCGGGTCCGGTTCGTGGCCATCAACCGTCAGCCGACGCCGTCCGACACGGCGGCGTCCCGCGCCAGGGCCGAGGAGGTCCGGCAGCGGATCCTCGACGGTGAGCCCTTCGCCGAAGTGGCCGAGCAGGAGTCGGCCGATCCGGGCTCGGCTGCCCGGGGCGGCAACCTCGGCATCGTCCAGCGCGGCCAGATGGTCGCGCCCTTCGACGAGGCCGTCTGGTCGCTGCCGGTGGGCCGCCTCAGCGAGCCGGTCCTGACCCGCTTCGGCTTCCACATCATCGAGGTGCAGAGCCGCGAGGGTGACCAGGCGGAGGTCCGCCACATCCTCATCCCGGTAGAACTCACCTACGAGAGCGAGGACGCCCTCTTCTTGGTGGTGGACTCCCTGGAGGTCCTCATCGAGGAGCTGCCGCTGGCGGCGGCGGCCAACGAGCTGGACCTGGAGGTGCGGGAGGCATCGCTGAGCCCCCAGCTCCCGTTCGTCACGGGCCTCGGCAATGCGCAGCAGGGAATGGATTGGGCATTCGAGACGGCGATTCCCGGCGACATCAGCCCCGTCTTCGAGGGGCCGACGCACTACTACGTCATGGAACTCGTGGAGAGCACCCCGGCGCGCCCGCTCACCTTCGAAGAGGCCCGGCCCACGGTGCGCGAGGTGATCCGGATGGAGAAGAAGAGGGAGCGGGCCCGTGACGTCGGTCGCGACCTGGTGGACCGCATCCGGAGCGGCGCCGGCCTGGGCTCGGTGGCGGCACTCCAGGACCTCACGGTCCGGGAGGCCGGCCCCTTCACCCGCATGGACTTCGTGCCGGGGCTCGGCTCGGCCAATGCCGCCATCGGCACCGCTTTCGGTCTTCCCGTCGGCGCCGTGAGCGGCCTGGTGGAAGCACAGAACGCCTTCTTCATCATCCGGGTGGAGGACCACCAGCCCGCCGACCGTGAGGCGTTCGAAGCCGCCCTGCCCGGCCTGCGCCAGCAGCTCATCACGGCGCTCCAGCAGGAGCGCATCAACCGGTTCGTGGCGGCGCTACGGGAGAACGCGGAGATCGTCGATCGGCGGGACGAGGTGCTCCAGCCCACGACGACCCAGGCCGCGATCTGAGCGCTGCCACCGTCCCGACGCACGAAGCGCCCGGCCGGCCGGGCGCTTCCACGTTCAGACGCCTGAGCCCCCCAGACCACACGGCTGTCCGGGACCCCCGGTTCAGGCGTCGGGCTTCTCGTTTTCCCGGTTCGGGGACGAGGTCTCCCGCTCCGTCCCCTCCCGGGGCGGTGGCGGCGGAGCCTGCTCCGCCTGGTCCCGCGGCAGCGTGCCCTGCTGGTCCTGCTGCGGCCGGCTCACCTCGGACCGGTTGATGTCGTTCTCGATCTCCTTGACGGAGCCCTTGAACTCGCGGATCCCCTTCCCGAGCGCCGACCCGATCTCCGGCAGCCGCTTGGCACCGAACACGAGGAGCAGTACCACGAGGATCAACAGCATTTCCCACATGCCCAGATTGCCGAACGGCATGACTACGACTCCGCGTTGAGTACTAGAACCACCATGACCGCATGATCAGCGCGACGACCAGGATCCCGACCAGGCTCAGCGCGTTCAGGTTCAGCACCAGCGGGCCCACGACCAACGCCACCGCCACCAGGTCGATCCCCAGCGGACCCACCGACGCCGAGACCGTCGTGGTCAAGAATTCCCGCGCCGCGCTATCCGGAAGATAACGAACCAGCAGCTTCGTGAAGAGGGCACCCAGGAACAGACCGATCACCACCGCCCAGAAGAAGCGCGGTACCGTGCGCCGCTGGGGTCCGAGCATCATGGCGTTCCCTTGCATCCGGTTCCGTTACCTGCGCCGATCCACGACGTAGTCCACGGCCTGCCTCAACCCGGCCAACGCCTCGCCGTCCGGTGCGTCTTCCAGCGCCGCCCGCGCCCGTTCCCCGTACGCCTCGGCCCGGGACCGGGCGTAGTCGAGCCCGCCGTGGGACCGGACCAGCTCCATGACCCTGCCGATGCCGTCGTCCGTCGGCTCCGGTTCCGCGAAGAACGCTTTCACCTCCCGCCGGGCGCCGCCATCCATCTCCCGCAGCGCCGCGATGAGCGGCAGCGTCATCTTGTGCTCCCTCAGGTCCTGTCCCGCCGGCTTCCCCGTCACCGCCTCGGTCTGGGTGTAGTCCAGCACGTCGTCCACGATCTGGAACGCCATCCCGAGGTGGTGCCCGTAGCGCGCCGTGGGCGCCCGCAGATCCCCGTCCCCGAGCATGGCGCCCATCTCGCACGCCGCCGACATGAGCGACGCCGTCTTGCACGCGATGAGGCGGTCGTATTCCGCCTCGGTGTAGCCCAGGGCATCCGCCGAGACCAGTTGCCGCATCTCGCCGACGCTCATCTCGTTCGCCGCCCGGGACAGCACCGAGATCAGCTCCACACGGCCGACCGCCGCCAGCTCGCTGACGGAGCGGCTGTACAGGTAGTCGCCCATGATCACGGCGGCCTGGTGGCTCCACAGGGCGTTCACCGTCGGCATGCCGCGCCGCAGTACCGAGTGGTCCACCGCGTCGTCGTGTACCAGCGTCGCCAGGTGCACCAGCTCCACCACCGCGCCCACCGTCTCGGCCTGGGGGTGACGCCGTCCCGAGAGCTCGTTGCACAGGAGCAGGAGCGTGGGCCGGAACAGCTTGCCCCGCGCCACCAGCAGGTGCTCGTTCACGTGCTCGATGGGCGGGAAGTCCGTCAGCACGATCCGCCGCAGCTCCTCGATGACCCGGTCCAGGCCCTTCCTCACCGGCCGCTGGATCTGGGCGAGCTTCCGCGGCGCCGCCCGGAGCAGCACGTCGTCCGTCACAGGCGGGACAGGCGCTCGGGAACGTCCCGGAAGGAGGCGTCGATCTGCATGATCTTGTCGTAAGAGGCCCGCGCCTCGTCCCGATCGCCCAGCTCCTCGTGGCAGAGGCCCAGATGATAGAAGACCCCCAGCAGCTCGGTCTCATCCTCCCGCGGCAGCTCCAGCGCACGATTGAGCACTTTCACGGCCACGTTGTACTGGCCCTTCATGATGAAGCACTGGCCCAGCTCCTCGTACACCTTCAGACGCTCCTCCCCGCCCTTGAGCGCCGTCTGGAACTCGCTGATGGCCTCGTCGATCAGCCCCATCTCCTTGAAGGCCAGGCCCAGGTCGTAATGGCTGCCGGCGTCCTCCACGGCCACGTCCTCCGTGACCTTCGCCTTGAACCGGGAGAACAGGTCCGAGAACTGATCCGCCTCCAGCGCCGGCCCGCCGGCGGCCTGCATGGCCGCGTCCTCGTCCAGGAACGCCGCCAGGTCCACGTAGTCGTCTGCCGCCTCGGCCTCCTCGCCGGCTTCGGGCAGGTCCAGCGCCTCCCGGGCCTCCTCGTTGGACGGGTCCAGATCCAGCGCCCGCTGGTAGACCGTCGCCGCCTTCGTCTCGACCCCCTGCCGGACCAGGCACCGAGCCAGGTCCAGGTA
Source organism: uncultured Gemmatimonadaceae bacterium (assembly GCA_964416095.1). Taxonomy (GTDB): domain Bacteria; phylum Gemmatimonadota; class Gemmatimonadetes; order Longimicrobiales; family RSA9; genus CAYQCY01. The sequence goes on from CAYQCY010000004.1 coordinate 68,018, forward strand.
GTTCCGTGCCAGCACATCGCTGTCGTCCATGCGCGAGGCGAGCTCCACCCGACGCTGCAGGGCGGCCAGGTCGTCCGGATCCTGCCGGATCAGCTCGTCCACCACACCCAGCGCCTGCCGGTAGACATCGGGCTCCGCCCGGGCGACGAGCAGCAGCCGCAGCTCGGTCAACGCCTGCGTGCCGAGTCCCCGACCCACCAGCTCCCGAGCCCGGTCCAGCACGGACGCCGTGTCCACGCCCGCGTCCTCGGCTGAAGGGGCCTCCTCCCCGGTCTCGGCCTCCGCCACCGCGCCCGCCTCCTCGCCGGTGAAGGAGAGGTCCAGGGAGCCGACGTCGAAGGCTTCCGCCTCCACGGCACCCTCCTCCTCCGCCCCGAGCTCCCCCATGTCCTCGAGGTCCAGCGTACCGACGGGCTCCGCTTCTTCCTCCGCGCCCAGCATGGGAAGCGGCTCGGCTTCCTCCTCCTCCGCTTCCTCCAGCTCCTCGGCTTCCTCGACGTCCACCGCCGCCTCGGCCTCCTCCGGCTCTTCACCCAGCATCGGGAGCGGCTCCGCTTCCTCGGGCTCCTCCTCCACCTCGTCCGCCGCCTCCTCCCCGAAGGTCTCGAGCCCGCCCAGCGCCACGTCATCCGCCGGTTCCGCCTCGTGCTCCCGCTCGCCGAAGCCGACTTCCAGGCCGGAAACCTCCTCCTCCGCCGCCACGCCCGTGTCCAGCTCGCCGACGGTGCGCTCGATCTCGATCTCGTCCGGCGCCGGTTCCGGTTCCTCCTCCGTCACCGGCTCCGCTTCCGCCTCGGCCTCCGCCGGCAAACCCACGGCGCCGGCCGCCGATTCCACCGCGAGCTCCGCTTCGGGCTCCTCCTCTTCGGCCTCCGCCGCCGGCGCCGGCGCCACCTCGATGGCGGCCAGGTCGATGCTCGGATCCAGCTCGCGAAGCTTCTCGCCGACCGCTCCGGCGGCTTCGCCGTTGCCGCGCTGGAGCCACTCGCCGTACGCCTTCTCGAGCTGGCGCACGGCATCGTCCGTCTGCTCGGCCGACACCAACTGCTCGGCGAGGATCTCGCGGACCTCGGGGTCGTTGGACAGGTCGGCGAATTCCTCCAGCGCGTTCAGCGCCCCCTCCACCTCGCCGGCCTTGACCTTCCGCTCGGCGTACTCCAGGTACCAGCGCCGGGCGTCCACCAGGAAGCCCTGCTCCGCCGAGTAGTCACCCAACTGGCGGTACAGGGACGGCTCTTCCGGACGGTAGCGGAGCGCCTTGTTGCACAGGGCGATGGCGTTGTTGTAGAGTCCCGACGCGGCATACTTTTCGGCGGCCTCCGAGTAGTAGCCGACCGCTTCGTCGGACTGGCCCATCCGCAGGTAGAGATCACCGATGCGGTTGTAGAGGGGCAGGTCGTCCTCCGTATCCTGCTCCTCGCCCGCACGAAGGACTTTCTGGTACGCCTCGACCGCAGCGTTCCAGTTCTCCTTCAGCTCGTACTGACGAGCTTCGTTCTTGAGCTTGGTGATCGACTTCATGCCCACGTCGTGTCCACAGGGTCCGGTTGCCGTGTCGGGTAGCCGGCCGCACGCCGTGCGGACCGTCCCGACACCGCCCGTGGTGAAACCCCGCCCGGGCCCTCGAGGTTCATCGAGGCCCGCACAGGCTCGTTCGGACGACTCCGCCACGGCCCGTCGTGGCGGTCCCCGTTACCCCGACAGGTGTCCGCTTCTGCTGCGCTCCGGAGTGTGCGCAGGGCGACAGACAGAGGCAGCCCCACCCCACGGAAAACCGAGCGCTCCACCGCCTCGGCACTCCGAGCACGGTGATGACCGCCCGGTCGTGGTCCGGGTCGGCGGACCAGTCCAGCACGTCCACATCCTGGGCCGCCGTGGCGGCCACGATGCTCTGTACGAGACCCGGGTCACGGTTCTCCCGGTCAGGGTGAACCGTTTCCAGGACCCGGGCGTTCATGCCACGCAAGATACAGGGCGTGAATACGTTGAACAAGCATTCACGGCGCGCGTGCGCCACCCTTCCACACCCCCGCTGCGAGGCTCACACCGAACCGGTACGGCAGCTCGTCGTGGCTCTCTGCTTCCCACAGCACGAGATCGGCCGGGGCGCCCGGAGCCAGCGTCCCCGATCCATCGTCGAGCCTGAGAGCCCGTGCGCCCCCCACCGTCGCGGCGTGGAGCGCCTCCGTGGGGTCCATCCCCATCTGGGAACAGGCGATCGTCATGGTGAGGGGCATGCTCGGTGATGCTGCCGAGCCGGGGTTGAAATCGGTGGCCAGCGCGACGGTGGCGCCCGCCTCCAGCAGGGCCCGGGCCGGCGCGTAGCGGCTGCTGCCCAGGAAGAAGAGGGTCGCGGGCAGGAGCGTTGCGACGGTACGGGAGGAGGCCAGGGCGGCGATGCCGGCCTCGCTCACCGCGCCCAGGTGGTCCGCCGAGGCGGCGCCGAGCTCCACGGCGAGCTCCGCGCCGCCGGAGCTCTCCAGCTCGTCGGCATGGAGCTTCGACACCAGTCCGTGGCGGCGGGCGGCGTCCAGGACGCGGCGCGTCTGGGCGCCATCGAAGACGCCCGGCTCCATGAACACGTCGCAGAACACGGCCAGCCCTTCCCCGGCCACGGCCGGGATCATCTCCTCGACCACGAGGTCCACGTACGCGTCCCTGCGGTCCCTGTACTCGGCGGGGAACTCGTGGGCACCCAGGAAGGTGGGGATCAGGCGCCACGGGCCTTCCGCGTCCAGCCTGCGCACGACCCGGAGCATCTTGAGCTCGTCCTCCGTCCGCAGCCCGTACCCGCTCTTCACCTCCACCGTGGTGGTGCCCTGCTCCAGCATGGAGCGCAAGCGCGGCCGGGACAGGGCCACGAGCTCGTCCTCCGAGCGTTGCCTCAGGTCCGAGACGGAGGCGTTGATCCCGCCGCCGCGCCGGGCGATCTCCATGTAGGGAACGCCGCGGCAGCGCAGGGCGTACTCGTCGGGGCGCCAGCGGCCGAAGACGGCGTGGGTGTGGGAGTCCACGAAGCCGGGCGTCACGACGCCGCCCGCGCAGTCCACCACGTCCGCAGCCCGGTACGATGCGGCCAGCGCGGCCTCCCCTCCCACGGCCGCGATGCGGCCGTCCTCCACGGCCACGGCGGCGCCCGTCCGGATGTCGTGCGGGCCTTCGGCGAAGACGACGAGCTCGCCGATGTTCCTGAAGAGCGTGGTCGGCATCACGGCTCCTGCGCCAGGCGGGCGAAGGCTCCATCCCGGACCAGACGTTCCACCGCCTCGATGTCCGGGCTCAGCGCCCGATCCCGGTCCAGCGGCGCCACCACGTCCCGGACCCGGTCCCGGGCGGCCGCCACGCCGATGCCCGGTCGGAGGGGGGCCAGGAACTCCAGCGCCTGGGCGCCCGCCAGCAGCTCCAGCGCCAGGACGGTTTCCAGCAGACGTACCGCCTCCCGTGCCTTCACCGCGGCGGTCATCCCCATGGACACGTGGTCCTCCTTGTTCGCGTCGGTGGAGATGGAGTCGGTGCTGGCCGGCACGGCCTGCAGCTTGGTGTCGGCCACCAGGCTCGCGGCCACGATCTGGGCCATCATGTAGCCGCAGTTGGTGCCGGGCTCCGGGCTGAGGAAGGGAGGCAGGTCCGACAGCGACGCGTCGACGAGCCGGGCGAGGCGCCGCTCGCTGATGCTGGCCAGGTCGGCGCTCGCAATGGCGAGGAGGTCCAGGGCCTGGGCCACCGGCTGGCCGTGGAAGTTGCCGCCGCTCAGGATGCGGCCGTCGTCCGGGAAGATGAGGGGGTTGTCCGTGGCGCTGTTGATCTCCACCTCCAGGACCTGCCGCACGAAGCGCAGCGCCTGGCGCGCCGCACCGTGGACCTGGGGCATGCACCGGACCGAGTAGGCGTCCTGGACCCGGGGATCACCGAACCGGTGCGACTCCCGGATCTCCGAGTCCCGGAGCAGGGCCCGGAGCCGCGCCGCGCTCTCCGCCTGGCCCGGGTGCGGCCTGGCCTGCTGGATCGCCTCATCGAAGGCGTCCGGCGTGCCCCGGAGCCCTTCCAGGCTCATGGCCCCGGCGACCTCCGCCGTCTCCACCGCCCGTTCGGCGGCCAGGAGCGCCAGGACCCCGACGCCCGCCTGGGCCTGGGTCCCGTTGTTCAGCGCGAGCCCCTCCTTCGCGTCCAGGCGAACCGGCTCCAGGCCGGCCCGGGCCAGCGCCCCGGCGCCGTCCAGCCGCTCTCCGTCCACCACCGCCACACCCTCGCCCATGAGCACCAGCGCGAGATGGGAAAGGGGCGCCAGGTCGCCCGACGCCCCCACGCTGCCCCGTTCGGGGATGACCGGGTGCACGCCCCGGTCGAGCATCTCGGCGAGGCGCTCGATGATCACCGGCCTCACCCCGGAGTGGCCCAGGGCCAGGACGTTCGCCCGGAGCAGCATGACCGCTCGCGTCTCGGCCTCCGAGAGGGGCGGCCCCACGCCGCCGGCATGGCTCCGGATCAGGTTCTCCTGCAGCTCCCGGATCCGTTCCCGGGGGATGACCACGTCGGAGAGGGCACCGAATCCGGTGGTCAGCCCGTAGACCACACGGCCCTCCGTCACCGCGGCCTCCACCACGGCCCGGGCCGCCTCCACGCGGCGGCGCGCCGCGTCTCCCAGCCGGACCCGGCTCTCCCCGTCCCGGGCCACGGCCTCCACCTCTTCCAGGGTCAGCCGACCCTCGAGCTCGACGACGGACACGTCAGAATCCCCGCGGTCGGGCCTGCGTGTTCTGCTGGCGATAGTCCACTTTCAGGTCCGGGTTGTCGATGAGGCTCACCCGGAAGACGAAGGCGAAGTTCCCCGTCTGCGTCCTCCGGAAATCGAAATTGGCGCGCCACCGGTGCAGGTCCCGGCTCAGCGTCAGCACGTGGTCCGAGAACTCGCCCTGGGTGAACGAGTAGCTGGTGCTCCAGCGGACGGTCCAGAACTCGGACGGCCGGTACGAGATGTCGCCGCGGAGCTGCTGGTTCTCCTGTCGGGTCGATCGCCCGTCCGCATCCGGTCGCGGCCGCACCAGCGAGTAGACCAGGGAGGCCGACCAGCCGCCCACGCCGGCCCGGCCACCGGGCCCGCCGCCGCCCGCGGCGGGGCCACCACGGCTCGTGCCCGGCCGCTCCATCATGCCCCCCTGGCTCGACCGCTCGCCGCCCGGAGCGCCGGTCGTGTCCGCCGCCGCCGTGTCCGGCGCGGGCGTGCCACCGGTCCCGCTCAGGCCCAGGGCCCGGAACAGCCAGAAGTCGCTGTCCAGGGAGAACGACGCGTTCACGTTGGACAGGTGCGGCTTGAAGTCCCGCTCCGTGCGCGTGTCCTCGCCGGTCGTGACCCGGTGCTCCTCGAACAGGTCGTGGGTCAGGCTCACGTTGAACCCGTCGAGCAGCCCGGAGCGGAGCCCGGTCCGGAACTGGTCGATGGTGAAGCCGAACCCCTCCTCCTGTTTCTTGACGAAGTCGTAGCCGATGGCACTCGTGTTGATGGCCAGCAACTGGACCTTGCGGGCCTGGGGCAGTCGCCGTGGCTCGCCCGGCGGAGGCGGCTCGCCCGCCGCCGGCAGCGACATGTCCACCGTGTCCGCGGGTCCGCCCTCGAGCTTCGCCTCGAAGGTCTGGTTGAAGTTCAGCGAGATCTGGTTCGTCTCGCGCAGGTTCGCGGGTCCGAAGACCGAGTCCTGCAGCGGCGTCGCGGTGGGCGCCGGCGAGTACGTCCAGGTCAGGGACGGCGAGATCTTGTGCCGGATCCGGGTCACCGGCCCGAGCCCCGGCCAGAAGCCGTACACCGTGGTCGACAGCGAGGCGCTCGTGTTGAGGCGCATCGGCGCCGACACGTAGCCCGAGGTCAGCGAGTCGTCCACCGCCTGGCCACTGGCCCGCAGGCTCGGGGTCAGCGTCGTGCCGGGGATGAGCGGGATCGTGTACCCCACGCTCGTCCGCCAGTCGACCACGTCCCGCTGCCGCTCCGGCAGGACCATCGTCGTCGCGCTGTCCTCCTGGACGCCCACCGCCGTGATGTCACGCCTGAAGTCCAACGACTGGTCCCAACGGAACTGGCCCAGGTCCAGGTTGCTGCCCATCTGCGCCCGGAGCCCCCGCGTGTCCCGCTGGCCGGGGAGCGGCCGGGCGTCGAACGTCGTGCTCCGGCTCGTCACGTTGGCGTTCCCGCTCCAGGTGAGCCCCAGCGTCTCCGAGATGCTGATGGGCTGGAGCGACAACGCCACGTTGGGCAGCGTCAGGTCCACCCGGTCCTGGCTCAGGTACTGGCGCCGCTGTGCGCCGAGCGACAGGTTGCCCCAGTCGAACCGGTGGCGCACGTTGGCGTTCGAGCGGATGTCCCGGTTCAGCTCCTCCGGGTCGAACGAGTTCTCCACCACGAAATCCGACGACGACGAGAACTGGGCGTCCACGTTCAACGACGTCCGCTCCGTCGGCCGCCACCGCGTGTTCGCCGTCGCCGTGAACTCCCGCCGACCACTCTCCCGCCAGAACCGCTTGAGCATCAGGTTCCCGTTCAGGAACTGCCGGTTCCACGAGTAGTCGAGCCGGCCTTCGACACCCAGGAAGTTCTCCGCCCACCAGTCCAGCGTGACCTGCGCGCCCATGTAGTCGTTCACGGCCCAGTACAAGCCCAGGTTCGAGATCCGGCGCTGGTAGCCCGTGCTGTTCCGCACGATGTCGTTCATCCCGAACTCGGGGAACAGCAGCCCGCTCCGGCGGCCCCGCTTCATGCTCTGCACCATGAACGGCAGCCAGAAGACCGGCACGTCCTCGAACTTCAAGGTCACGTCCCGGGCCACCATGACCTGGTCCTTGATCATCTTGACGCGGGCCGCGGAGAAGTGGTAGTGCGGCTCCGGCAGGTCGCACGAGGTGAAGTCCGTGCGCTCGCCGTAGAGGCGGTCCGAGCCGACGGTGAAGACCCGGTTTCGCTCACCCCGGACGTACCAGGTCGCGCCCTGGTCGAAGGTCGTCCGGGCGCCGGACGCCATCCCCACCCGCGTCTCCGTGTCGAAGCAGAGGGAGTCGCTCTCCACCGGCGCGTTGTCCAGCCCTTCCAGCACCGGCGTGCCGTAGCCGCACACCACCCCGGACTGGCCGTCATAGACCAGGACCGAATCCGTCGCCAGGCTCTGCCCCTCCCGGCTCACCTTGCCGGCGCCCGTGAGGTACAGCCGGTCCGTCTCCGTGGCGAACTGGGCGCCGTCACCGCTGTAGCGCACGGGCACGTACCCGGGCAGCGCCAGCAGCCGTGCCTCGAGTGAATCGTGGGGCAGCCGCACGAGCTCGCCGGGGGCCACAGGCGGCAGGGTGTCCGCCGCTGCGCTGTCGGCGGCCAGGCTGTCGGCCCGCAGGCTGTCCGGCGGGGCCGTGTCCTGGACCACCGCTTCGGCGGGCGGCAGCCCCCGCAGCCGTTCCAGGACCCGCTGCCGCTCCGCGGGACGCTCCTGCGCCACCGCCTGGGCCGCGCCCAGGCACGACAGCGCGACGATCAGGGGGAGGCGCGTACGCATCAGCTCTCGTCCGGCGGACCCGAGCCGGCACCGGCCCCGCCCTGCTCGGCACCCACCGCCGCCCCGTCGTCCTCCTGCGTCGCGCCCTCCGCGGCCCCCCGGTCCTCCAGCTCGGCCAGCATCCGCTTGCGGCGCCGCTCCACGATCTTCACCAGGAAGATGCTCAGCTCGTAGAGCAGGAGTAGCGGGACCATCATGAAGACGGTCAGGACGATGACGTCGCCGGGCGTGACGAGGGCCGCCACCACGGTGATGATGACCAGAGCGTAGCGCCGGCCCTTGCGGAGCATGGCGGCGTTGACGAGCCCCAGGGCGCCCAGCACCAGCATGACCACGGGCAGCTCGAAGACCAGCCCGAAGCCCAGCAGCAGCTTCACCACGAAGCCCATGTACGGACCGATGGTGATGCTCTGCTCCAGGCTCTCCGTCTGGAAGCTCAGCATGAATCGGAGCGTGACGGGCAGGGCCGCGAAGTAGGCCAGCGCCACGCCGGCCAGGAAGAGGACGAGCCCGAAGTAGAGGGACGGCACAATGGCCCGCTTCTCCTCCGGCAGGAGCGCCGGGGAGACGAACGACCAGATCTCGTAGACGATGATGGGGAAGGCCAGCAGGAATCCTACCACGAAGGCCAGCTTCAGCGTCACGAAGAAGGGGTCGGCCGGGCTCAGGAACTTGATCCTGGAGCCTTGCAGGAACGGCTCCACCGGCCGGATCAGTATGCCCAGCACATCCACGCTGTTCACGAGATAGAAGCCGACGCCGAACCCCACCGCCAGGGCAATGAGACTCCACAGGATACGCCAGCGCAGCTCCTCGAGGTGATCGAGGAACGGCATCTCGTCCCCTTTCGGGTCCCCGCCCCAGAGCTTCATCCCTCACGCTCCGCGCTACAGCGGGAGCTCCCCCTGGCTCTTGCGAAGCGCCTCCCGGGCCACTCCCTCGCTCAGGTCCTGGAGCTCCTCCACGAACTCCTCGATGTCCCGGAAGTCGCGGTACACCGAGGCGAATCGCACGAAGGCCACGTGGTCCAGCTCCCGCAGCCGCTCCATCACCATGTCCCCGATCACCCGGGACTCCACCTCGTCGGTGCCCAGGCTGCTCAACTCGTCCTGGATGGCGTCCACCAGCGCCTCCATGTCCGCCTGGCTCACCGGCCGCTTCGCGCACGGCAGCCGGATCGCCCGCAGCAGCTTGGCCCGGTCGTACGGCTCCGTGCTCCCATCGTTCTTGAGCACCATGAGCTGCCGCTCCTCCACGTACTCGTACGTGGTGAAGCGGCGGCCGCAGCTCGCGCACTCACGCCGACGCCGCACGGCCCGCCCCGCCCGGCTGGTCCGGGAGTCGACGACCCGGTCTTCCGTCTCGTGACAGTAAGGACAACGCATGGGTATCGAATGAATCACGCCCGGTGCCGCGTCGAGGCGCCACCGGGCGTGCAGCTCGGGATCCGACCACGGTCAGCCGCCGAGCCGCTGCAGCTCCCGCTCCGCCAGCACCGCAGCGTCGGACTGGGGGTACGCGTCCACCACCCTCCTGAAGTACTCCGTGGCGCGCTCGTTGTTTCCCCTCTCCTTCGCGATGATGCCCGCACGATACAGCGCCTGCGACGCCTCCGGCGATGCCTCGTACCGCTCCACCACAGACTCCAGCGTGCCCAGCGCGCCCGCGTAGTCGTCCTCCAGGTACAGCATCTCGGCCATCTGACGCAGCGCCTGCGGCGCCAGCGGGTCATCCGGATACTCTTCCACGACCTGCTGGAACGCCTGCCGTGCCGTGTCCAGGTTGCCCCGGTTGCGCTGCTCGATGCCGATGTCGTAAAGCTCTCGCGCGTCCGCGTTGCTCTCCGGGCTCGCCGGGACCTGCGCCGGACCCGTGCCGGCCGCCACCTCGTCGATACGCCGGTCCATCTCCCGGCGGAACTGCACGAGCTGGTTCTGCACCTCGCCCGTCAGCTCCGTGATCTGGATGAGCTGGTCCCGGAGCTGGCTCAGCTCGTGCCCCAGCTCGCCCCGGACCCGGATCAGCCGCTCCGTCGTCTGCACCAGCGAGTCCAGAATCGCCTGCCGCTGGAGCTGGAGCAGGTCCAGGATCGTGTCCTGCTGCGCCTTGACATCCGCGATCTCACGCCGGAAATCCGCCCGCAGGTCCCGCACGTCCCGCTTCGTGGCGCAGCCGCTGGCGGGCACGAGCAGCGCCGCGACGACGACCGTCGCCGCGGCGCGCGCGCCGGCCCGGCGCAGCGCCCGCCCCGCTCCCGGGACGGGCACGCTCGGCCGTCTGTGCTCCCCGCCGGTCACTGCGTTCCGCCGGGCACCCTCAGGCTGGAGGGATCGCCCAGGATCACGAACTCGTCACGACGGTTCTCCGCCCAGGCCTCCTCGTTGGACTCGTCCACGAGGGGCTGGGACTCGCCGAAGCTCGTCGTCTCGAACCGTGACGGGTCCAGGCCGAAGCCCACGAGGAAGTCCTTCGCCGACTCGGCACGGCGCTGGCCCAGCGCCAGGTTGTACTCCACCGAGCCCCGCTCGTCCGCATGGCCCTCGATCCGGATCCGCATGTCCTGGTTCGCACGCAGCACGCCGACCTTCTGCTGCAGGATCTGCTCGGCGTCCGGCCGGATGTTCGACTTGTCGAAGTCGAAGTGGATCATGGTCTCGAGGATCTCCCGGGCCCGCGCGGCCTCCCGCGCCGCCATCGCCCGCTGGCGCTCCTCCCGCCGCCGCGCATCCTCGATGGAGTCCCGCCGCATCTGCTCTTGCAAACGGCGGATCGAATCCTGGCGCGCCTCCGCGATGGAGTCCTGCCGCATCTGCTCCAGCTCCTCCGGCGTCGGGCCTTCCGGCTCCGGCGGCCCGCCGCAGGCCGCCATGATGCCTCCGACGGCCAGGAGCACGACCAGGGTAGAGATCACCGCTCGACGATGCCTCATTGCGTCCTCTCTCCTGTCCTCGTGGATGGGTTCCATTCCTGTCTCGTGGTCGTCACGGCCGTGCCGCCAGCGCCGTCGCATCCGACAGGCGCTCGGACCAGTCCGGCATCCGGTAGCGCGCGCCGAGGACGAGCGGCCGTATTCTCCCTGTGACCGAGTCGATAACATACAACCCGACCCCCCCTACGCGCACCCCGCTGAACACGATGTGCCGCCCGTCGGGCGCCCAGCTCGGGTCCTCGTTCCGGCCCTCGCTCGTGAGCTGCTGCACCGTCGCGCCCGGCCGCCGGGCATCCGCCACCATGACCTGGAAGCGTCCGCCCTTGGACCGGCCGTGGAACGCGACGTACGAGTTTGTCGGCGACCAATCCGGGGAAGTGTAAAACCCCGACTCGCCATACACAAATGGCGACAGCGTGGTGGCCTCGCCGCCCCTGGCCGGCATGGTGAAGATGTGGGGCTGGATGAGCCGGTCGGACATGAAGGCGATGCGCGTGCCGTCCGGCGAGTACGAGGGGGACATGTCGATGCGGGGCCGGCGGCTCAGCCGCCGCAGGCAGCAGTAGCGCTCCACGTCGTACTCGTAGATCTCGGCCCCCGACCCGATCCACATGGCGAAGGCCATCTTGGTCCCGTCCGGCGAGTACGTGGGCGTCAGGTAGAGCGCCGACTCGTCGCCCAGGATCCGGATGCGGCCCGTCCGCATGTCCCGCTCCTCCAGCCGCCAGCCCTCGGGGCCGCGAGGCACGTACGCCATCATGGACCCGTCCGGCTTCCACGCCGGCGAGTACAGCGGCTGGTCCGCCTCAAGCACGTTGCGCAGATTCTCGCCGTCCGAGTCCACCATCATGATCTGACCGGTCCCGTCCGGCCGCTCCACGGAGAACAGGATCCGGCTCGCCGCGTAGCCCGGCTGGCCGATGGCCCAGCGCACAACCTCGTCGGCGGCGGCGTGCACCGCGAGCCGGAAGTCGGGGTGGTCCACCGGCGGCAGGGCGAAGGCCGCCATCTCCCGGATCGTGCTGTAGACGACGTCGTGCAGCGTGAGCCTCAGCTCGAAGCCACCGTCCGCCTCCTGCACCGCGCCCGTGACCAGGTACACCAGGTCCAGCTCGTTCCACGCCGCGTAGTCCCGGATGCCCTGCCCCTCCCGCAGCGCCACCGGCAGGTCCAGCAGCATGTCGAACCGGTCGCTGTAGTCCAGGTCCCGCCGCACGATCCGGTACACCTCCTCCGCCAACGCGCCCCCGCCGGCATCCCCGGCGAACGGCTTCACCGCCAGCCGCGGACGGTACGCCGTCTCGTAGATCAACCCGAGACGCACCCCCGTCGGGATCCGCGTCGTGTCCATGGGGATCGTGTCCTGGCCCGCCAGCGGGCCCACCGCCAGCGCCAGCACCGCGCCACACACCAGCGTCGCCCTGCCGACCGCCGACCGCCGACCTCGCCTCATCCCCCTCGCTTCATCCCCTCGCCTCATCGCTCTCGCTTCATCCCCTCGCCTCATCGCTCTCGCTTCATCCCCTCGCCTCATCGCTCTCGCCTCATCCCCCTCGCCTCATCCTCCTCGCAGCACCCCATCGCTTCATCCTCCTCGCCGTTCACACCTCGCTTCGTCTATCTCGCCTCATCCTCCTCGCCTCATCCGGGCGGGCGAAACTCGAAGCGCAACTGCAATCGATCCGCCGGGAAGCCTTCCGGGAGCGGCCCGAACGCCCTACGACGCCCGGCCTGCTCGATGGCCCCGATGGCCTCGAAGTCGAAGGCGGCGTTCCCGCTCCGCCGCACCAGCCGGATGTCGCCCACCGAGCCGTCCCGGTTGATCACGAAGTACACCTCCGCCGTGGGCCGCGACGTTCCGGTCCAGCGGAAGAACCGGTTGATCTGCGTGATGATGTTCTCCAGGTAGTCCGGGTAGGCGAACTCCAGCCCTTCCATGGACATGTTGACGGCGTCCTCGCCGGTCCCGACGGCCTCGGACGGCGTCGGGGACGGCTCGGCCTCCGTGGTGTCCACCGGTGTCTCCTCCACCGGCTGCGCCTCCTCCTCCGGTTCCGGCTCCTCCGTCGGCACCGGCTCCGGCTCTTCCTCCGCCACGGGCGGGGCGGGCTCGGGCTCGGACGGGCTCGGCTGCGGCTCGGGCTCCGTCGTCTCCACCACGGGCGTCGGCGCCGCGACCAGGTCGACGCGCATGGTGACGAACTCCGGGACCGGCGAGGGGCGCGCCACGCCGGCGAAGAGGAGTCCGAACCCCACGGCGTGGAGCACGATGGACGCGGTCAGCGCCTTGCCGCCGGGACGGGAGCGGGACTCGATCACCGTCGCCGCCCCGGCGGCTCCTCGACCACGAGGGCCACGTCCGCCACGTCCAGGGCTTTGAGGGTGCCCAGCACCTCGAGCACGCGCCCGTACGGCACGCCCCGGTCGCCCTTGAGGAAGACCTCGTTCGTGCCCTTGGCCTCCACGAAGTCGGGGAAGCGGGCCCGGAGCTCGTCCACGGACTCCAGGGGCAGGTCGCCCAGGAAGATCACGCCGTCCTCCGCCACCGTCACGATGAGCCCTTCCGCGGCCGTGATGGGCGCCGCCTCGGTCCGGGGAAGCTGTACCTCCACCCCGCCCTGCAGGATGGGCGCCGTGATGATGAAGATGACGAGCAGGGTGAACGCCACGTCCACCAGGCTGGTGACGTTGATGTCCGCGCTCAGCGGCATCCGCTTCCGTTCCCCGGGCTGGCCGGCTTCCCACATGGCTCAGAGCAACCTTTCCTTCGCCAGCGTGCCGATGAACTCGCTGGCGAAGCCCTCCAGCTCGCCGGCGAAGTAGTTGAGTCGGCTGACGAAGTAGTTGTACCCGATGACGGCGGGAATGGCCACGCCGAGCCCCGCCACCGTGGTGATGAGGGCCTCGGCCACGCCGGGCGCCACGGCGCCGATGTTGGCGCTGCCCGTGGCCGTGATGCCGAGGAAGGCGTTCATGACGCCGATCACGGTGCCCATGAGGCCCAGCAGCGGCGACACGGTGCCGATGACGGCGAGCCAGGTCAGGCCGGCGGAGACGTCGTCCCGCTCCTCCGACTGGCCCTTCTCCAGGACCAGGCGCATCGCCTGGAGCTGGGACTCGGACAGGCCCTCGCTGGGCGTCTCCGCCTCCTCGTCGAGCGCGTGCGGGCGCAGCTCCTTGAAGAAGGCGATGCCCTGCCGGAAGAGCCGCGAGTACGGCGAGTCCGGCAGGCGGGAGATGGACTTGTACGCCGATCGGAGCCGCGGCGTCCGCTCGATGGCCTGCAGGAACCGGATCCCCTGCTGGTTGAGCTTCCGGAACTGGCCGAGCTTCCAGAAGATGATGACCCAGCTCGTCAGGGAGAAGATGAGCAGCACGGCCAGCACGATCTTCGTGGCCAGCGTCCCCCCGGTGATCATGTCCAGCGGGCCCTGCGGTGCCTGCAATCTCAGTTGCGCGAGGTTCACTCGCCGTTCCTCTCTCTCGCGATGTGATTGAAGGTGGCTTCCAGCCCCGTCTCCAGCGGTACCCGTGACGTCCAGCCCGACGACGCCGCCTTCGTCACGTCCAGGCACGACCGGTCCAGCTCGCCGGGCCGGGGCGGCGCCGGCTCCGTCCCGACCTCGATGCCCGACACCTCGGTCAGGACCCGCGCCAGCTCGTTCACCGAGGTCTCCACCCCGGTACCGATGTTGAACGCCCGATCGTCCAGCGTGGCCGGCGCGGGGACCGGAATCTCGCTCATGAGCATGTTCGCCGCCACGACGTCGCCGACGAAGACGTAGTCCCGGGTCTGCTCGCCGTCGCCGAACACGGTCATGACGCGCCCGTCCAGCAACCGGTTCGAGAAGATGGCCACCACGCCCGCCTCCCCGTGGGGGTCCTGGCGAGGCCCGTAGACGTTGCCGTAGCGCAGCGCCACGTAGTCCACGTCGTGGACGGTGGCGTAGTAGTAGAGGTACTGCTCTCCGGCCAGCTTCGTCACGCCGTACGGCGACCGGGGCGCCTTGGGCGCCCGTTCCGGCGTCGGCCGCTCCTCGGGCTCGCCGTACACGACGCCGCCGGACGAGACGAAGACGACGCGGCCCAGCCCGTGGTGCCGGCCTGCCTCCATCAGGTTCAGGAAGCCGTCCAGGTTGATGCGGGCGTCCTCGCGGGGGTCCGCCACGGAGCTGCGCACATCGATCTGGGCGGCGTGGTGGTTCAGGATGTCGAAGCCACCCACCTCCTCGAAGAGCGCCGCCGCCTCCGGCGCGGCGATGTCGGCCTCCAGGAAGGTCGCGCCCTCCGGCACGTTCCGCCGCTTCCCGGTGGAGAGGTCGTCCACGACCCAGACGTCGTCGCCCCGGGCCAGATAGCCCTCGGCCACGTGGCTCCCGATGAACCCCGCCCCCCCTGTCACCAGCACCCGTCGTGAGCTCATGTCGCGTTGTCGGTCCGTTGTCGTGTGGCTACTCAGTCGTCGTCCTGCATCTCCGCCGGCTCTTCCAGCTCGAACAGGTACCGGGCCGCGTCCACGACGGCGGGGCCCTGGCCGTTCTCGGCCGCCTCCCGGAGCCGGACGGTGGGCGTGTGCAGCACCTTGTTCAGGATCTGTTTCGTCAGCACCTCGATGGCCTCCCGGTCCGCCGGGTCCAGGTGGTCGAGCTTGCGCAGCGCCTTCTCCAGCTCCACCCGCCGGTGCGACTCGGCCTTGCCCCGCAACGCCCGGATCACGGGCACCACCTGCAGCGACGTGTACCAGGCCCAGAACTCCTCCGTGGCCTCCTCCACGATGCGCGCCGCCCGGGGCAGCTCTTCCTTGCGCCGCTCCAGGTTCTCGTCCACGATCTGGGTCAGATCGTCGATGTCGTAGAGGAAGACGTTGTCCACCTCCGCCACCTCCGGCTCCACGTCCCGGGGCAGCGCGATGTCCAGGACCAGGAGGGGGTCCTTGCGGCCGTGCGGGAAGACACGGCGCATCAGCTCCCGCGTGATCACGGCGTGGGGCGCCGACGTCGCCGTGGCCACGATGTCCGCCTCCGGCAGGTACGCCGCCAGCGCCTCGTACGCCACCGCCGAGCCGCCCACCCTCGCCGCCAGCTCCTTCGCGCGCACCGTCGTCCGGCTCGCCACCACCACGCCTTCCACACCCTCGGCGTCCAGGGCCTTCAGCGCCAGCTCGCTCATCTCGCCGGCGCCCAGCAGCAGTGCCCGCCGACCCTTGAGCGAGCCGAAGATCTTCTTCGCCAGCTCCACCGCCGCCGACGGCACCGACGCGGCGCCTTGCCCCAGCGACGTCTCGGTCCGGACCCGCGCGCCCACCGACAGGGCCATCTGGAACAGTCTCGACAGGATCGGCCCGGTGACCGGCGACTCCAGCGAATGGGCCAGCTCGTACGCCGCCTTGACCTGGCCCTGGATCTGGGCCTCGCCGATGATCATGGAGTCCAGGCTCGTCACCACCCGGAACAGGTGCTCCGCCACGTCCCGGCTCCGGTAGTGGTACAGGTAGCGGCCCAGCTCCTCCGGCGTCGTGCCCGCACGCTCCGCCAGCACCGCCTCCGCCGCGACCCGGCTGGCCTCCGCCGTCCGGGTCCGGACCTGCGGCGGGGCGTCGTCGGCCACCGGCTCCGCGAAGTAGAGCTCCGTCCGGTTGCAGGTCGACAGGATGACCGCCTCGGCCATGACCTCCGTCGCGGTGGCGTGGAGCAGCGCCTTCCCGGCCTGGGCCGGGCTGAACACCAGCCGCTCCCGGATCTCCACCGGGGCCGTGTGATGGCTCAACCCGACGACGGCGAGGGACATGGGAGACCGCGCTACAGGAAGAATCGTCCGTCCGGCATGAGCAGCCGGAGCACGACGTAGGTGACGATCACGAACACGAAGCCCACCACGGACACCAGGGCGCCGCGGCGGTCCCGGCGCGAGCCCGTGAGGCGCGAGGTCAGGGCCGCCACGAACACGAGCCAGGTGATGACGCCCCACAGCACCTTCGGGTTGCCCGGCCCGTACTCCTGGTCGAAGCGGGCGGCCCAGCCCCAGCCGATGACCAGGCCCAGCGTCAGCGCCGGGAACCCCACCACGAGCGACCACCGGCCCAGGCGGTCCAGCGTCTCCAGCGAGGGGAAGAACCGGAACATGCGGCCGAAGCGCTTCACCTTCAGCTCCCGGAACTGGAGCAGGTAGAGCAGCCCGGCCGCGAAGGCGACGGAGAGGCCGGCGTAGCCCACGAACGCCAGTAGCACGTGGAGCCCGAACCAGGCGCCCCGGAAGGCCATGGCCTCGCCGGCCGGCTCCACGCCCAGGACCGCAGCCACCGTCTGCAGCACGACGACGATGGGCAGCAGCACCAGCGCGATGGGCCGCGTCTCCTCGAGGGCCGATGCGCCCAGAGCCGTCAGCCCCAGCAGGAACGCGAAGGTGGACAGCGACGGGGCCAGCCCCACCAGCGGCAGCTCGCCGAACGTCGTCACGTAGCCCGCCACCGCCGCCGCGTGCAGGAAGACCGCCAGCAGGATGAGCACGGAGCCCGCCCAGGAGGCGACACGACGCCCTTCCGCCAGCGACGCGCCGTAGACCAGCGCTGCGCCGGCGTAGATCGCGGCTGCGACGACCTCCAGCGTTGCGACCATCCAGCTCCTCGATGCAGACACGGGCGCCACGCGTGGCGCCCGTGTCTGCCGTCATCCGTCTCCGTCTTCCATGCGCGCTGTCCGGTGACAGCGCGTCACGGCATCTTCCTCACGACGCGCACCGGCAGCCCGGGCTCCAGGACCGGGGTCACCACATCGAAAACCCGCGCCGTCGACGTCAGTTCCCTCACCCGCACGACCCGCAGCTCCGCGACGACCTGTGAGGGCAGGTCCTGGCTCATGCGCCGACCGGCAGAACGCTCCGGCTGGATCACCACCAGCTCATCGCCCAGCCGGATCCCGTCCTGGGCGCCCAGGTCGAGGAACGCCAGCGATTCCGCACCGTACAGGTTCTGCTCGGTGCCGAATCCCAGGATCGTGCCCTCGACCCCGCCCTCCACCGGGTCCGGCTGCGGCTGCACCGGCTCCGGGAACGAGTCCAGGGGGATCGCCAGCGCGCCCGTCGTCACGGCACCGAACTGGCGTACGATGCGCGCCACCATCAGCTCCGGCTCCAGCCGCCGCACCTCCACGAACGCCACCGGCTCCACCACCTGATGGTCCCCGATCCGGCGGCCCAGGTTCACCAGCATGAGCCGATCCCCCACCGCCGGCCGCTCCGGCACCCGGTACGTCAGGTAGAGGTCGTCGTAGAGCTGCGCCGTCTCCGTCATGCGCCACGAGATGTCCGCCGTCTCGTCCGTCCGGGTCAGCCGCCCCAGCACCACCATCCGGTCGCCCAGACCCGTCAGCCACGGCGCCGTGTAGAAGTCGCCCGGCCGCACCAGCATCGGCGTCCGGGTCTCCTCCGACAGGATCGTCGGCTGCGTCTCCCGCTGCACCGGCGCGGCGGGCGCCGTGTAGAACCGGGTCCGCGTCGGACGGCGAACCTCGCGCCGGGGCTGCGCCGGGAAGTCCTCCGCCAGGCCGGGGATGACCAGCCGCTCCTCCGGATAGATCCAGTGCGGATCCTCCACCACGTCCGTGTTCGCCTCGAAGATCCGCTGCCACAGCCACGGGCTCTCGTAGTAGAGCTGCGCCAGGTCCCAGAGGGTGTCCCCCTCCTTCACCCGGTGCTCCCGCTCCTGCGTGGTCGGCTCCTGGCCGTGCACCGGCACGGCGCACAGCAGCGTCGCGCTCGCCGCAATCAAGATCCATGTCCTCACGGTGCACTCTCCATCAGAGGAAGGGGCCGACCGGCGCACGGCTCCGCCGCCGCCCCGCCAGGGGCGCGTCCCGGCTCGTCCCGGTCGGTTCCCACATTGCCCCGGGGAGACGTTCCGAAGCTAGGAGGGGAATCGTGGAGTGTCAATGGATTCCCCGCCGGGCGGAAGTCATTGACGGGCACGGTTTTCCGTCCCTGTCTGCGCGACCGGGGGACCCCCGGGCAAGCATGGTCTCCGGGGTCGGCGAGGTCCATCGCGACACCCGGGTCTCCTGGCCTGGCTCCGCCGGGAGACCGGGTGACCGGGGGACTGGAGGGTCCGACTTGACGGCACGGCTCGTATCGATCGCCTGCGCTCCGCGCGGGAGCGGCTTCGTCCCCCAGTCCCCCGGTCATTGTCCAGCTCCGCGAGCTCAACCCTTCCGCGCAAATTCCCGTGCCCAGTACGTCAGCACCAGATCCGCCCCCGCCCGCTTGATGGAGAGCAGCGCCTCCCGCATCGCCGCATCGGCGTCGAGCCACCCCTTCTCGCCGGCCGCCATGATGGCGGCATACTCGCCGGAGACGTGGTAGGCGGCCACCGGGTAGCCCGTCTCGTCCTTGACCCGCCGGATGATGTCCAGGTAGGCCAGCGCCGGCTTGACCATGACGATGTCGGCGCCCTCGTCGATGTCCAGGAGCACCTCGCGCACCGCCTCGTCGCCGTTGGCCGGGTCCATCTGGTACGCCCGCCGGTCGCCGAACTGCGGCGCGCTCTCCGCGGCGTCCCGGAACGGCCCGTAGAAGGCCGACGCGTACTTGGCGGCGTACGCCATGATGGGGATGTGGCTCATCCCCTCCTCGTCCAGCGCGGCCCGGATCGCCGCGACCCGGCCGTCCATCATGTCGCTGGGCGCCACCATGTCGGCGCCCGCCCGGGCGTGACTCACCGCCTGGCGCGCCAGCAGCTCGAGCGTCTCGTCGTTCAGCACCTCGCCGTCCCGCACCACGCCGCAGTGGCCATGCGACGTGTACTCGCACACACACACGTCCGTGATGACGACGAGCTCGGGGACCACCTCCTTCAGCGCCCGGATCCCGCGCTGCACGACGCCCTCCTCCTCGAAGCTCGCCGTGCCCCGCTCGTCCTTGTACTCCGGGATGCCGAACAGGATGACCGCCGGCACGCCCAGCTCCGCCGCCTCGCGGCCGTCCTCGACAAGCTCGTCCACCGATGTCTGGGCGACCCCGGGCATGGACGCCACGGGCTTGCGCACGCCCTCGCCGGGCACCACGAAGAGCGGCAGGATCAGGTCGTCGACCGTCACGCGGGTCTCGCGCACCATGCGGCGCAGCGCTTCCGTGCGACGGAGCCGTCGCGGACGGTAGTCTGGGAACGTAGACATGGATCTCCGCTATCTGAATGCTCGGTGAATCCGATCAGGCATGTCCGCCTGCACCCGAATCCGAAGTCGAATTCGAGCTAGCCAGTCTGGGTGTCCTCGTTCGCTTCCGCCACCCCCACCAGCTCCCGGGCCTTCGCCTTGCGCAGGAGCACCAGCGCGTCCTCCCGGGGGTTCGAGTAGTAGCCCCTGCGCCGGCCGACGTGGGCGAAGCCGTACCGCCGGTAGAGCTCCTGGGCGGCGGTGTTGGACTCCCGTACCTCCAGGAACAGCTCCCGGATGCCGAGGGCGCCGGCCCGGGCGATCACGTGCTCCAGCAGCCGGGCCCCGATCCCCTCGCGGCGTCGCGTCGGGTCCACCGCCAGATCGCCCAGCTCCGCCTGGTCCGCCACGCGCCAGAAGACGGCATAGCCCACGAGCACCCGGTCCCCTTCCGGCCCCAGCTCCGCCACGTACAGGTGGGCGTCGGTGCGCCGGAGCAGGTTCCGGAAGGTTCTCCATGTCCACGGCGTGGAGAACGACACCTGCTCGATGGCCATGACCGCGGACAGGTCCGCGTCACGCATGGGCCGGATGCGGAGGCTCATCCCCGGACCCCCCGCCGGGCGCCCGGCTCGCGCAGGTACGCCGGCTCCCAGCCCGCCGGGTCGTCCACCCGGCCCAGGTCGGGCCAGCGGTCGGCCAGCCACAACAGCGCCGAGGCCCGGGGCACGCCCCGGTGCGGCGCCACCGGCCGCCCGCCCCGGCCCGCGATGGCCTCGGCGTAGCGCCAGGCGCCGTCCCCGGCGTAGACCGGGTCGTGGGCCGCCACCGCGTCCAGCACACCCTCCACCGGCCCTACGCCCGGCTCCAGCAGCGTCTCCACCTCGGCGCCGAGGCGATAGCAGGCGGCGTAGACCTCCCCGCGCCGGGCGTCGAAGAGGGCGCACACCGCCGCCTCCTGGCTGACGGACGCCGCCAGCGCCAGCAGGCCGGAGTAAGCGTAGAGCGGCACGCCCAGCGCCCGGACCAGGCCCTTCGCCGTGGCGCCGCCCACCCGGACCCCCGTGAAGGAGCCCGGACCGCCGCCCACCACGACGCCGTCCAGACCGTCCAGCGAGCGGCCCGCCAGCTTGAGCGCCGTGTCCACCGCCGGCACGACGGCCTCGGCGTGCCGGCTCTGCTCGCCCAGCACCACCTCCGCCAGCACGCCGGCCCCATCGCCCAGCGCGACGGAGCCGATCGTGGTCGACGTCTCGATCGCCAGCAACACGTCCGTTCCTCGCCGCTCAGTCCGCCGACGGCGCGGGGATCGCCGGCGGATCGCCCACCGGCACGCACCGCACCCGGCGCCGGTCCGGCGCCGAGGCCTCGATGTGGATGTCCCAGCGAGGCACGGGCAGCAACGCGTCCGCCCGCCCCGCCCACTCGATCATCACCACCTGGCGACCCTCACCCAGCTCACGCCAGCCCAGCTCCCACACGTCCTCCTCGTGCTCCAGCCGGTACAGGTCCACGTGGTAGACCTCCACCCCGTCCGCCTCGTACCGGAAGACCAGGTTGAAGGTCGGCGACGGCATCGGCGACGTCACCCCCACCCCCCGGGCCACCGCCCGGGCCAGCACCGACTTCCCGGCCCCCAGCTCGCCGCGCAAGGCCAGCACCAGCGCGCCACCCGACCCCTCCACCC
>CAYQCY010000005.1:0-17616 GCA_964416095.1 uncultured Gemmatimonadaceae bacterium
CCTAGGCGAGCACGATCCCTGGCATCCCGCCGCGATCCGCGGTGGCGCCGGCCTCCAGTTCGCGGTCCCGGTGGCCCGCATCGACGAGCTGCCCGCCACGGACCGTCCCGTCGTCGCGGTGGACCCGGGCGGCGTCGCCCTGGACGAGACCGTGATTCCGCCACGCGCCCTCCTGGTCTTCGGAACGGAACGGGACGGCGTCAGCGACGCGCTCCTGGCCCGGGCGCGACACCGGGTCGCCATCCCCATGGAGCCGGGCGTGTCGAGCCTGAACCTGGCCACCGCCGTGGCCGTCGTCCTCTACACCTGGCGGTTGCGGCAGACGGAAGGCGGGAGGCGGAAGGCGGAAGACGGGAGGGGATGAAACGAGGAGTGCCGGGCCCGGTTCATCGTCAGGCCGGGATCCCGCCTTCAACTCAGCGGTGCCGCCAGCCCGTGCCGTTCGAGGAACGCGGCGTCGGAGAGGACACGGGCCGTGGGTCCATCCGCCACGAGGCGACCTCCATCCAGGACCAGGACACGGTGGCACAGGGCCCGGGCCGCCTCGAGGTCGTGGGTGGCCGTGACGAACGTTTGCCGCCGCTGCGCCAGCATGCCCACGACGTGGCGCCGACCCCGAGCGTCCAGGCCGCCCGTGGGCTCGTCCACGATCAGGATGTCGGGATGCGACACCAGCACGGTGGCCAGCGCGGCCAGCCGCCGCTCCCCCCCGCTCAGGTGGTGGGCGGCCCGGTCCGCGGCGTGCTCCAGGCCCAGCTCCCGGAGCAGCGCGCGGGCCCGCCTCTCGGCCTCCGCCGGTGCCAGACCCGCATTGAGCGGCCCGAAGGCCACGTCCTCGAGGAGGGTGGGCAGGAAGAGCTGGTCGTCGGGGTCCTGGAACACGAACCCGACGCGCCGCCGCACCGACCGGGCCGTGGCGTCGGTGACGTCGGTCCCGTCCAGCCGGACCACGCCCTCATCCGGGAGCAGCAGGCCGTTCAGGTGGAGGAGCAGCGTGCTCTTTCCGGCGCCGTTCGGGCCCAGGACCGCCAGCCGCTCCCCGGCCGCGACGTCGAAGCTGACGCCGGCCACGGCCGGCGTGCCGCCGGGGTAGGCGTACGCCAGGTCCCGGACCTCCAGCAGAGGGGTCACGGCACGCCCAGGTGCGCCGACGCCGCGATGGCCGCCACCACGATCGTCAGCCCGGCCAGCCCGGCCGCCGAGCGGAGATCCACCGGATGCGGCTCCAGCGCCGGGATCCCGTCCCGGTAGCCCCGGGCCAGCATGGCCTGGTGCACGCGCTCGCTCCGGGCGAAGCTCCGGGTGAGGGACGCCGCCGCGATTCCCAGCAGCACCCGCCGTCGGCCGGCCGCACCGGTCCCGGCGTTCCGGCTCCGGGCCGCACGACGCATCCGCTCCACCTCGTCCGAGAGCGTGTAGAGGTACCGGTACGCCAGCCCCAGCGAGGTCGTGACCGCCCGGGGCAGGTGCAGCTCCCGGAGCGCTTCCAGGAGCTCGGTGAACCGCAGCGTGCTCACCAGGATCACGGCGGCGCCGAGCGCCGGCAGCGCCCGGCCCAGCACCGACGCGAAGCGTACGACCCCCGCGTCCGTGACGCCGAGCGGGCCCACGTTCCACACGATGCGGCCGGGCACCAGCACGGGCAGCGCCAGCGCCAGGACCAGGACGAACGCCAGGGGTCCGGCGAGACGGAAGAGGAACACGCCGGCGGGGATGCGGCCGGCCGCCGCCAGCGCCGCCACCAGTACGGCGAGCGCGGCCATCTGGGGCCAGGCGGCCAGCGGCAGCACCGCGGAGCCCACGGCGATGACGACGACGCCCAGCAGGCGCGCCACGGGCGCCGCCCGGGTCAGCGCCGACGGGATGTCCGCGTAGCGGTCCAGGTGATGGAAGCTCATGCGGCGTGGCGACGCGCTCCGACACGGACCACGATCCAGACGAGCAGGAAGGTGGCGGCCACACCGATGAGCGCCGCCATCCACGGCCCGGCCGGCGCCGTGTATTCGGCGAACGGCGCGGCGATGCCGGCGGCGGTGGGCTGCGCCAACCCCATGCGCTCCAGCGCGGCCTCGAGCGCGTCGGGAGCGCTGGACGCCAGGTACGCCCCGCCCAGGGCCACGATCAGGGCAGCCGCCGTACCGGCCACGGCCCAGCGTCGTGCCACGGCACCCGGGGGTGCGGCGAGGTCCACCAACCCGGGGCGGGACCGGATCACGAGGCCCAGGATGCCGACGGTCAGCACGGCCTCGCCCATCCCCACCAGCAGATGGCCGCCACCCACGACGACCAGCGCCGGCGTCAGCGGCACGATCCCGGAGATCACAAGCTCCAGGGCCACGGCCAGCCCGATCAGGGCTGCCGACAGGTACGCGGCCGCACCGGCGGCCACGAGCCGGACCCGGTCGCCTCCGCCCATCAGCGTGTAGAGCCAACGGTAGACCAGCCACCCGCCGCCCGCGCCGATCACCGCCATGTTCAACGTGTTGGCGCCCAGCGCGGCGATGCCGCCGTCCTGGAACAGCAGTGCCTGGACCAGGAGCACGGAGAAGAGGACCAGCATCCCGACCCACGGGCCCGCGATCACGGCCATCAGGACGCCGCCCAGGAGGTGGGCGCTGGTACCGGGACCGAGGGGGAAGTTCAGCATCTGGGCTGCGAAGACGAAAGCGGTCGCGGCGCCCAGCAGAGGGGCCTGCCGCTCGCGGAGCCGGTCCCTGGACCGGCGCGCCGCCACGACCAGCGCGCCGGCGCTCGCCGCCGCGCTCCCGGCCAGCACCGGTGCGTTCAGGAAGCCATCGGGAATGTGGGCCATGGGCTCGTCCTCCTCGCGCCGCTCTATTCCCCGTCCAGCCGCGCCAGGTCGGCCTCCGCCGCGATGCGGCCGAACCCGGGCCAGTGGGGATGCGCGGCGATCTCGCGCAGCAGCTCCAGGGCCCGGGCCGTGTCGCCTTCCACCAGGTGCCAGTTGGCGATGCCGTAGCCGACGGTCTCGAGCCGGTAGTCACGATCGGGCGCGAGCAGCTCGTCCTCGGTACGGAGACCCTTGTAGAAGAGCAGGTCGACGTGGTACGCCACGTTGTCCTGGACGTTCATGTCTTCCGTGACGGTCTCCAGCAGCGCACGGG
This sequence comes from uncultured Gemmatimonadaceae bacterium, assembly GCA_964416095.1. GTDB lineage: Bacteria > Gemmatimonadota > Gemmatimonadetes > Longimicrobiales > RSA9 > CAYQCY01. Next base: position 3,126 of record CAYQCY010000005.1, read on the forward strand.
CCGCCCGGTCGTCCCCGGCCCGGCGCAGCGCCCTGTAGCGCCACTCCGCGATGGCCACCCACGCATCGTCATCCTGGGCCACCTCCATGCAGCTCCGGTAGTCCGCGCCCAGCGCGCCGGACCGCTCGAGGGCGAGGGCCTCGGGATCCCGGGCCAGGTCCATGCAACGGGCGTACTCGTCGGCGGCGGCCCGGAAGCGGCCGGCGAGGTAGTAGGCCAGGCCGAGATGGTACGCCACGTCGAAGTTGTGGGGCGCGAGCTCCCGGGCCCGCTCCAGGTCCCGGATGGCCATGTCGAAACGGCGGATCGAGATGTGGCGGTGGCCCCGGAAGCGGTACGGCCGCCAGTCCCCGGGCGCCAGCTCCATGGCCCGGGTGTACAGATCGATGGCCTCGTTGTAATGCCAGAAGTTGCGCCGCTCGCGACCCGCCGCGATGAGACGGTTCACGTCGTCGGGCGCCTCGGCGAGGGCGGAGTCGGCCCGGGCGATGGCGCCGATCGTGTCGTCCAGCGGGTAGAGCGGCTCCCCGAGCAGAGACGTCGCTTCGGGCTCCGGCGCCGATTCGGCGCAGGCGAGAGTGGCGACCAGGACGAGAAGCTTGAGGCCGGTGTTCAACTTCCTGCCGGGCACGGTGGACATTGCCATCCTCCGGGGCGGCTACAGGATCGGGGTGACGAGCTTGGCCACGTTGTCGCCTAGAATGGTGGCAGGTCCCCGTCGGCGCCAGCGTTCCAGGTCCAGGGCGTGGCAGCGGCTGATGTACTCGGTCTGGAGGAAGTGGAGCTCGGAGGCGAAGTCCGTGTCGTAGACCAGGAGCGAGAGCTCGAAGTTGAGCTGGAAGCTCCGCACGTCCAGGTTCGCGGAGCCCATCATGGCGAACTGCCGGTCCATGGTCAGGGTCTTGGCGTGGAGCAGGGCGCCCGGGTACTCGTAGATCATGACGTTGTTCCGGAGCAGGTGCCCGTAGTGGGCCCTGCCCGCGGCCTGCACGATCCACTGGTCGGAGCGCTCCGGCACGACCAGGATCACCTCCACGCCCCGACGGGCGGCGGACCGCATGGCCGAAAGCAGGCCATCCTCGGGCACGAAGTACGGCGTGGTCAGCACGACGCGGGACTGAGCCATGTGCAACGTCTGGACCACCACGTCCATGAGCGGCGCCTCCGGCGTGGTGGGGCCGGTGGCCATGACGGCGGCCACGACGTCCCGCTCACCGTGCTCGTACAGCGGAAAAACGTCCTCCTCGTCCGGCCGGCGTCCCGTGCTGTAGACCCAGTCGTGGAGAAAGACCTCCTGCAGCTCGTGGACGACCGGCCCCCTCACCCGTACCGACGCGTCGATCCAGTCCCCGTACCGCTCCTTCCCCCTATACGTCGGCGTGGACAGGTTGTGGCTCCCCGTATAGGCTACCCGGCCATCCACCACGATGAGCTTGCGGTGGTTGCGCAGGTCGATACGGGGCGCCGATGCGCGCAGGAAGCTCACCGGCATCAGCGGCACGACCTCGACACCCGCTTCCCGCAGCTCGCGGCAGAGCCGCGCCCTGAAGAAGACCCGGGAACCCGCGGCGTCCAGCAGCATCCGGCAGGTCACGCCGCGCCGCCGGGCCCGCACCAGGGCCTCGCCAACCTGGCGGCCCACCTCGTCGTCGTGGGCGATGTAGAACAGCAGATGGCAGTGCCGCTCCGCCCGGTCGATGTCGTCCACGACGGCCCGGAACAGGGCACCGGTGTCCGCGTGCAGCTCCACGTCGTTCCCGGCCAGCGGCTCGCTCCCCCCCGTGTTGGCCGAGAGCCGGGCCAGGGTCCGGTGCGGCTCGCCCAGCTCCGGCTGGGCCACGTCCCGGAACTGCTCCAGCAGCTCCGGCGACCGGCCCAGCGCCTCCTCCATGCGCTGGTAGTGCAGGGACCGGCGGATGCCGAGCCGCGCCTCGCCGAACATGAAGTACGCCAGTGCGCCCACGAAGGGCACGAACGCCACCACCACGAGCCAGGCCAGCGCCGCCGCGGCGGACCGCTTCCGCAGGATCACCACGACGAACATGGCGAGCCGAACGATCCACTCGGCGATGAGGAATGCGTTGGTCGACACCGTGTCCGCTCTCGGCTCCGGAAGGCCGGGGGTTTCCTGCCGCACAATACCACCTGACGGCACAGACGCAAAACGGCGGACGGGCGGCGATCATTCTTTCCCCCAATTGAACAGGGATCGATGTTCGTGCCGTTCACGCTCGCAAGCTTCCTGCCGTGGTCGCCACCGGGCCGGGAACAGGCGATCCGGCGTTCCGAACGCCCGGCCAACAGGGTGGACCGCCCCGGGCCGGGGATGTACCTTCGCCGGTATCGACGGCAGGGTGCTGGACCTCCTCCCCAACTTCGACGAACGGGAATCCCATGAGACGTGTCATCTTCGCGCCGATGATGGCGCTCGCGATCGTGATCCCGGAAAGCTCCCACGCCCAGGACGTCGTACAGCAGCAGCTACAGGCCATGGTCGAGATCATGGCCGGCGAAGGCTACACCACCGTCGGCGAGCCCTACACGGGCTTCGTGGGCGAGGACGAGACCTCGACCTTCGAGGTGCGGCTCGAGGGCGGCGTGGCGTACCAGCTCAACGGGGTTTGCGACCAGGATTGCACGGACATCGACCTGGTCCTGGAGGACATGTCCGGGACCGAGCTCGGCGCCGACCGGCTCGAGGACGATGTCCCCATCATTCAGTACACGCCCCGCTCCACCGGGACCTACCGCGTCACGGTGAGCATGTTCGCGTGCAGCATCGAGCCGTGCGGGTGGGGGGTCGCCCTCTACCGTCAGGGCGGGGCCAGGCCGGCCGCCGCCGGGAGCGGGAGTCGCATCTCCGGCAGCCTCGCCGCCGGCGACGCCATGCTCCCCGACAAGTCCTACTACGACGACTACACCTTCACGGCCCAGGCCGGGCAGACCGTCATCGTGGACATGTGGTCCGACGCCTTCGACACCTACCTGATCCTGGTGTCGCCCAGCGGTGAGACCTTCACGAACGACGACCACGAAGGCGACATCACCCATTCCAGGATCGAGCAGGTGGCCGATGCCGGCGGGACCTGGACCCTCCGGGCCACCTCCCTCTCCGGCGGTCAGACGGGGGCCTACGAGGTCGCACACGCCGTGCGGGGCGGCGCCGCGGCCGGCACCCGGCGCAGCGGCACCCTCGCCGCCGGCGACTCCACGCTCCCGGACAAGTCCCATTACGACGACTACACCTTCACGGCCCGGGCGGGCCAGATGGTCGTCGTGGACATGCGGTCCGACGACTTCGACACGTACCTGATCCTGCTCTCTCCCAGCGGAGAGACGTTCAGCAACGACGACTACCAGGGCGACACGTCCCACTCCCGCATCGAGCAGGTCGCCGACGCCGACGGGACCTGGACGGTCCGGGCGACCTCGTACGCAGGCGGCGCCACCGGCGCGTACGAGGTGGAGTACGGCGCGGCCGGCGGCGGTGGCGCGGTAGCGGCGGGGTCCGGCGTGCGCACCGAGAGCGGGCGGCTCGCGCGCGGTGACGACACGCTCGACTCCGGCGAGTACATCGACGTCTACCCCGTCCAGGTCGCCGCCGGCGAGCGCCTCGTGGTCGATCTCCGCTCCCAGGAGTTCGACACCTACCTGGGCGTGATGACGCCCTCCGGCGAGGTGCTCCAGAACGACGACTTCGAGGGCAGCACGAGCCGCTCCGTCATCCGCATCGACGCCGCGGAGGCCGGTCAGCACCTCGTCACGGTGACCTCCTACGCCGCCGGCGAAGAAGGCGCCTACACCCTGCGCATCGAGCAGTCGGGCGGCGGGGCCGTCGCAACGGGCCCCCGGATCGAGCGCGGCGAGCTCGCCGCCGGTGACCAGACGCTGCGCTCCGGCGAGTACGCCGACATCTACACCTTCCAGGGCAGCCCGGGCCAGCATGTCACCGTGGACCTCACCTCCGATGTCTTCGACACGTACGTCATCCTGCGGGGGCCGGCCGAGGACCGGGAGGAGAACGACGATACGGACCGGCCGGGCCACAGCATGGTGGAGATGAACCTGACCGAGTCCGGCGACTACGCCGTCATCGTCACATCGTACGCCGTGGGCGAGACCGGCCCGTACACCCTGCGCATCGAGCAGGGCGGCGCCACGGCCGCGGGCACCAGCGACGTGACCCGGCTGGAGCCAGGCCGGACCGTCACGGGTCGGCTCGAGCCCGGTGACGGGCAGCTGGAAGGTAACGAGTACCGCGACCTGTACGCTTTCGACGGCTCTGCCGGTCAGACCATCTCCCTCGAGATGAGCTCGTCCGACATCGACACGTACCTGGCCATCATCACGCCGTCGGGCGAGGACGTGCAGAATGATGACTGGGAGGGCAGCACGGATGTCTCACGCATCGAGATGACGCTTCGGGAGGCCGGCCGCTACCGGGTCGTCGCCACATCGTACAGCGCCGAAGAGACCGGGACGTACACCCTGACCCTCGGCAGCGGCGGCGCGCCCGCGGTGGCCGCCGGACCCGCGCGCTCCGGCGCCGGCGCCGTGTACGGCGTCTTCGTCGGGATCAGCGACTACCCCGGCGAAGGGAGCGATCTGGCGTACACGGCGGACGACGCGCGCCGCGTGGCCGCCGCCATGGTGCAGGGCACCGGCATGCGGGACGGCGACTACGTGATCCTCACGGACGCCCGGGCGACCCGGTCCAACGTGGAACGGGCCGTGCGGGAGTACGGCGGCCGGGCCGGTCCCGACGACCTGTTCGTGCTCTTCTACTCCGGGCACGGCGGCCGGGTCGATCGGAGCGATGTCCAGATGACGGACCCGGACGGCCGCGACGAGACGCTGGTCTTCTACGATGCCCAGATGTCCGACGACGAGATGAACGAGCTGTTCTCGTCCATCGACCCGGGCACCTTGCTGCTCCTGCTGGACGCCTGTTTCAGCGGCGGGTTCAGCAAGGACGTCATCTCCCGCCCCGGGCGCATGGGCATGTTCTCCTCGGAGGAAGACGTGACCTCGTCCGTGGCGGCGAAGTTCCGCGCCGGCGGCTACCTGGCCCACTTCCTCGCCGACGCCATCGGCGAGCGGCTCGCGGACGAGGACGGCGACGGCCAGCTCACCGCCATCGAGGTGAGCCAGTACGTCCACGAGCGGTACCGGGCGGACGTGAAGAGCGGTGGCCCCGACGACTACGTGCGCACCGGCGGCCCCCAGCTCGGCTACCAGCACCTGGTCGTGGACCGGGGCAGCATCAGGCCCAGCCAGGTGCTCTTCCGGTAGCCGTCAGCCGTCGGCGGTCAGCGGTCAGGTCCCCGTGTGCGGCTCCAAGACACTCAGGTGGGGAGCGGCCCTTCCGGCGTTCGGAACGCCGGTGAGGCTGCTCCCCACCGCGAATGTGCCGAGCCGCGAGGTCAGCCCTGACGGCTGACCGCTGACCGCTCTCCTAGAAGGCGGCCCCCTCCTTCTCGGTCCGCTCCGCCTCGTCCGCCTCGCTCCGGGACCAGCGGTAGAAGAGGTACAGGGCGAAGGGGAAGACCAGGAGCCCGAGGATGTTCCGGACCAGCGGGCTCGAGATGAGCTCCGGCATGGTCAGGTTGGCCACGATGAAGCCGGCGATGATCACGCCCATCAACGCCTCCCCGGCCACGAAGCCCGAAGCGACCAGCACGCCGGTGTTGGAGGCCCGCTTCCTGGCGCCCTCGCTATAGTCGCGCCGCGCGACCATGGAGTCGACGAGCCACTTGAACACGCCGCCCACGAAGATGGCGAACGTGGTCCAGATGGGCAGGTACATCCCCACGGCCACGAGCATGGGCGACGGGGACCGCACCAGAATGAGCATGACGGCGAAGAGCATGCCCGCGATGAAGAGTGGCCACGGCATCTCACCGTTGATGATGCCGCTGCTGACAAGCGCCATCAGGCCCGCCTGCGGGGCCGGAAGCGCCGTCGCCACATCGGCGCCCGGTGCGCCGGCGAAACCGTACGCCGAGCCCAGGAGCGCCAGCACCGCCGCCAGGGCCGGGGCGGCGATGACCACCGCGATGAGCTCACCCTTCTGCATCTCCCTGGGCGTGCCGCCCAGGATGTGGCCCACCTTCAGGTCCTGCATCATGTCGCCGGCGATGCCCATGGCGCAGCAGACCACGGCCGCCACGCCCAGCACCGCCAGGACCCCCTGATCACCCCGCATGCCGATGGCCACCATGAGCAACGCCGCCAGGATCAGGGTCGAGAGGGTCAGCCCGCTGATGGGGTTGTTGCTGCTGCCGATGAGGCCGACCAGATAGCCCGCCACCGCGGCGAACAGGATGCCGGCCACGACCATGACCAGCGCGGCCAGGAGCGAGCCGCCGAAGCTCGCCGTGAAGTAGTAGTAGAGCGCGCCGATAGGGACGAGCAGGCCCAGGATGCCCCATACGATCCACCGGTAGCGGATGTCGATCTCGTACCGGTTGAGCTGCTCCACCGGTCCGCCGGTGACGCTGCCCAGGTCGGCGAAGACCCGGCCGAAGGCCGTGAACAGGCTCTTCCGCATGGCCCAGAGCGTCCAGACGGCGCCCACGACCATGGTCCCCACGGCCAGCGGCCGTACCTGCTGCTGCCAGACCACACCCATGGCCACGTTGGCCCAGCCCTGGGTTTCGGCCAGGGCGAGGAGATCGCGGTTCACGAACGTCATGACCGGTACCAGGCACCACCAGCCCAGCACGCCGCCGGCGAAGACGATGGCGGCCAGCCGGGGCCCGATGATATAGCCCACACCGAGCAGGGCCGGGGACGCCGAGGGTGTGGATGCGAACATGCCCCCGGTGTAGGATGCCCCCGCCGGTCCTCCGATCCGGGTACCCGCCGCGGAGCCCCACGACCAGAACCCCGTCCACTGCGAGCCCAGCGCCCGCAGCCCCGACGAGTTCTTGAGCAGCTCGATCCCCGCGGCGATGAAGCCGGCCTGGACCAGGTACTTGCCGCCGCTCGCGCCGGCCTGGCCGGCCTTGTGGATCTCGGAAGCCGCCACCGACTCCGGGAAGGGCAGGCCCGACTCCTCCACCAACGTACGGCGCAGGATGATCACGAACAGCACGCCCAGCACGCCGCCCACCGCCATGATGAAGGTGGCGACCCAGATGTTGACGCCGTCCCACACCCCGGCGATGACGAAGGCGGGGATCGTGAAGATCGCCCCCGCCACCAGCGCCTCACCCACCGACGCCGTGGTCCGCGCCAGGTTCTCCTCCAGGATGCTCCCACCCATGGGCCGGAGCACCGCCAGCGCCACCACGGCCGCCGGGAAGGTCGCGGCAATGGTCAGTCCGGCGACCATGCCGATGTAGGCATTCGCCGCGCCCAGGACCACCGCCATGACCACACCCAGCAGAAGGGCGCGCGGGGTGAACTCCTTCAGCCTCGTCTCTGCGGGGACGTACGGTTCGTACGGCAGTTCCGGCATCGGGCCTCCCGCTCGATCGGGTCGCCTCACCGCCGGGCCCGCATTCGGTCGGACACGGACCGGCGTGCGTTTGGAGTGCGCAGGCAAGCTGTGTCCCGGCCCTTCCGACTGTCAAGCACGACGACGGGGGCGCAACGACCCGCCCCTCGTCCTCCGTCTTCGCCGGGCAACGTTCGATGGACCCCGCCGCGTCACCGCCCACAGCCCGGGAACGGACCCGGGCGGGCGTCGCACGCCCGTCGCGACGAACCTACATTGGCACCATGACCGCCGGTTGCCGTGGGGGACGGCTCCGGCGGCAACGGCAAGGAACCCGGGATATCGCCATGAGGTTTGTTCTGCGTCTGCTCGTGACCGCCGCCGCGCTGTGGGCGGCGGTGTCCATCATCGGCGGCATCAGCTACGACGGCGGTTGGGTCGGCCTGCTGGTCGTGGCGCTGGTGTTCGGTGCGGTCAACGCCACGGTGCGCCCTTTCCTCAAGCTGCTGACCTGCCCGCTGATCGTCGTGACCCTCGGCCTGTTCATCTTCGTGCTGAACGCGCTCATGCTGCTGCTGACGTCGGCGCTGGCGGGCGCATTGGGGCTCCCGTTCTCCGTGGACGGGTTCTGGGCGGCGCTTGCGGGCGCCATCGTCGTGAGCATCGTCAGTGCGGCGCTGAACATCGTCGTGGGGGACGAGGACCGGAAGAAGGAGCGGCATGGGACGTAGCGAGCCGTCCGGGGGCGGCCCGGCCGGTGTCGTACTGTGTCTCTGTGCCCATCTGGTGGCAGGCGGCTGCGGGGACGGGCCCACGCGGACGGAGGAGCCGGCCGCGGGCCCGTGCGGGCCAGTCCCATCAGGGGTCGCGAGCCAGAGCATCGGCGTATTCGATACGCTGGCGGCTGCCGCCGAGCGGCGCCTCGTCCTCATGGGCGGGTCGCTGGAGGTGGACCGGGCAACGCTGGCGTTCCTGACCGGGGCCCTGGGCGGTGACGTGGTGACGCTTCGTGCTTCGGGCAGCACGTCCAGCTACAACGCGTACTTCACCCAGGAGTTGGACCCCGACCCGCGTCCCGGCAGCGTCACGACGATGCGGACGGACCGGGCCACGGCCGGCGCCAGCCCGTTCGTCTTGTGTCACGTAGATGGCACGGAAGCGCTCTGGCTCGCCGGCGGCGACCAATGGGACTACCTGGGCCTGTGGCCGGACACGCTGCACCGGGCCCTCGCCGCTGCGGCGGCACGGGGCATCGTCATGGGCGGGACCAGTGCCGGGGCGGTGGCCTTCGGTGGCGTGGCCTTCGACGCCCGGAACGGCACGGTCACCTCGGATGAGGCGCTGGCGGAGCCCACCTCCAACCTGGTCAGCGTGTCCCTGTCGCCGTTCGCAGCGCCGGAGCTGGACGGGTACGTGGTGGACAGCCATTTCAGCCAGCGAGACCGGGAGGGTCGCCTGCTGGCGTTTCTCGCCCGGGCGCGCCAGCTCCTGGGCCGGGATACGGTCTTCGGGCTCGGCCTCGACGAGCGTGCGGCGGTGGTGATCGCCGGCGGCGCCTTCCGGGTCCTCGCGGACCCCGGCCGCCTCGTCTTCCTATATCGCGTCACCGGACCGGCGACCCTCGAGCACGGCCAACCACTGGAGCTGGACGGCATTCTGCGAGCGTCCCTCAGCGATGGCGCCGAGGGCTCCTGGCCCGCCGACCCCATGGCCTTCGGGGGAGGCTCGCTACGCGTGGTGGGTGGAACGATCGGCCCGGGCGCGTAGATTTGAGGCGAGCCCGAGACGAACGCCACACCGGAGTCGACTCCTCCGTCCATGACGACACCGCTGGAGCACGTTCGGGAGACACTCCGTCAGGCCGGCACGGGGCCGGAGGCGGAAGACGTCCGGTTCTACATGCGGACCACGTCCGTCGTGCTTCTGGGCCTGCTGACGGGAGCGGCGCTGGAATGGCTACCGGTCGAGCCGTCGCCGTGGCGGTGGGCGCCGTTCGGCCTGGCCTACGTGGTCGGCGGCTACCGGATCGTGCTGGACAGCTGGGAAGAGCTCCGGCGCGGACGGCTCTCCATCGACTTCCTCATGGGCGCCGCCGCCGTCGGCGCGGCCATCGTGGGGCGGCCGCTGGAAGGCGCCGTCCTCATCTTCCTCTTCAGCCTGTCGAACCTCCTGGAGTCGTATGCCATGGGGCGGACCCGGCAGGCCATCGGCCGGCTCGTGGACCTCCGGCCCCAGGAAGCCACGCTGGTGGACGGCGACGGGCGGCCGGCCGGCCGCGTCCCCGTCGAGGCGCTGGAGCCCGGCCAGGGCATCCTGGTCCGGCCCGGCGACCGCATCGCCGCCGACGGGACGGTCCGGTCCGGTCAGAGCGAGGTCGACCAGGCCGCCATCACCGGCGAGTCCATGCCGGTGCCCAAGGCCGACGGCGACGAGGTCTTCGCCGGCACGATCAACCAGGGCGGCTCCCTGGTCGTCACCGTGACGAAGCGGGCGGGCGAGACCATGCTCGCGCGCATCATCCGCCTCGTGGAGGAGGCCCGGGAGGAGCGGGCCCCGGCGCAGCAGTTCATCGACCGGTTCGCCCACCCGTACACCCTGGGCGTCGTGGTGCTCACGGCAGTCGTGGCCACCGTGCCGCCCCTCGCCCTCGGGTCGTCCTGGGACGACGCCTTCTACCGCGCCATGACCCTCCTCGTCGTGGCCAGCCCGTGCGCCCTGGTGATCTCCACGCCGTCCGCCATCCTGTCGGGCATCGCCAACGCGGCCCGCCACGGCATCCTCTTCAAGGGTGGCGCGTTCCTCGACCTCGCGGGGACCATCGACACGGTGGCCTTCGACAAGACGGGCACGCTGACGGAAGGGCGACCGAAGGTCCGGACGCTCATCACCAGGGCGAACCTGCTGGAGGAACAGGGTTCCGGGGCGTGGCGCGGGTCCGACGGGCTCATGGACGAGGCGCGGATGCTCGCCTCCGCCGCGGCCATCGAGCAGACCTCGGAACATCACATCGCCCGGGCCATCGTGGAGGAGGCACGGCGCCGGCAGCTCGAACTCCCGGACGTGGCGGATTTCACGTCGTACTTCGGCGAAGGAGCATCGGGCGTCATCGACGGCCGGCGCCTGTGGGTGGGCAACGCCACCATGGCGGAACGTATGGGCCTCCGTCCCGGACCCCTCGTCCTGGGCTGGACGGCGGAGCAGACATCCCTGGGGCGGTCCGTGGTGTACGTGGGCGCGGACGGCGAGCTCCAGGGCGCCATCGCCCTGGCCGACGTCCTCAAGCCCACGGCGGCCGCCACGATCCGCCACCTCAAGTACGAGGGCATCCGTTGGATCACCCTCCTGTCGGGCGACCACCCGGAGGCCGTCCGGGCCGTTGCGGCTGAGCTGGGCGTGGACGAGGTCCGGGCGGGGCTCCTGCCCCACGAGAAGGTCGACGTGGTGAGGGGCCTGGTGGACGTCTCCCAGGGCGTGGGCATGGTGGGCGACGGCGTCAACGACGCCCCGGCCATGGCCGTCGCCACCGTGGGCATCGCCATGGGCGCCATGGGCACCGACGTGGCCATCGAGACCGCCGACGTGGTGCTCATGTCCGACGACCCGGAAAAGGTGGACTACGTGATCCACATCGGGAAACGGGCCCGCGCGGTGGTGCGCCAGAACGTCTGGTTCAGCGTCGGCTGGATGTTGGCCCTGGCGGTGACGGCGCTGACCGTCGGAATCCCGCTGACCGTCGCCGTCGTGGCCCACGAGGGCAGCACGCTGCTCGTGGCGGGCAACGGCCTGCGGCTGCTCACCGGCGAGCCGCACCCGCCGGCGGCGCCACGACGTCCCCAGCGGCCCGGAACCACCTCGACCAAGCCGGCGGGCGCCCGGCCGCGGGCTCACCGCTGAGGCCTCGCCGTCAGGGACTAAGCCAGTAGCTGATCTTCAGGAGCAGCACGTTGTCCGCCGGCGCCCCGAACAGGGCTTGGGCGTCCCGGCGCAGCGCCAGGTCCGCCACCTCCGCGTAGTCCGATCGGACCTGCTGCCAGACGAGGAACAGGGTCGAGCCCGGCCACCACTCCCAGCGCAGGACGGCGCTGCCCCGGAGGCTCCGCCGGTTGAAGTCGTAGTCCCCGACCGTGAAGGCGGCGGCGGGCCCCGCCCCGTCCGGATCGATGAGCAGCTCGCCGTCCTGCTGCGTCACGGTCCCCACGTCCTCGCCGTAGGTGAGGAACGCGTACGTACCGGGCCGCTCCAACTCCTGCACGGCACCGAAATCGGCGCTGGCCACGAACGGCCGGGCGTAGACCTCCAGGGTCAGCCCTGGCCGGAACGTCACGTTCAACCGCGTTTCCAGGGACAGCGTGCGCCGGTCCAGCTCCGCGAACAGGTAGCGACGCCCGTAGGTCGAGGCCTTCAGCGGGTCGTCCACCGCGCCCAGATACTGGGCCGGCGACCGCTCGTGCTCCCACTCCGGTCCCATGGACAGGCTCCAGGTGGCGGACGGCCTGACCTCCATGTCCAGGCCCACGTCGAAGCGCGTCCCGCCGGCGGCATCGCGGCTGTACGATCCGTTGCCCCGGAGCTGCCACGGCTTGCGCTGGTCGCTGTCGAACCGGAGCGAGACCCGGTCGCGGGCCACGCTCCTCGCCAGCGGCCCTCCACGGGTCAAGCGGTCATCATAGCCGGCGAAGTCACGAGTAAACGACAGGTGCCCGCCCCAGTAGCTCAGCAGCTCACCGCGGGCCCGCACGCCCACCCCCGCACCCAGGAACTCCCGGCCGTAGCTCCACGTCCCGTCCGTGTCGACGCTCACGCTCCAGTCCCTGAAGACCGGGCCCGGTACCGTCTCCACATACCGGATCGAGCCCTCGGCACGCATGCGGTCGGCATCCCGCTGGTAGCCCAGGTCGTTCGCCTCGAACCCGGGGCTGGTGGCGCTGAGCTCCACGTCGCCGCGCCAGTGGAGCCCGGCTTCCTTGCTCAGCTCCAGCCTGGCGCTGTACCCGGCCAGGGACGTCGCCGTGGAGTCGTAATCCAGATGGTCCGCATCGGGGCGGTCGTAATAGCGAGCGGAGGACTCCTGCGCCTCCGCGATGGCCTCGGCCGACCCGGCGATCCGGCTGCCGGCGATGAAGCCCGACACGGACCAGGCCCGGTCCGCCCACTCGTGGCTGAAGTCCACCCCGCCGGTGAAGGCCTTGCCCCGGAACTCCGAGGCGAGGTCCAGCGATCCGAGCCTCCGGTGCACCGCCGTGGCCAGGCCGCCCACCACCGTCTGACCGTCACGGAAGTTCCGCTCCGCGCGAGCGGCGAAGTAGCTGGTCAGCGGCGCCACCACCTCCTCGCCTTCCAGCCCGTCGATGTCCACGTACCGGGCGACCTCTTCGTCCGTGACCGCCTCCAGCAGGCCGATGGTCCAGCCCGACGCCGTACGCCCGGTGAGCTTGACGGCGCCCAGGATGGTCAACGCGTCCGGCTCGTCCTCGTAGACCGCGTCGTCCGGAACGCCCCAGCGCGGCGCGGCGCCGATGCGCCGGGAGTAGAGCAGCTGCGTGCCGCCACTGAACCCGTGCGTGCCGCCGCCGCCGCCGAACTCGAAGATGTCGCTCCCCTCCACGAAGAACGGACGACGCTCCCGGAATCGCGTCTCGTACGCCGTCAGGTTCACCACCGCCGGGTCCAGCTCCACCTGGCCGAAGTCCGGGTTCACCGTGGCGTCCAGCGTCAGGTTGGACGCCAGGTGGTACTTCAGGTCCAAACCCGCGCTGGCGAAATAGTCCGAACCGTCGCGGTACGGATCGACGAACGCCACCTCGTCCGACTGCTCCACGTCGACATACTCGCCCCGCGCCAGGGCATACGGCAGCAGCTCCAGGCCCGCGCCACGGTGGATGTCCCGGATCCCCACCAGGTGGCCGTACCGGGCGATCCCGCCGCGCTCACGCTTCGGCGTGAAGGAGAATACCGCCTCCTCCTGGCGCCGGGCGATGGTCCGCTCGAGCTGCATCCCCCAGACCTGTTCCTCCGCCCCGCTGAACCGGAGCTGGCTGAACGGAATCCGCATCTCGGCGACCCAGCCCGAGTCGGTGACCGTCGTCGCCACCTCCCAGACCGGATCCCACGAGTCGTCCCCACGGAACCAGTCGCCCGCCGACAGGATCTCGTCGCTGCGCACGCCCGCCGGATTCACCATGAACCGGTAAGCCGTCAGATGGTCGTTGTGGCTGTCGAAAGAGACACTGAACCAGTCCGAGTCCCGGAGCCAGGCGTCGCGCCGGCCCAGCCGACTGGAGACCGGCGCCGTGTCCCGAAGCATCGCCCCGACGTACACCGCGACGTCATCGTAGAGGATGCGCACCTCCGTGGGCTGGCTCACCGGCTCGCCCTCCTCCGGATCGTTCTGCGTGAAGCCGGTGATGGGGGGCGCGTCCGCCCACGCCCGCTCCTCGAGCCTGCCGTCCAGCGTGATGTCCCCCTCGACCCGTTCCGCGCGAGCTCGCGGCAGCGCACCGTTGTCACCCGCAACCTCGGCGCTCTGACCGGACACGACGGCCGGCAACAGCGTCAGCGTGACGACGACGGATGCGCGTTGGATGATGGTCCCCATGACTCCTGGCAGCTCACAGACGTAATCGACCCCCGCCCGGAGGTTCCGTTCGCTACCTCCAAGACGGCCGAGCCGAAAAAAACGTTGAGCGCAATGGCCGTTCCGGCACCGGGCCCCGGCCACGCTCCAAGGAAGAAGATCGCGGCCGGGCGGGCAGGTGCGCGGCGGGGCCGTGGCGGACGTGTTATCTTGGTGCGGCAATGGACGGTAGGACCCCATCGTGGAGGCGTTGTATGTTGGCGGACGGTCGGGATGCGCTGGATGCGTTCCTGGGCAGCGTGTCGGTCTTCTCGAACACCCTGGAGCGTCTCCTCGAGGAGCAGCTCGTGCACGCGAGTGGCGCGGACGGCGCGCTGACGCTGGGCCAGTTGCGTCTTCTGGGTCTGCTTGCTCGCGGCGAGGGGATGCGGATCGGCGACATCGCGCGTCTGCAGTGTGTGAGCGATGCGGCGGCG
>CAYQCY010000005.1:17716-54655 GCA_964416095.1 uncultured Gemmatimonadaceae bacterium
GCCTGGTGACGCGAAGGAAATCGCCGGAGGACCGTCGCACGGTGGAAGTGCAGCTCACGGCGGCGGGTCGTGAGCTTCTGGAGCGGTACCGTGCCGGAGTCTCGTCGAAGCTGGATGCCTCGCTGAACGGGACGTCGGCGGGGGATCTGGACGTGTTGACGTCGGTCCTGGACCGGCTGACCCGTCGTCTGCTGGGCGTCATGGAGCGGGACGACGGGATCTGCTTCGGGTGCAATCTGTTCTTCCGGGACGAGTGCGCGATGCGCGAGCGTGGGTCCCACATCTGCGCGTGCGCGGTGGCATCGGGTGAGGTGACGCTTCCCGCGTCGTAGGTCCGGGTCGACCGCGGCCTCACCATCCACACGGACCCTCACGGCGTGCCCTGAGTGATGGCGGGTTCCACCTTTCTGGGCAACCTCGGTCTGGTCGTGTTCACGGGCGCCGGCTTCCTGCTGGCGGCGCGGCGGTTCCGGGTGCCGCCCATCGTGGCGTACATGGCGGGTGGCCTGCTACTCGGCCCGGTGGCGGGTCTGCTGGAGGTGTCGGAGTCCATCGACCTGATCGCGGAGATCGGGATCGCGCTGCTCCTGTTCCTGGTGGGAACGGAGCTGAGCGTGCGGAAGGTCCGGGCGGTGGGGCGCGTGGCGGTGCTGGGCGGGCTGCTCCAGGTCGGGGCCACCTTCCTGCTCGGCCTGGGCGCCGGGCTCGCGACGGGGTACGATCTGCTGGCGTCGTCGTTCCTGGGCCTGGCCCTGGCGTTCAGCAGCACGGTGGTGGTGGTGAAGCTGCTGGACGCCCGGGGCGAGCTGACGTCGACGCACGGCCGCATCGCCGTGGGGATCCTGCTCGTCCAGGACGTGCTGGTGGCCGTGGCGTTGACGGTGCTGGCCGGGGTCGCGGAGGGCGGGACGGGCGCGGGTGCGGCGGTGCGCGGGCTCGTCATGGCCGCGGTCGGCACCCTGGTGCTGGGCGTGGTCGCCTTCGCCGGTGCACGGCTGGCGCTCAAGCGCCTGTTCCCGTGGCTGGTGGGGACGCCGGAGGCGGCGTTCGTCGTGAGCCTGGCCTGGTGCTTTCTCTTCATCGTCGGGGCGGAGCTCGTCCACCTGTCGGTGGAGCTGGGCGCATTCCTGGCGGGAATCGCCGTGGCCCAGGTCCCCCGCAACGAGGAGCTCCAGCGGCGCATACACCCGCTGGTCAGCTTCTTTGTGGCCGTGTTCTTCGTATCGCTGGGCGTACGTATGGATCCTGCCGCGGCATGGTCCAGCGTGCCCACGGTCCTCGCGTTGACGCTCCTGGCCGTCGTGGCCAAGCCGCTGCTCGTGATGGTCCTCGTGCCGCGCTTCGGTTACGGGTCCCGCACGGGCTTCGCCGCGGGCCTCACCCTTGGCCAGATCAGCGAATTTTCGGTAATCCTGGTGAGCGCGGCAGTGGCGTCGGGGCTGGCGGCCGAGTCGCTTCTGTCCGTGGTGGGCGCGGTGGCGATCCTGTCCATCGGTGTGTCGGCCGTAGCCGTCCCCGCCACGGAGCGGGTCCGCGCCTGGGCCGAGGGCCTGGGCCTGCTGGACGTGTTCGGCCGCGGCCCCGAGGCGGAAGAAACGCCGGCGCCGCCGCTGCGCGGCCACGTC
Organism: uncultured Gemmatimonadaceae bacterium; assembly: GCA_964416095.1. Lineage (GTDB taxonomy): Bacteria > Gemmatimonadota > Gemmatimonadetes > Longimicrobiales > RSA9 > CAYQCY01. The sequence continues at coordinate 19,342 of CAYQCY010000005.1, forward strand.
GTGGTGGTCGGCATGAACACGCTGGGCCGGACGATCGTCCAACGGCTGGCCGAGGCCGGAGAGACCGTCCTCGCCGTGGACACGGACCCGAACAAGCTGGACCGGGTCTCGGTGCCGACGCTCACGGGCAGCATCGAGAGCCCGGCCGTCTTCGAGGAAGCCGGCGTGCCCCAGGCCCGCCTCGTGGTGTCGGCGCTCCAGATCGAGGACACGAACGCCCTGCTGACCTACCGGTGCAGGAGGCTCGGGGTCCCCGTCAGCATCCACGCCTTCGATCCGGCGCTGGCCCACGAGCTGACGGAGCTCGGCGCCGACCACGTCATGGTCTCCAAGGCCCACGGGATCCGGGAGGTCGCCGCGTCCATCCAGCGCGCGGGGCTGGGCCTGTGACCGGGATCGCCCTGCTCCTGGCCGCCGCAGCGATCGGGCACATCGGCGCCCGGGCCATGCGGCTCCCGGCCATCCCGTTCCTGCTGGCGGCCGGGTTCGCCCTGGACCGCACGGGCCTCGTCTCCATCACCGTTCTGGGAGACGCCCTGGTCCTGGGCGTTGCCTTCCTCCTCTTCGTCGGCGGCACGGAGCTGAACCCGGGGCGCCTGCGCACGCAGCGTCGGGCAGCCGTGCGCGTCGGCCTCGTCCAGTTCACGGTCCTCGCCGCCTCGGGGCTGGCCGTCTGCGCGACCCTCGGCTACGACATCGTCGCCGCAAGCTATCTGGCCCTGGCCCTGACTGCCAGCTCGACCCTCGTGGGGATCCGCCTGCTCCAGCGGCGGCGGCAGATGTACGAGCCCTTCGGCCGACTGGTCGTCGGCGTGCTGCTCCTCCAGGACTTCCTCGTCATCCTGCTCGTGCCCCTCGTCACCGGCATCCCGGCGGGGTGGTCCGCCGGTGCCCGGGAGCTGGCCGGCATCGTGGTCCTCCTCGTTCTGGCCCTGGCCACCGCCCGCTGGGTCGCGCCCGCCCTCCTGCGCGTGGAGAACGACGAGGAGCCGCTGCTCCTGGGCGCCCTGACCGCGCTCTTCCTCTTCGTGGCCGTGGCTGGCCTCATCGGCATGCCCCTCGTCGTCGGCGCCTTCCTCGCCGGCGTCGCCCTGTCCCGGTTCCCCGTGAACGGCGTGATCCGGACCGCCGTCGCGCCCATTTCCGACTTCTTCGTCGCCCTCTTCTTCACCGGGCTCGGCGCCCTGGTCGGCCTGCCGAGCCTCACCACGCTGCTCCACGCAGCCATCCTGGCCGCGCTGGTCGTCCTGGTCACGCCGCCGCTGGTGGCGATCATCGCGGAGCGCTCCGGTCTCGCCGCACGGCCCGCCCTGGAAGCGGGGCTGCTCCTCTCCCAGACCAGCGAGATCTCCCTGGTCATCGGCCTCTTCGGCTGGCTCGAAGGCCACATCACCGCACAGGTCTTCACGGTCATCGCCCTGGTCACCGTCCTGACCATGCTCGTCACGCCCGCCATCACCACGGACGCCGTCGTCTGGAGGGTCCTGCGGCTGCATCCCGTCCCCCACCGGAGTCGCGGACCCTTCCCCGACAGCGGCCACATCGTGCTCCTCGGAACCGGGACCACCGGGCTGCCCCTCCTGGAAACGCTCCTCGGCGCCGGCCACGACCTCGTGGCGGTGGATGACGACCCCGCCATCGCCGACCGCCTGGCCCTCTCCGGCATCGCCTGCATCCGCGGCGACGCCGCGGACCCCGAGGTCCTCCGCAAGGCCCGCGTCCACACCGCCCGCCTCGTCGTATCCACGCTGCGACGACCCGAGGACAACCACAACGTTCTCGACCTGGCCGGTGACGTGCCCGTCCTCGTCCGCGTCTTCGACGAGCACGACGCCCTCTGGATCCGCCGGCGCGGCGGCACCCCCGTCGCCTACGCCGACGCCACCGCCGACGCGCTCCTGGCATGGATGGACAGCCAGACGGACGTCCTCGACGACAACCTGGCGCAACGCCTCCGGGCCTGACCACGACCGACCGCCCCGGCCCGCGCTCCCGCTCCGGTGGCGTCGGCCGCCCAGACCGTTACATTGGCCCCGTCCGTTACCGTTGTGTGCCGAAATCGTTACACCTACGACTATGCGGCCAGCTGCGCCCGGGGCCCTTCCCGCGGACCGACCATGGACGCAGGACCCCCTCCTACGCACGGCGCTGGTCGTCGGTCTCCTCTACATCTTCCTCGTTGCCGTCAACGGCCTGGGGAGCGGGTTCAAAGCTCTGAGCTACGACCTGCTGGACACCTTCTTCACGGCGACGCGGAACCCCTTTCTGGGGCTCATGGTGGGGATCCTCGCCACCACCATGATGCAGAGCTCGTCCGTGACGACGTCGCTCATCGTGGGGCTCGTGGCGGCGCCGGCGAACCCGCTGCCGGTGGCCAACGCCATCCCCATGGTGATGGGCGCCAACATCGGGACCACGGTCACGAACACCATCGCTTCGCTGGCGCACATGGGCAGGCGCGCGGAGTTCCGGCGCGCCTTCGCGGTGGCCACGTGCCACGATTTCTTCAACTACCTGGCGGTGGTCGTCCTGTTGCCGCTGGAGCTGTTGACGGGGTACCTGGGCAAGACGGCGACACGGATGACCGCGGCGCTCGGGGGGCTCGGTGGCGCGGAGTACGAGAGCCCCATCAAGGGCGCCATCAAGGCCGGCGGGCGACCCATCGAGGCGGCGATCCAGGGCCTCATACCGTCGGGCCAGGCTGCGGCCGTGGTGTACATCGTGGTCAGCGCCGCGCTCATCTTCGTGACGCTGGTCAGCATCGTGCGCATCATGCGCTCGACCATGCATACACGCGTGGAGGCGCTGGTGACGCGCGCCTTCGAGAACAACGTGGTCGTCTCCATGCTCGTGGGCGCCGTGGCGACGGTCATGGTCCAGTCCAGCTCCATCACGACCTCGCTCCTGGTACCCCTCGCCGGCGCCGGCATCCTGACGCTGGCCCAGGCGTTCCCCATCACCCTGGGCGCGAATTTGGGCACGACGGTCACGGCGTTGCTCGCGGCCCTGGCCGCCACCGACGAGAACGCCGCGGCGGGGCTCACCATCGCCCTGGTCCATCTCCTGTTCAACCTGTCGGGGATCTTGCTGATCTATCCCGTGGAACGGGTCCGCAACATCCCGCTGGACGCGGCTCGCTGGCTGGCGCGTGTCGCCACCCGGTCGAAGGCGCTGGCCATCCTGTACGTCGTGGTGCTCTTCTATCTGGTCCCGGCGATCTTCGCCGTCCTGGGCAAGGTCTTCCGGTAGCACGAGGAGGCAGGCATGCTGCGTGAAATGCTGTCGCTGTTCCGATCCAACGACGCCATCGCCGAGATGGGCAAGAACTTCTCGAGCATGCTCGAGCTGGCCCGCGAGCTGACCCTGGCGGCGGGCCGCTTCTTCTTCGAGAAGCCTCCGACACCGGACGAGCGGACCGACGTCTTCAAGCGCGACATCAGGATCAACAAGCTGGAACGGGATATCCGGAAACAGGCCATCGCCCACATGGCCCTGGGCAGCGCACACCGGGACGCGCCCTACTGCCTCCTCATCGTCAGCCTGATCAAGGACGTGGAGCGCATCGGAGACTACTGCAAGAACCTGTCGGAGATCTACGATGTCGGCGGCGGACCACTCCCGGACGACGAGAACGAGGCCGAGCTCCGCGAGATCCGCGCTGTCGTCGAGGACACCTTCGCCTCCGTCAACCACGTCTTCGACGCGTCCGACGCCGAGACGGCGCTGGACCTGATCCGCCGCGGCCGGGAAGTGAACCGCCGCTGCGACCTTCTCATCACCCGCGTCGCGCACAGCTCCCACGACGCCGCCACCACCACCGCTCTCGTGCTGGGCGCCCGCTACTACAAGCGCATCCAGTCACACCTGCTCAACATCCTGTCCGGCGTCGTCATGCCCCTGCACAAGCTCGACTACTACGACGAAGACTCCCTGCCGGAGGCGATGGAGGACGAAAACGAGGATGAGTGACCGCCCCGCCCACGCTTCCATGCCGGACACCCTTTTGCTATACTAACCGACCCGGGCGCATAGCTCAGTTGGTTAGAGCGCACGGTTCACATCCGTGAGGTCGGAGGTTCGAGTCCTCCTGCGCCCACTGACGGCGATACGGGAAATCGGAGTACTGCGAGTTGGAGCACCGCGAGTTGGACAAGGCGAGTTGGACAAGGCGAGTTGGACGAGGCGAGTTGGATGAGACGAGTTGGATGAGGCGAGTTGGATGAGGCGAGGCGGACGACCCTGAAGTAGACCGCGCATGCCGTATGAAGAAGCGCCGGCCGAGACCTCGGCCGGCGCTCTTCGCTTTACCCAACTCGCTTTACCCAACTCGCAGTGTACCAACTCGCAGTGTTCCAACTCGCAGTGTTCCAACTCGCTTCACCCTCCATACCCCCACGGGGAATCGAACCCCGGTCTCCTGGCTGAGAACCAGGTATCCTAGGCCACTAGACGATGGGGGCGTCCGAACGGCCGCAAATGATAAAAAGCGCCCCTCGAGGGGTCAACCCCCGGACGTGCACATGCGGGGCAACCCCCGACGGCGCGGATCCGGCAACGACGGCCCACATGGCCGTAGCACCGGCATCCTGCATCGCGGCCGCAGCACTCCGCGGAGTCCCGCGTTCGCCGCGGCCGCCTCGGGGGACCGGGGTGCTGCGCTATCCTTCCAGCGCCTCCACGACGCCCCAGGCCAGGAGCGGCACCATGATCTCGTGGTGGCCGGTGATCTGGTAGCCCTCGCCGCCACCGGTCCGGGTGGGCCGTTCCACGACGTTCACCCGGGGCCGGTAGTGGCGGATCATGTCGAAGTCGGCGGCGGTGAATGCGCGGGGCGCGCCGTCGTTCACGTTGCGGCAGACGGTGAGGGCCTTGAGGAAGACCTCGGGCATGATGACGGCGGAGCCGAGGTTGAGCACGACGCCGCCCTCGAGGCGTTCCAGGTGCTTCGCCAGGCGCCGGAAGTCGGCGTGGCTGGTCCTGCCGATGGCGGCGCCGTCGGTGGCGGGGTGCTGATGGATGATCTCGGCGCCGAGGGAGGCGTGCACGGTGAACTGAATGCCGAGGCGTCGTGCGGCGAGGAGGAGGGAGAGGCCGGGCTGGGCGAGGTCGTGGCGCTCCTCCAGGGCCCGGGCGAGGCTCTCGCCCATCCCCCATCCCTCGGCGGCACCACGGGTCAAGGCTTCGTTCATCTCCCGCCCCGTCTCTTCGGCCATGCCGAAGGTCCCGTCGGCGAGCCCGGCCTCCACGTCCTCGGAGGTGCCGCCGAAGCGGGCCATCTCCCAGTCGTGGATGACGGCGGACCCGTTGGACGCCAGGTGGGTGATGACGCCGCGCTCCACGAGGTCGATGAGGACGGGCGCGAGCCCGGTCTTCACGACGTGGCCGCCGAGCATGGCGATGACGGCGTGGCCGTTGCGGGTGGCCTCGGCGGTGGCATCGATGACGGCGCGGAAGCTCCGGGCCTGGAGGATGTCCGGGAGGGAATCCAGGAGCTCGCGCACGGTGCCGCCGGGGCGCGGCGCGGCGGCGAACTCCTCGGCCCGGACCTTGTTGGGCCGACGGGTGACGGGCACCGTCCGGACCCGGGAGAGATCCAGCTCCCGGTCGTCGTGTGGGTCGGTTTCCACGGGTTCGCTCACCCTGGTGGCAGGGGCGTGTCGAAGGGCTTCGGGACCAGCCGGTGGCCGGGCTCGTAGTCCTGCAGGTACAGGTTCAGGCTCCCGATCACCGGCACGCTGGACTTGAGCTGGACCACCAGCCTGCGGGCGTCGTCGCTGAAGTAGACCTCGGCGTTGCCGCCCTCGCCGAAGAGGCCCTCGGTCTGGATGATGGGGCGGACGACGACGACCGGAAAGGTGCCGGCCCCGACCTCGACGGTGTCCCGGCGCAGCACCTCGAGCTTGACGGGGTTGCCCCGCTCCTTGAAGTAGCGCTCGAAGATGTAGGTCTCGCCCACCTCCAGGGGCAGCGTCCGGACGTAGTAGAGGAAGGAGACATCGTCCAGCGGCACGTCGGTGTGGAGCAGCTCGCCGCCGTCCCGGAGGGTGTCGCCGCGGAAGGTCATGGAGGCCCAGCGCTGCTCTTCGGGATAGAGGTCGTACTGCCGGTGGCGGTGGTGGCCCACCTCCCGCTGGTCCTGGAGGAAGCGGCGGGAGAAGAGGCCTCGGACATCCATCCAGGACTCGAGGGTGTCGTCCACCCTGGCGAAGAGCACGCCGCCTTGCACCGTGAGGCGGAGGTGGTAGGTCTCCCTGCCCCGGAGCTCCTCCACGCCGAGCACCTCCATGGCGCCTTCGCCGACGGTCCCGAACAAGCCCAGCGTGACCCGGTAGCTCGCCCTCTCACCCGGCCCGAAGGGCACCGTGGCCGGGCCATCGGCCTGGGCCTGGAGGCCGCCGGCCAGGGCGACGGTCGCCAGCACGACGCGGAGCGGGCGGGCCATGGACATCACTCTTCGGCGGACGCGTGCCGGCCCGGCGCCTCCCAACCGCTGGTCAGGAGCTCCATGGGCACATCCCGCTCGTTCGCCGTGTCGCCGTTCCCGAGCACGGCCAGGAGCGCCCGGGCCTCGTCCTCGGGCCGGAACCGGGACGCCCGTTCCCGGCGGTCGTAGCGCATGTGTATCGGGACCTCCTCGGCGCGGCGTGCGTGGGGCAGCGCCCGGGCCAGGAGCTCGGCGTTGGCGGCCCAGCCGTCGGTGGTCAGGAGCGGCCTGTCGCCGGCGTCCTGAATGGCGCGCTTGAGGGTGAAGACGCGATAGGCGCGCAGCCCGGAGACGGGGTCGTGCTGCTCCTCGTCCTCGGGGCTCAGCAGGAAGCGCCACGCCTGTCGGGACCAGCGGGCCCCGCTGGGTCCGCCCCAAGCCATCGCGACACGCCCGGACACGATGTCCGCGCCGCCCTCGATCCGCTTCACCAGGTCCGGGATCTGGTCCGGCTCCTCGGTGAAGTCGGCCTGGAGGGTCACGACCACGTCCCGCTTGGGGTAGGACGAGCGGCGGACGGCCTCGCGGATCGCCTGCTCCAGCGCCGTGGCGTAGCCGAGCCGCTCCTCGTTCCGGCGCACGTGCAGCGGCAGGACCCTGGCGTAGGGCTCCAGCGTCTCCGGCGTGCCGTCGGTGGAGGCGTCGTCCACCACCAGGAGCTGGTAGTCCCGGTCGAACGCGCCCATCACGGTGCGGATCTTCCAGAGCAGCACACCGACCGTGCGCGCTTCGTCGTGGGCGGGTATACAGAAGTAGATCACGGTGTCGACATCGCTTTTCCCTCGAGTCGCAAGCCAACCGCCTTTAGTACCGGCGAGGGGGGAGCCGGTTCCTCAGAACAGCAGCCAGCGGGCGACGAGCAGGACGTACAGGAACAGCGTGCCGAGGGCAGCCTCCCACTCCTTGTTGATGAAGTAACGTTCCCACCGGAACGGCTCCGACTCGACCCGGTCCGGGCGGTACGGCGTCAGGCGCGGCCGGAGCAGCGGCACCTGACGGGCGTAGTCCCGGTACGGCTCGCCGAACCGCGCCTCCAGCTCCCGTGCTTCCCGGCGCATGGTCTGGCCGTAAACCGGGATGAAGAGGAGTACGGCCGCGAGACCCCAGAGGGGCAGGTCGGCCGCCACGGCGGCGCCCACCCCGATCATGAGCGTGCCCAGGTACAGGGGGTTCCGGGTGTGCGCGTAGGGCCCCGTCGTCGTCACCACCTTGTCCTTCCTGAGCGTTCCGCCCGCCCACAGGCGCAGCAGCAGGCCCAGAAGCGACAGCGCCCCGCCCAGGACCAGCAGCCCCGGCGTGGGCTCCGCGAAGTACAGGAACGGCGGCAGGACCAGCCAGACGCCCCGCAGGCGCAGCCAGTAGACCACCCGATCGATGAAGGCTCGTCGCTTCACGCCTCGCTCCCCGGTGAGTCTGTCGCGGCGCCGGAAAGGTGGACGGCACGCCCGGTCGAATCAAGAGTCGGTGTTCTCCGGCGGCCGCGTCTTCCAGCGCTTGTGGTGCCAGAAGTACTGGCCGGGCCGGGCCCGGACCTCCTCTTCGAGGGCGGCGGTGAAGGCCGCCGTCATGCGCGCCACCGCCTCGTCCGTGTCGCCGGAGCGGTCCACCTCGAGGCGCGTGGCCCGCAACGCGTACCGGTCGCCGGCACGCAGGCCCAGCCCGAAGAAGAGGGGCGCACCGGTGCGCAGCGCCAGGAGCGCCGGGCCGCGGTGGGTGGAGGCGGGGCGACCCATGAACGGCACGAAAACGCCGGAGCCCCGGGCGTCCTGGTCCGCCACGAACGCCACCAGCCGGCCCTGCCGCAGGGAGCGGAGCGCCTCCCGGGACGCACGGCTCCGCTCGATGATGCGCATGCCGAGCCGCTTCCGCGCGTCCAGCAGCATCTGGTCCACGAGGGGGTTGCTCTGGCGCTGCGCCACGCCGTCGATGGGGATGCCCCGCACGGCCAGCCCCGACCCGGCCGCCTCCCAGTTGCCCAGGTGCCCCGTCACCATGACGACGCCCCTTCCCTCGGCCAGCGCCGAGCGGAGCGCCGTTTCCGTGTCCGGGTCCAGCTCCGTCCGGGCCCGGATCCCGTCGGCGTCCATCGCCGACAGCCGGATCATCGCCACCGCTTCCCGTCCCAGGTGCCGATACGAGGCCCGGGCCGTGCGGCGGACCCAGCCCTCGTCCTTCTCGGGGAACGCCGCCCGGATCTGGCCCAGGACGACGTCGCGCCGGACCCCGATGTGGTAGGCCAGCCGGCCCAGCGCCGCGCCCAGGGCGTCGCCGGCCCTGCGCCCGGCCAAACGCAGGAGCCCCCGCGCCAGGAGGAGCCCGGCATGCTCCGCCCGATGCCGGAGCGTGGGCCGGCGGTACGCCGAAGGCCGCTCAGCCATCGTCCCGGAGGAAGCCGTACTCCCGCCCGTGGGGCGAGATGTGGAAGATGCGGTAGCCCGCCCGGTGGAGCGCGTCCACGGCGGACCGGGTGTCCTGGTTGTCGTGGCCGGGGAACCGGTGGTGGAACTCGACCAGGAGCTGGCGGGGCAGGATCGGCCCGGCGAGGATGTCGGGGAGGACCCGGAACTCGGCGCCCTCGACGTCCAGCTTCAGCAGGTCCAGCCGCCGGTGGCCGTTTTCGTCGAGGATCGTCCCGAGGCGGCGGACCGGGCAGGTCACGGTCCCGGACGGCGACGGCACCCGGTCCCTCGCGCGGTCCTCCGGGGTCGCGCCCGGCGCCTCGGCCGCGATGTCCGCCGGCGGCCGCGGTGCGTCCGGGAGCATGGTGTGGCACGCGTCGTCCGGCCGGGCCGAAGGCTGGAAGGCCGCCACGCCGTCGTGATCGGCGATGCCCACGGGGTGGAAGGTGATCTCCGGGGGCAACGCCTGGCTCTCGACCCAGGCCACGGCGTCCGGTGTGGGGTCGAAGACGTGGATCTCCGGGCCGTGCCGCTCGGCCAGGTAGCGGTCGAACGCCAGGTCCCGACCGACGCCGAATCCGTACACCACGCTGGACCCGTCCATGAGGTCGGGACAGTAGCCCCAGCCCACGTGGACGGCTTTCGGGGGACGGACCTCGACCCGGGTCCGGACCTCCCGGCCCAGCAGCATGCGGATCCGCCGCTTCAGGTGGAGCATGGGGTCGCTGTGCTCGAGCCGGCGCCAGCCCCGCTTCCACGCCCGGTAGGCCCTGCCCGCGACGTCACGCATCGCGGTCCCCGGGCGCCGGGCCCGCGGGCTCCGCGTCGGCCGCACCCGGCAACGCGCGGCCCGGCCCCTCCCCCGCCCCGTACCGGTCCACGGCCCGCTCCACCCGCTCCAGGACCTGCTCCACCGTGATCCGCTCCATGCGCCCCTGCTTCGGCTCCCAGCCCGACGGGTCCGGCGCCGCCCCCGGCTCCGTGTAGGCGTCCACCCAAAGGTCCTCGAACCGGCGGTACGGGCCCACACGCCACGGGTTCGTGTGGCCGTACAGCCCGACGACGGGCACGTCCATGGCCCGGGCGATATGGACCGGGCCCGTGTCCGGCGCGACCACGAGGCTGCTGCCGTGCAGGAGCCAGACCAGTCGCCGGATCCCGTCGCCCAGCGCGTCCACCGGCGGCGTCGCCGTCCGGGCCATGATCTCCGCGGCCACGTCCCGTTCCCGCGGTGACGGCCCGCCCACCAGCATGGTGGCGTAGCCGAGCTCGCCGGCCAGCGCGTCCGCCACCGCGGCCATCCGCTCCGGCAGCCAGTCCTTCCGCGGGTTCGCCGATGCCGGGATGAGCGCCGCCACGGGTCTGCCCTCGAACCGCCGGAAGAACGACGCCTGCGCCGCCCGCTCCTCATCGGTCGGCCCCAGTCGCCACTCGAGGGGCGCCGCCGGCACGTGGAGCATGTGGAGGAACTCCAGGAACATGTCCTGGGTGTGACGCCGAGGCGCCGGCGGGAGCCGCCGGTTCACGAAGAGCCACACCAGGTCCCGGGATCGGCGCCGGTCGAAGCCGACGCGCGTCCGGGCCCCGGACAGGATCGTGGGCCAGACGCTCTTGAAGTAGATATTCAGGTTCAGGGTGAGGTCCGCCGGGCTGCCGCGAAGGTCGCGCCACAGCGCCAGCACGCCACGGATCCCGTCCTTCTTCCGGTAGACGACCACGTCGTCCACCGCCGGATGGCCCTGGACCAGCGGCGCGGGCATGGGCTCCACGACCCAGGTAATGCGGAGCGTCGGGTCGTGGCGCTTCAGCGCGTTGGCCACCGGCAGGCCGTGCACGACGTCGCCGAGCCCGGTGAGGAGCACGATGCAGACGCGGGACCCGGACTCGGGCGTCGTGCTCATGCCAGCGACTCCAAGAACGACCGGTACTGCTCCGCGACCGACCGGATGTGATACGGCCGGGCCGCCTCGACACCCGCCTCGCCGAGACGACGCCGCAGCGGCAGGTCTCCGGCCAGCTCGTCGAGGAGCACGGCGAACTCCTTCTTGGACTGGGCGTACAGGCAGGCCTCGCCGTGGCGGGCCACCTCCAGATAGCCCGTCTCCGGGTTCAGCACCGAGGGGATGCCGAAGCTCATGAAGTTCACCAGCTTGGTGGCCGGCTTGTAGCTGACGGCGTTGGCATCCACGCGGTAGGCGAAGCCCACGTCCACGCCCAGGTAGCCCTCCACCATGGGCCGGGGCGTCTCGACGCTGGAAAAGACCGGGTAGTCCAGACGCCGGACCAGCCTCCGGTTCAGCGGCCAGTAGTCGCGTCCGCCGATGTAGCCCAGGGTGGCCGGGGTCCGATCGGGCGCGATGGTCACCTCGTCCATGTTGCAGTGGTGGTGCGGGATACGCGTCGCGGGCAACCCGTAGCGGCGGCGGAGCACGACGGCGTGGGTATGGTTGGCGGCCAGGAACGCGTCCACGTAGGGGGCGTACCGCCCGATCGCCCGCCAGTCGTACCGGTCCAGCGGGTCCCACACCTGGACCACGCCGGCGTCCCGGATCCTGGCCACCGTGTCCCGGTCCGGCATCTCCTTGACGTGGACCAGGATCCTGTACCGCTTCGCCGCGTCCCTCGTCAGCTCGGACAGCGGCATCAGCCCGGCGCCCAGCGCTTCGGCGATCTGGATGCCGCGGATCTGCGCGGTGGGGATGTCCGGGTACTTGTAGACGAAGCAGACGTGGTTCACGGTCCGAGCAGTACGCGTTCGGTCTCCTCGATGGTCCGGTCCGGGTCGAACCGGTGGTCGACGCGCCAGCGCGTCTCCTCCAGCCGGCGCACGGCGTCGGCCGTACCGTGTCGCAGCCCCTCCAGCGCCGCCGTCAGCGCCCGCCCCATGGCATCGGGGTCGTCCCGGGGCACGATCCACCCGGCCGGGCCCCGGTCTTTTTCCGGGCCCAACGCCTCGCGCACCCCGCTGATGTCCGTGGCGACGACCAGCAGGTCCGCCGCCATGGCCTCGAGCATCACGTTGGCCATCCCCTCGGTGCGGCTGGGCAGGGCGAAGACGTCGCCGTCCATCAGCACCTCCGGCAGGTCGTCGCGGAACCCGAGCCAGTGTACCCGGTCCTGAATCCCCAGCTCGCGGACCCGCCGGCGCAGCGCCGGCTCCTCCGGGCCGGTCCCGGCCACGGCGAGCCGCGCGTCCGGCACGACCCGGGCGAAAGCCTCCACCAGCACGTCGAACCCCTTCCGGCGCTCCAGCCGTCCGGCGCCCAGGACGAGCGGCGTGCCGGCCTCCAGCCCCAGCTCCACCCGCAGCCGTCCCGGCTCCGGATCGGGCCGGCGCACGCCGTTCAGCACCACGTGGACCTCGTGCGCCGGGAACCAGGGCGCCGAGTCGAGCCAGCGGGCCCGGATGTCCCGGGAGTTCACGATGAGGGCGTCGATGTAGTAGCGGAAGGCGTACCGGTACTTCCAGCGGTCCGGCAGGCCCTGGTCGATGCCCATGCGCTCCACGACGCGGGGCACCCCGGCGCGCTTCGCGACCCAGCCGCCCCAGAACGACTTCTTGAAGGCCGTGAGCAGCACCACAGCCGGTCGCTCCCGCCGCAGCATCCGGGCGAAGCGCAACGCCCGGACCAGGTCGGCGTCGCCGCCGATCCGCGCGTGCACGGTCCGGATGTCGAGCTCCGCCATCCGCTCGTCCACGGGCGCGCCGCGCCGGCAGGCCACCACCACCTCGTGGCCGCGGTCCCGGAGCCCGGCCGCCACCATGGCCAGCCACTTCTCGTTCCCGCCCCAGATCCGGGACGCGCTCTCCACCACGAGCTTCACCGGCGCGCCTCCGCGTCCAGCTCGCCGTCCGGCCGGCCCGGCGCGCTCCACGTCGCCTCGAGCCGCCGGGCCGCCTCCGGCGTCAGCGCCACCGGCGTCGGACCCTCGTGCAGGGTGGGCAGGGCCACCCCCCTGAAGAGCGCCTCCCACCGATCCACCATGCGGTCGACGCCGAACCGCTCCCGGGCGCGGCGCCGCGCCGCAGCGCCCATGGTGCGGCGACGGTCCTCGTCCGTCAGCAGCCCCGCCAGAGCGCCGGCCAGCGCCCCGGCGTCGGCCTCCACGATGAGCCCGGCGGGCGTGCCGCCGTCCGCGTCCAGCGCTTCGGCAGCCCCGCTCACCGGCGTGCTCACCACCGGCCGGCCGGCGGCGAGGGCCTCGAGCATGGCGTTGGCCATCCCCTCGCGATCCGAGGACACCACGAAGACATCCAGGGCGCGGAGCACGTCCGCCACGTCCGGGCGGAAGCCGGGCATGTGGAGCCGGTGCGTCACGCCCAGCTCCCGGGCGGTGCGGGTCAGGGCGTCCCGCTCGGGACCATCCCCCACCAGGAGTCCGTGGACCGTCTCCGGCAGCGCGGCCAGCGCCTCCAGGAACCGGTCGAACCGTTTCTGCTCGGCGAGCCGCGCCACCGCGCCCACCACGGGGGCGCCCTCGGGGATCCCCAGCTCCCGGCGCACGAGCTCCGGATCCCGCTCCGGCTCACGGTCCAGCGTGGCATCGTAGATGGTGATGAACCGCCGCGGGTCGGCGCCGGGCAGCCGGGCCACGAACGGCACCCGGATGGCGTCGGCGTTGAACACGGTGCCGTGTAACCAGTCGCTCCGGAAGAGGTACCGGTACTTGGCGCTCCGCGGCACGTCCGTGGACAGGCTGCTCCGCCCCACGATACGCCGCACCCCCGCCAGACGCGCCCCGAGCCCCGCCAGGAAGCTCTTCTTGAAGGTCGAGAGCAGGACGGCGTCGGCCTCGAAGTCCCGGAGGTGGCGCGCCAGGCGGACGGCGTGAGGCAGCATGAGGTCGCCGCCCAGATGCACGACGCGGGTCGGGATGCCGAAGGCCGCCGCGCGCTCGGCCACGCCGTCGTCGTTCGCGATGAAGAGGACCTCGTGGCCCCGTTCCTGGAGGCCGGCCAGGAGGCGGGCCGGCCACTTCTCGCCGCCGCCCCAGACGCGCGCGCCGTTGTGGGCGACGAGGCGCATCAGTCGGCCGGGGAGCGCAGCACCGCCTCGTCCGACGCCGCGAACTGGAGGCGGTAGAGCCGCCGGTACACACCGTCCTCCCGCGCCAGCAGGTCGTCGTGGCGACCCGTCTCGACGATCCGGCCTTCCTCCACCACGACGATCCGGTCCGCCTTCCGCACGGTGGACAGCCGGTGCGCGATGACGAGCACCGTCCGGTGCTCCATGAGCCGCTCGACGGCGTCCTGGACCAGCAGCTCGCTCTCCGTGTCCAGCGAGCTGGTCGCCTCGTCCAGGATCAGGATCGGAGCGTTCCGGAGCAGCGCCCGGGCGATGGCGATGCGTTGACGCTGGCCGCCGGACAGCCGGGTGCCCCGCTCGCCGAGCACGGTGTCGTATCCGTCTTCGAGCTCGGCGATGAACTCGGCGGCGTGGGCGGCCTCCGCCGCCTCCACCAGGTCCTCCTCCTCAATGTCGGCCAGGCCGTACGCGATGTTCGACCGTACCGTGTCGTTGAACAGGATCGTCTCCTGCGTCACGATCCCCATGAGAGACCGCAGCTCGCGGACCCGGTAGTCCCGCAGGTCCACACCGTCCAGCGTGATCCGGCCTTCGGTCGGATCGTAGAACCGCGGCACCAGGTTCGCCATGGTGCTCTTCCCGGCCCCGCTGGCCCCGACCAGGGCGATGACCTGCCCTCGCGGGATCTCCAGATCGATCCCCCGGAGCACCGGCTCACCGTCGCCGTACGCGAACCAGACGTTCTCGAAGCGGACGGCATCGGTGAAGCGGTCCACTCCGCGGGCGCCCGGCCGGTCCACGATCCGCGGCTCCTGGTCCAGCAGCTCGAAGGCCCGCTCCGCCGCCGCCAGGCCCGGCTGGACCATGGCCGGGAACTGGCCCAGCCACTTCACCGGCGACAAGAGTCGCATGGCCACGCCGGCGAACACGATGAAGGATGACGCGCCTAGCTGGCCCTGCACCAGGACCAGGTAGCTCCCGTACCAGAGCAGCACCAGCAGCGCCACCGCGACGATCATCTCGGTGGCCGGCGGGAAGAACTTGCGCCAGGCCTCGTTCTTCACCACGGCCCGGTAGTGCTCCCGGGTGAGGCGGCGGAACCGGTTCGACTCCCACTCCTCGGCCCCGGACGCCTTGATCAGCCGGATCCCGCCCACCGTCTCCTGGATGTGAGAGGCCAGCTCGCCCACCGCGTCCCAGACCCGGAGCACGCCCCGGCGCAACCGCTCCCGGAACCGGTTCCACAGCCCCACCATGAGCGGCAGCGCGATGAGGGTCACCAGAGTCAGCCGGAACGAGAGCGAGATCAGCACCCAGAGCAGGAAGCCGACCTGGATGGCGTTGGCCAGGGCCTGGGCGAGGTTCGCGGTGACCAGGCTGCGGAGCTGGTCCACGTCGTTGGTCAGGCGGGAGATGATCTGGCCGGACCGGGTCCTGCCGAAGAAGGGCAGGTCCATCTTCATGAGGTGGGCGTAGATCTCGTTGCGCAGGTCCCGGGTCACCCGCTGCTCGATGACGATCACCGTGTAGTAGCGGACGTAGAGCGCCACGTTCTTGACCAGGAACGCCACGAACATGACCAGCAGCACGTTGCGCAGCCCGATCATGGGCTCGTCCGGAGGCATGAGCCGGCCCACCGTCCAGTCCAGCATCTCGTGGACGGTGCTGCCGCCCTCCAGCGCGCCCACGCCCCCCTCCCCGAAGAGCACGTTCAGGAACGGGATGAGCAGCGTGAGGCTGAAGGCGTCCAGGGCGCCGAACAGGGCCATCGCCACCACGGAGACGGCGAAGAGCCCCACGTACGGCCGCAGGTACGCCAGGATCCGACGGTACAGCTTCATCGCGGGATCATCGTGGCCACCGGCAGGATCATCTCCTCGGGGCTCACGCCGCCGTGCAGGAACGAGCCGCGATAACGGGCCTGGTATTCCCGCAGCTTCGTGGGATACACGAAAAAGTGGTCCTCCAGGGCGATGAGGTAGTTCGTGGCCAGGCGGCCCGGCGGGAAGCGCAGATCCCGCTCAGAGTTCACCGAGAAGACCGCGTTGGGGTCCTTCGCCCGCAGGTCCTGACCGAACTTGTAGCGGAGGTTGCTGGTGGCGTCCCGGCCGGCGAAGACGGTGACGGGGTGGTTGCAGTGGATGGATCCGTGGTCGCTCGTGAGCACCACGGGGATCCCTTCCCGGACCGCCTCGCCCAGGACCCTGAGGGCGGACGACCGCTCGAACCACTGCCGGGTCAGCGCGCGCAGCGCCGGCTCGTCCCGGGCCACCTCCATGAGGATGGCCGATTCGCTGCGGCCGTGGGTCAGCAGGTCGATGAAGTTGAAGACCAGCGTCACGACACCGGCGCTGCGGAGCGCGCCGCGCACCCGGCCCACCAGCTCGTCGACGCCGGCATCCGTGAACACCTTCTCGTAGTGGATCGGGATGTCCCGACCCGTGAGCCGCTTGAGCTGCTCGCCCAGCAACTCGTCCTCGAAGGCGTTCAGGCCCCCCTCGTCCGGTGCGCTCCTCCACCAGTCGGGTCGCTCCCGGGCGATGTCGTCGGGGAAGAGGCCGCTGAACAGGGCGTTCCGCGAGTACGGCGTCGCCGTCGGCAGGATGCTCAGGTGCAGGTCCTCATCGATGTCGAACCGCTCGGCCAGGATCGGTCGGATGACCCGCCACTGGTCGAGCCGTACACAGTCGAGCACCATGAACATGACGGGGCGGTCGCCCAGCCGTGGCAGCAGGTAGCGCTCCACCACGTCCGTGGACAGCGGTGGCCTGTCCTCGGCGTTCCGGGGCGTCCAGCTCGCATAGTTCCGCTTCACGTACGTGCCGAACTCGCGCCGCATGTCCTCCATGAGGGACCGGATCGAGTCCCGCAGCCCGTGCTCGCCCGACTCCTGTAGCCGCAGCTCCCAGTCCACCAGCTCGTCGTACAGCCGGACGTAGTCCTTCCAGTGACGCGCCTCATCCTTCGCCCGGGACAGCTCGCCGAACCGGGCCGCCAGGTCCTGTGCCGCGACCTGTTGCCGCAATTGAGACCCCTCCAGCAGCCGCGTCACCACGCTCAACACCTGGCGCGGGCTCGCGGGCTTGACCAGGTAGGCGTCCACCCGCCGGCCGATGGCCTCCTGCAGCGTCTGGTCCTCTTCCGACTTCGTGACCATCACGACCCGGGTATGGGGATCCTCGCGCCGCAGCGACGTGAGCACCTCCAGCCCCCGCCGGCCGGGCATCTGCTCGTCCAGCAGCACCAGGTCGTAGGGACGACGACGCACCATCTCCAGGGCGTCGTCGCCGTTCGTCGTGGCGTCGACGTGGTACCCCCGCTCCCGGAGAAAGAGAAGGTGGGGCTCCAGGAGCTCCACCTCGTCATCCACCCACAGAATCCTCTTGGTGCCTTGCTGCATGGTAGGTCAAAGGTATCCGCGCCCGTCGGGCCGGTCCAGCGGGTCGGCCTTCAGCCGCGGCGCTGACGGCTCTCGGTCAGCTCCGCCCGCCGTACACCTCCCGCGCCCGCTCGATCTTCGCCAGCACCTCCTCCACCCGTACCCGGTCCATGCCGCCCGGGCGGTACTCCATGCTCGGGGGATAGTCCTCGTCCGGCGTCCGGGCATACCCGTCCACGACCAGGTCCTCGTATTTCCTGTACGGTCCGTAGCGTTTCGGGTTCGTGTAGCCGTACAGCCCCACGACGGGCGTCTCCAGCGCCCGGGCCAGGTGCAGGGGTCCCGTGTCCGGGCTGACCACGACATCGGCCCCGTCCAGCAGCCAGACCAGGCGCCGCACGTCGTCGCCCAGCATGTCCACCGGGTCGGCCGACGTCCGGGCCATGATGGCCTCGGCCGCCGCCCGCTCGGCGCTCGACGGCCCGCCCACGATGACCGGCTTCATGCCGAAGCCGGAGGCCACGGCGTCCATGGTCGCCGCGTACCGGTCCGGCGCCCAGTTCTTCCCCGGCTTGCTCGTCCCCACCACGAACGCGCAGGCCGGCCGGTCCAGTGCTTCGAAGAAGGTGCGCTGCTGCTTCCGCTCCACCTCCCCGATGGGGATGCGCCACTCCACCGGCTCGGGCTCCACACCGAGCACGTCCAGGAACTCGAAATACGAGTCCTGCACGTGCTGGACCGGACGGGCGGGGATGCGTCGGTCCGTGACCAGCCAGTTCAGGTCCCTGGCCCGGGCCCGGTCGAAGCCCAGCTTCAGGTCCGCCTTCGCCAGCGCGGTCAGGATGCCCGCCTTGGCGTAGACCTGGAGCGCCAGCAGCAGGTCGTGCCGGCGGCGGCGCATGCCGCCGGCAGTTTCCAGGAAGGACCGCCAGGCCGCCAGGCCCTTGCGGCGGCGGAAGACGAGGAACTCGTCCACCGCCTCGTGCCGCGCAACCAGCCGGTGACCCAGCGGCTGGATCACCCAGGTCAGGTGGGTCTCCGGCCAGGTCCGCCTGAGGGCGTTCACAACGGGCAGCACGTGGACCACGTCGCCCAGGGCGCTCAACATGACGAGGGCCACGGACTCGGGGGGATCCTTCAGGAGACCTGCTTCCCGCGCCGCCGACGTGTCTTCAGCCATTGCCCCGGGTGCCCACCACGTAGCCTTCGTCGAACGCCGCCCGCTCCTCGTCCGTCAGCGTCCGGTTCGATGCTTCCTCCAGCTTCTCCGCGGACCGCCAGAAGCGCGCGATCATCTGCTCCCGGGTCGGCGACTGCACGCCTCCGTTCACCAGCCGCGACCGGTCCAGGTCGACCAGGTAGGCGAACAGACCGTTGCCGGACGCCTGGAGGAGCAGGTTCCGCAGGTTCAGATCGGCGTGGATCAGGCCACGGTCCTGGGCCAGCCGTACGACGGCCCCGGCGGCGCGACACGCCGCGACCCTGGTCCGCCGCACCGCCCGTTCCCGCTCCGTCGGCCCGTCCTCCGCCTCCAGCGTCCGGGCCAGCGTGCCGTGGAGCGGTTCCCAGGCCGGTCCGTCCGGGTCGCGGTAGAGCAGGTCCGCCAGTGTCACGCTCCTGGGGATGAACGCCGTGATGAGGTCACCCCGGTAGAAGCCGGGACCCGGATGGACCGCGGCGGCGATGACCTCCGGCGTGGGGATATCGCGTCGGCGCGCCTCGACGCTGGCCCCGAGCTCCTGGATCGGGCGGGGCTCACCGATCCGGAGGTAGCGGTCACCCAGGATCGACGCCAGCGCACCACCCCGTCGGTAGTGCCGAACCAGCCAGTCCACGCCGTCCCGCATCGGCGTCGGGATGCGGTAGGCCGTGCCACGGCCGCGCAGCGGCTCCGCCGTCGGCGTGACCTGGGCCGCCTCGTACAGCGTGCCCGCCGCTTCCACCGCCTCCTTGACGATGTCCATCGCGCCGGGCAACGACACGAGCGTGGCGTTGCCCACCGTTTCGGTGACGTAGGGTTCGGGAATGTTCGAGGCCATGGCCCGCGCCTCCTGCGTTCCAGCGCGACACAGCGCACGACCGGGCCCAGCCGTGCGCTGCATGGCAGTTTACGGGATGGGATGCCGCCGTGCTACACCCACGCCATTACCCGCCTCCGCCCGGTTTGTACCAGGGCACGCTCACCGCGGCGGACAGGAACGGCGTGTACGTGACATTGCTGCCGACACCGTCCCAATTCGCGCCTCCGTCCGTGGCGTCGCCCCACCAGTTGTTGAGCGCGTCGAAGCTCGCGCTGTGCAGGTTGCCGACCCCGTTGCCCGTGTTGTCGATGAAGTTGCAGTACTCCACCGTGCTGGTCACCGGGTCGCTGACGTAGCTGCTGCTGCCCATGAGCAGCCCCGCGTCCCCGCTCAGCGTCACCTCGCTGGAGTCCACCGTCACGTTGTCGCCCCGGATGTAGACGCCCTCGTCGTAGGCGCCGCGCACCAGCGTACCGTGCATCGAGGTCTCGCTGAACAGCTCCACGGCCGCCAGGCCGGTATACTGGCTGTGGGTCGTGTCCACCACCGAGTACTGGATGCGTGAGCCCGGCGCCTCGAACTGGACGGCCCGGTACTCGGACTGGCGGATGACCGAGCTGTCCACCACCACCACCGAGGAGTCCCTGGTCCACAATGCCACGTACTCGGACCACGCGTTGCCGCCCGAGTACTCGATGATGGCGTGCTTGATCCGGCTCGTGTCCTGCGGGTTGCCGGTGAACTCCAGCCCGGCCCAGTTGGAGCCGTCGCCGTCCGTCGTGAAGAGGACCGGGGCCACGTCCGTTCCTTCGGCCAACAGCAGCGCGCTCCGGAAGAGGAGCCGCTCGTCCGAGTCGACCTCGATGCGGGCGCCGGGCTCCACGTAGAACACCGTGGCCGAGTCGAAGGTGATGTCGGCGTCCACGCGCCACGGCAGGTCGGCCCGTGCGATCATGGTGTCCACCCGGGTGAACGTCCCGTCGGTCACCTCCCCCTTCATGCTACCGCCGTTGAAGACCAGCGTGTCCCGGGCGTTCCCCATGAGGCTGTCCTGGTCCAGCATCCAGATCGCCCCGAGGGGACCCGTCACGGGCACGCCCAGGCCATCGGTGACGCGGATCCCGCTCAGCTCGGCAGGCGCGGCAGAGGCCTCCATGTACAGACCCGCCTCGCCGCTTCCCAGGATGCGGACGTTGCGGATCGTGAAGCTGTCGCCCATGGCGTAGACGCCCTTGTAGCCGGCCTTCCGCACGACCGTGTTCTCCAGCGTAACCGGGCCGTAAAGGGTGATCGTGCCCGAGCCGCCGGACGAGCCGCCGGCCGTGTCCACCACCGCGTTGGACATGCGCGAGCCCGGCGCGCCCAGGTAAACGGCCCGGTCATCGGTCCGCTTCATGACGATGTTGTCCAGAACCACCGGGTGCTGGTCGATGCTCCGCACGGCGTAGTACGGCGAGCTGCCGTCGTTGCCGCCGTCCTCGAAGCGGGCGTACGCGATGCGGCTCGTGTCCGGGGGCGAGCCCGAGAAGCCGATGGTGCCCCACTGTTCCAGCGGATGCGTCGGCCGGAAGACGATGGTGTCCGTGGACGTCCCCTCGGCCACCATCTGGCCCTGGACGACCCAGATGTCCTCGTACCTGTGCAGGGTGATCACGGCGCCCGGCTCCGCGAAGAGGACCGCCGCGGAATCGATGGTGATGCTGCCCGTGAGGCGCCACGGCAGGTCGGAGCGGGCGAAGAGGGTGTCCACCTCCGTCGGGTTGCCGAACGCGTCCACCTCACCGCGCACGGTGCCGCCGTAGAAGAGCAGGGTGTCCAGCGCGTTGCCCATGAGGCTGTCCTGGTCGGCCCGGCTCGGCGCCAGGATGGGCAGGTTCTGCGGCGGGATCTGGAGCCCGTAGCTCCGGCCGTTCGTCACCACCACGTGATCCGCCTCGGCCAGGGTGTAGCCCGGATCGATGTCCAGCCCGATCCCCAGCGCCTCCTCGATCCGCACATCCCGCAGCACCACGCCGTCGGCGAAGACGCTGACGCCGCTCGCTTCCGGATGGAACACGGTCAGGCTGTCCACCGTGACGGCCGCGTGGATGTCCACCACGCTCCTTCCGCTCGCCGAGCCGCCCGCAGAGTCGACGTAGACGTCCAGGACCCGCGTCCCCGGCGCGGCAAGGTGCAGCGCACGGTCCTCCGGGCGCTTGATGAACACGTGCTCCAGGACGACGGGGTAGGTGGCCCCGGTATAGACCGCCGCATTCGGCCAGGCGCCGGCCAGGTACTCCAGGCGCACGTGGAGCAGGTAGCTGGTGTCGCCGGGCGTCCCCTGGAAATAGAGCCCGCCGCCTTGCTGGAGCGGATGAGAGGCCGTGATCACCACCGGATCCGCCTCCGTCCCCTCGGCCACCAAGCGACCGGGATACAGGTCGATGCGGACATTCTCGTCCAGGGCGATGCGGGACCCGGGCTCCGGCAGCAGCACCGCGGCCGAGTCGATCGTGATGGTGGAGCCCACGCGCCACGGGACCCCGGCCCGGACCACCAGCGTGTCCACCGCCTGCGGGGTGCCGAAGACGTCCAGCTCGCCCTTCAGGCGGCCGCCCCGTACGAGGAGCGTGTCCTTCGCGTTGCCCAGCAGGCTGTCCTGGTCCGCCGGCGTCGGGCAGAGGGCCTCGAGGTTCGTGATGGACACATCAACCGGGTACCCGGCACCGCCCGTGATGCGGACGCCCGAGGCGGCCGCCAGGTCCGGCCCGTTCGCCGTGAGACCCAGCTCGTCGGCGCCCTCGATCCTGAGCCCGTCGATGGTCACGCCGGCCCCGCTGATGTACATGCCCGGCCCATCCGGGTCGCGGACGACTACGTTCTGCACCAGCACGCTGTCGGCCAGGATGTCCACCGCCGCGTTGTACGAGTGCGCATTGATGGTGTCGAAGACCGTGTTCAGGATGCGGGAGCCGTTGGAGTTCAAAACGATGGCGTTCCCCTCCATTTGGCGGAAGGTCACGCTGTCGATGACCACCACGTGCGGCGCGTCATGGACGTTCACGGCGGTATACGGCCAGTACGACGTGTTGGCGCCGTTTTCCAGGATCACGTTGCGGAGGAAGCTCGTATCCCTCGGCTCGCCGCCGAACTCGAGCCCGACCCAGCGCTCCGCCGGGTCGCCCGTGAACCGCGCGGGCTCCGAGGAGGTGGCCGCCGAGACCAGGCGTCCCGAGTGGAAGTTGATTCTGTCACCCAGACCCAGCCGTACCACGGCGCCGGGCTCCAGGTACAGCACGGCCGCCGAGTCCACCGTCGGCGTGCTGTCGATCAGCCACGGCAGCTCCGGCACGACCCGGATCGTGTCGATGCTCGTGAAGTTGCCGAACAGGTCCATCTCGCCCTTCACCCGACCGCCGGACACCAGGAGCGTGTCCTTCGCGTTGCCCAGCAGGCTGTCCACCTCCAGCCCCGGGATCGTCCCGATGCCGAGCCGGGCCGGGTAGCTCGCGCCCCCGGTCACCCGGAGACCCGGGAACGAGAGGGCGTCCTGATAGGGGGCGTGCAGGCCGATCCCGCCGGCCCCCTCGATGCGGATGTTGGTCAGCGTCATGCTGTCCGCGTTGACGGACAGCGCCCGGTCCGCCGCGTTCACGATCGACACGTCCTCCAGCACGGCGCCCGATCCCCACAAGACCACGGCGCCGTCACTGCCCACCTGCGTGGTCGTGTCGATGGTCGTGGCCGTCATGCGGAAGCCAGGCACGTCCGTGGCCACCGCCTGCCACTCCGCGTGGCGGATGTACGAGCTGTCCATGACCACGTGGGCACCGTTCCAGACCTGCAACCCGTAAGTCGAGCGGACGATCTCCACGTACTTCAGCCGCGACGTGTCCGTGGCCGTCCCGCTCCCGTCGAAATAGAGCTGGTAGAAGGTTCCCGTGCTCGGGCCCGAGATGGAGATGGAGTCCGTCGCCGTGCCCTCGGCGACGAGAGTCGCGTTGCCGTAAAACTCGAGCTGGGTGCCGCTGCCCAGGAAGAGGTAGGCGCCGGGGTCCACCGTGACCTGGCCATCACCCTCGAAGGCGAGGCTGTTGTGGACCCACCAGCCCATGTCGCTCCGGACCCGGTATGCGCCGGTGAGCTGCCCCTCCTGGCCGTGGAAGGCGATGTAATCGAACCGGTTGCCCAGGAGGCTGTCCTGGTCCGCCAGCGTCGGGTACAGCTCCCAGAACCGTTCGAAGATCATCCGCACCGGGACGTACGTGTCCCGGATGCGCACCGGCTGGCCATCCTCGATGTGCGTCCAGTCGGTCATGAGGCCGAAGGACCGTGCGCCATCGATGAGCCCGCCCACGATGCTCACCGTGTCCGCCCACCGTGCATCCAGGCCTCTCCCGTTCGAGCCCCGGATCGTCGAGTGCTCGAACCGCGTCCGGGGCGCGGCGAGCGACACGCCGCTCGACGTCTCGTCCACGACGCCTTCCACCGTCGAGTTCGAGAAGCGGGAGCCTCGCGACGCCAGGGAGACCGCCGTGGCGAACGTCTGGCTGACCAGGGTGTTGTTGTCGATGGCCAGCGGGTGCGGGTCGTTGGCCCGGACGCCGTTCCAGGTGAGCTGGATCACGGCGTGCTCGATGCGGCTCGTGTCCGACGGCGTGCCCCAGAACTCCAGCCCGTCCCAGCGGTCGCCGCCGGTGTTCACCGTGATGAGGATCCGCTCGTCGGCGGTGCCGACGGCGTGCAGACGGGCACCGGAGGTGACGCTCAGGATGCCCCAATCCACGCACACGAGCGCACCCGGCTCGATGGTGAGGACGGTGCCATCGCCCTGGAAGTCGATGCCGCCCCGCATGTAGTGGGGGCTGCCGTCCCGGGTCCACGTCTCGGACGCCGAGTAGGTGCCGGCCTCGTGCTCGGTCCCGCCGCCTTCGTCGCAGGAGAAGGCCGTCACCGCGTCGACGACCACCTCGGCGCTGTCCACGAACGACCCGGAGGCGGCCCGCACCCACGTCGTGCCGTTGGCCACCGGCGTGATCTCCGCCCGCGTCTCATCGTCCGGGTCCACCGCCACCTCCGCCACGGCGGGATCCGCGCTCTCCCAGTTGAACGGCGCGTTCGGGATCTGGTTGCCGAGGGAGTCGTACGCCGCGGCGTTCACCACCGGCCGCTCCGAGAGCTGGGTCGCCGTGACCCGGGACGGCGTCACCGTCACCGACGCGACCACGCCCGTCGCCGTGACCTGCACGCTGTCCACCACGCCCTCCACGTCCACGAACACCCACGCGTCGCCGAAGCCGATGGCCGTGATCACGCCACGGAGACTGTCCCCGGACACCGCCTCGGCACGGACGATCGTCGTATCCGTCGAGCTCCAGGCCACCGTGGGGACCCGCTGCAACGCGTTCCCACCCGGGTCCGTCGGCGCCACCACCAGCGTGTCGGTATGGCCGATCCCCTCCAGGATCCGCGGGCTCGTGTCCAGGCCCGTCGCCGCCACCCGCTGCTCCACCTTCACGGTGGTCGTGTCATCACCGACGGCGCTGGTGACCGCCACGTCCGCCACGCCCGCCGCCAGCGCCGTCACCGCGCCGTTCAGCGTGTCCAGCGTCACCACCACGCTGTCCGCCGCCTCCACCAGGCTCCAGCGCGCCGCCACCCCCGGCACCGGGAAACCGTTCCGGTCCGAGAACACCACCGCCGCCGTGTCGGTGGCGCCCAGCGCGTCCAGCAGCACCGTGTCCGCCGCCGCCGCCATGGCCACCGCCACCGGGTCCACCGTCACCAGCACCTGCGCCTCGCAGACCACGCCGTCCCCGGGCTCGCACGCACCGTGGTCGGCGTACACCGTGTCCGCCCCGATCCCGGTGACCGCCGCCCGCGCCGTGTCCCCCGTCGTGTCCAGCAGCTCCAGCGCCACCGGGTTCTCGCTCAGCCGCCACTCCACCCCCGTGTAGTCCACCGGGTCGCCGTTCACGTCCAGCCCCCGCGCCACCAGCGTCAGCGTGTCGCCCCGGGCGTCCAGTACCGTGTCCTGCCCGGGCACCTCCATGGCCACCCCCGCCGCGAACACGTTGATGACCGTGCCGCTGTACGTCGTGTCCACCACCTGCTCGCCCGAGACCGTGACCACCGGCGTGGCCTGGCCCGTCCCGTCGGCGTGGGCCGTGTTCTCCAGCCCCGTGGTCCCGTCCAGGTAGATTCCCGACCCGTTCACGCGCCAGCTCACCGCGAGCCCGGGTGCCGAAGCGATCTCGCTGCCCGTGCTCGTCTCGATGATCCGCACCCGCAGCGTCGAGGACTCGCCGATCTTCAGCGACGCGGGCCAGTCCATCGGCTCCACCCGCACGATGAACAGCGGTTGCTCCCCCTCCTCGGGCGCGAAGGGGAACTCGTCGGAACAGGTTACGAGGGAGAAACCGACAACCACGGCGAGGAACGCACGCAGGGGTCCGCGGACAGGCATGTGGCCTCCAGGGTCGTGTCCTGCCGGGCGTCACGGCGGCAGCCGCTTCCCACACCCCTACCGGCCTGGTGTCCTCGAGGCCGGGTTCCCCGGGCAGCCGTTTGCCCGCGAAAAAACGTTCGACCGCCGCCGTACGAACGACCGCGGTCCCGTCGTGCCCGGCGGCTGGCACGTCCCGCCGGGCAAGCGTCGCGATATGGTGAACCGGAACAACAATCGGCAATGCTACAGTAATGCGTGATGCCGGTGGGCGCAC
This sequence comes from uncultured Gemmatimonadaceae bacterium, assembly GCA_964416095.1. GTDB lineage: Bacteria > Gemmatimonadota > Gemmatimonadetes > Longimicrobiales > RSA9 > CAYQCY01. The sequence goes on from CAYQCY010000005.1 coordinate 45,353, forward strand.
GCTTTTCTTGCGATGCGGACAGGGGACCGGCCCGCCGACAGGGTGCGAATGAAGAGCGCCCCGCAGCCTGCGGGGCGCTCGGTGAGAGAGGGTCGGCGGACCGTCAGCCGCCCGGTGTGTACCAGTCCAGGACGTTGAGCACGATGGCGGCCGTCAGCCACGGGCTGACGATCACATCGCCGCTGTAGCCGTTGGCCCCGTCCAGGGGCGGCTCGGCGTCGGCGCCCCACCAGTTGTCGCTGGCGTCCAGGCTGGTGCCGGTGTCGTTGTTGTCCACGGCCACGCCGCTGTTGTCCACGAAGTTGTTGTTGGAGATGATCTGGCTGCTCGCCGTGGCGTTGTTCACGATGCCCCGGGACCCGCTCAGCGTGATCTCCGTGGAATCCACCACGACGTTGTCCGAGGAGATCTGGACCGCGTCTCCCGCGGCGCCACGGATCCGCGACCCGTTGATGGTGGCCTGCGAGATCAGCTCAACGGCGGCCCAGGAGGCGTTGTTCGTCGTGTCGATGACGGAATAGTTGAGCTGGGACCCCGGTGCCTGGAAGTAGATGGCCTGCTGACCCGACTGGCGGATCAGTGTGCTGTCCACCACCACTACGGCACCGTCGTGGGACTCGATGGCCGCGGTGGTGCCCGCGTAGGAGATCCGGGTGTTGCGGATCCGGATCGTGTCGTCCGGCGTGCCGTAGAACTCCAGGCCGCGCCACACCTGCCCGCTCTGGGACAGGAACCGGACGGGATCCGATTCGGTGCCCAGGGACCGGAACACGCCGTTGTTGCCGCGAATGTACGCCCCTTCCTCCATCCCGAACACGGTCCCGGGGTCGATCTGGACCACCCCGCCCGTCTCGATGTTGACCTGTGCGTTCTGCGTCACGGTCCAGGGGATGCCGGACGTGAACTGGATCGAGTCGTTGATCAGGCTCGACGGGATGATGGCCACGGTGTCCGCCGCGTTGCCCAGCAGGCTGTCCGGCTCGAGCCACTTCACGGCGTGGATGGCCACCTGGCCCGGTCGCCTGTGACCACCGGTGATGCGGAGCCCGGTCACGTCGGTGAAGGAGCCCTGGTCTTCCACCCGTAGCCCATCCCCGATGGAACCCTCGATGCGCACGCCGTTCAGCATGACGCTGTCGCCCACCACGTTCAGGCCCACGTTGCCGCTGCCCCGGATCGTCACGTCCTCCAGGGTGATGCTGTCGTGGGTTGCCATGGCGGCGTGGAACCCGCCCGTGGTCGGGCTCACCGCCGTATCCACGACGACGCGCGTGAAGCGGGTGCCGGACGCGCGAAGCTCCGCCGCCCGCGCCTCCATCCGCTTGAAGGTGACATCCTCCAGCACCGCCGGGTGCTGGTCGGTGGTGTACACGCCGGTGTACGGCCACCAGCCGGTGGTCCCGGCATCGCTGATGACGGCGTACGAGACCCGGCTCGTGTCCATGGCCGTGTCGGAGAAGCGCAGGCCGGCCCAGCGGTTGGTCGGGTTCGCGGCGATGAACCGGATCGAGTCGGCGCTCGTGCCCTGGGCCAGCAGTTGCCCGTTGGTCACGACGAGGGCATGCCCGCCCTCGAAGGCGATGGTGGCGCCGGGCTCCACCTCGAGCACGGCGGCCGAGTCGACGTTCGGGCTGCCCTGGATGCGCCACGGCAGATCCGCCCGCACCGTCGCCGTGTCAACGGTGACCGGATTGCCGAAGGCATCCACTTCCCCTCTCAGCGTCCCGCCGTTGACCACCAGCGTGTCCCGCCCGTTGCCCAGGAGGCTGTCCTGGTCCGCGGCCGTGGGCGCGATGGCGAAGAGGTGCGGGAGCTGGAGGCGCGCCGGGTAGGTCAGGCTCCCGGTGACCCGCAGCCCGCTCACCGGCGGCAGGTAGTGGTCATTGTTGACCCAGAGCCCCACGCCCTGGGCTTCCTCGATGCGGACGGCGCTCAACTGGACGCTGTCGCCCTTGATGCGGAGGCCCGACGGGTGGATGTCCGTCCCGCCGGCCGTGCGCCGGATGACGAGCGTGTCCGCCCTGGTCCCGGTCCCCAGCTCCACCGCCGTGTTGTAGTTGCCCGACGTCCCGAACGTGGTGTCCACCACCACGTTCCGGATCCGGGACCCCCGGGCCGTCAGGTCGATGGCCCGGTTCTGGGAGCGCCAGACCCTGCTGTTCTCGATGACCAGGGGATGCTGGTCGCGGGCATTGATGCTGGCGTGCGGCCAGCAGCAGTCACTCGCCGCGAAGTTGACGTTCACGTATTCGAGCCGGCTCGTGTCCGGCGCGGTGCCGTGGAATTCCAGGCCCTGCCAGGGCTCGAGGGGGTTCGCCGCCGAGAAGGTGATGCTGTCCGTCTCCGTGCCCACGGCGACGAGCTGACCTTCCCGGAACTGGAATCCGCCGTTGTGGTTGATCGTGACCACCGCACCCGGCTCGGGCATGAAGACGGACGCCGTGTCGAAAGTGACGTACCCCGTCACCCGCCAGGGCACCCCGGCCCGGGCCACCAGCGTGTCCACCGCGGTCGGGGTGCCGAACACATCCGTCTCACCCTGCGCGCTGCCCCCGGACACCCAGAGCGTATCCTTGGCGTTGCCCAGGAGGCTGTCCTGCTCGATGAGCTGGAGGTTCTCGATGGACAGATACGCCGGGTAGCCGGCTCCGCCGGTGACCCGGACGTTGGCGGCCGCGGAGAACGTGCCGTTCTGCGCCTCGATGCCGTACCCGTTCGGGTAGAGGGCGCCTTCCACCCGCACGTTGGCGAGCGACACGCTGTCCACATCGACGAAGATGCCACTGTTGTTGGCCGCGCCCCTGACGGTGAGCCCGTCCGCGCTGGTGGAGTCGGCCCCGAGCCACACCGCCGCCGGCCACTCGTTGGTCAGCGTCGTGTCCACGACGGACGCCGTAATCCGCGAGCCGGAGGTCTTGAGCTCCACGGCCCGGCCGTTCACCTGGCGGAAGGTCGTGCTGTCGATGACCAGCGGATGCGCGTTCATCGTCACCACGTTCACGTACGGCCACGTGTTGATGTCGCCGCCGTACTCGAGAACGGCGTTCCGCAGGTAGGACGTGTCCTTCGGCGTCCCCTGGAAACGCAGCTCGCCCCACGGGTTCGACGGATCCACCGCCGTGAGCACGGCCGGCTCCGCGGACGTGGCATCCGAGATGAGGCGTCCCGAGTAGAATTCGATGCCCGCCCCTTGCTCGAACGCCATGTGGGCCCCCGGCTCCAGCAGCAGGACGGCCGCCGTGTCCACCCTGGGATGGCTGATGACCCGCCACGGCAGCGCCGCCACCACCACCAACGTGTCCAGCGACACGATGTTGCCGAACACGTCCACCTCGCCCTTGATGGAACGTCCCTCGGTCCAGCCGGCGTGCATCTCCAGGGTGTCCTTCGCGTTGCCCGCGAGGCGGGCCTGCTGTTCCGCCGCCGTGGGCGCCAGCAGATACAGATTGCGCACGGTCAGCGCAGCGGGGTACGAGCCGCCACCGGTGACCGTCACGTTCGTGGCCTCCACCAGGCTGTCGCCGTAGGCGTGCAGCCCGTAGCTCTGCGCACCTTCGATGGTGACGTTCCGGAGACGCGGGCCGTCGCCGTTCGGGATGTCGTGGTGCTTGATGCCCATGCCCGCCGCGCCCCGCACCGTCACGTCCTCCAGCAGCGTGTTGGACCAGATGTTGACCGCCGCCCGGCCATCGTTCTGGTTCGTGCGCACCGTGTCGATGACCGTGCTGGTGACGCGGGCCACGCCGTCGTTGTTCGTGTTCAGGGTCAGCGCGTGATTCCCCGTGTTGCGGATGCGCGAGCTGTCCACCACCACGTGCGCGCCGGCGTTCTGGTAAATGCCTTCCCACGCGTTCTCCACGAGGACGTGCTTGAAGAAGCTCGTGTCCGCTGCCGCCTGGTGCGGACCCTCCATGTAGAGCCGGTACCACTCGCCGCCCGGCTCCAGCGAGGTGAAGGTAATGGGATCCGTCTCCGTGCCCTGGGCCACCAGCCGCGCCTCGCCGTAGAACTCGATGTCCCGGCTCTCCCATCCGGTGTGGTTGCCATCCGTGACGAACTTCACCGTCGCGCCGGGCTCGATCTGGAGCGTCGAGGTACCATGGAAAACGAACCCGCAGATGACCCGCCATTCGAAGTCGCCCCGGAAGGTGACGGTGGACGGGTCGCCGGGGTCGTTCGTGTCATCGGGGTCGATCCATCCGCAGCGGAGCTGGACCGCGTCGTTGATGTTCCCCACCAGGACGTCCATGTCCGCGGTGGTCGGGTACATGCGGACGAAGGCGTCGATGGAGCCGTCGAAGGGGAGCCGGCTGTCCGTCACGGTGACGGGCGTCACGTCCAGGAAGCGCGCATCCTGGAGCGACACCGCCGCCGGCACGTCCGCCACGGCACCCACCTGTGCCGTTCCCCCGTTCTCCACCGTGACGTTCACGATGCTGACGCTGTCCTGCCAGCTGTGGGCGGATAGCGCCGACCAGCCGGTGCCGCTGATGGTCGTGTTCTCGACTCTGGTGTGGCTCGCGAGCTCCACGCCCTTCCCATCGATGCCTTCGACGCGGGAGTCGCTGAGCCGCGATCCCGGCGCGTAGAGGTGGACCCCCTCGGCCGACTGGCTGATGAGGGCGTTCTGGATTACGAGCGGGTGCTCGTCCCAGGAGGCTACCGCGTTCCAGAGGTTCTGGACCACCACGTGCTCCAGCCGGCTGGTGTCACCCGGCGCGCCGGTGAAGCGCAGGAATTCCCAGCGGTCGCCGTCGGCGGCGTTCGTGGCGGTGAACAGGATCCGGTCGTCCGCGGTCCCCTGGGCCATGATGCGGGCACCGCCCTGTGCCTCGATGCCGCCCCACTCGACGCAGACCAGAGCACCCGGTTCGACGGTCAACACCACGGCGCTGTCCACCGTGAGGTAGCCGTTCCGGATGTGGTGGGGACTGTCCTCCTTCGTCCATGTCTCGCTGGAGGAGACGAAGTAGGTCCCGCCGCCGGCGTCGTACACCGTTCCGGCGTCGTCGCAGGTGAAGGTGGTGATGATGTCCACGGTCACCAGGGCGCTGTCCGCGAAGCTGCCGGAGGTCGCGGTGACGTACGCCGTGCCGTTCGACACCGGCGTCACCGTCGCCTGGGTCGGGTCGTCGGGATCCGGTTCGACCGTCGCCACGGCCTCGTCCGTGCTGGCCCAGCTCAGTGGCGCGTTGGGGATCTGGTTACCCAGCGAGTCGTAGGCCGCCGCGCTCAGGGTGGGCCGGTTCGAGAGCTGGGTGATCGTCACCTCCGACGGCGACACGGTCACCGAGGCGACCACGCCCGTGGCCGTGACTTCCACACTGTCACGCACACCCTCGACATCGGCAATGATGTACGCGTCACCGAAGCTCACCACGGTGATCTCGGCCCGTGTGGAGTCGGTGAGGTTCGGCTCCACCGCCACGTTCCCCGTCGTGGAGGACCATGACACCGCGGGCGTCCGCTCCAGGGCGTTCCCGTTGGCGTCCGTCGGGGCGAGGAAGAGGGAGTCGGTCGCGCCGATCCCTTCCAGCGTGAACGAGGTCGTGTCCAGGCCCGTCGCCGTCACGATCTGGAACACCTTCACCGTCGCCGTGTCGTCGCCGATCGAGCTGGTCAGGGCGACATCGGCGACGCCGGCCGAGACCGCGGTGGCCACGCCCGTCGACGTGTCCAGCTCGACGACGGCCGTGTCGGCCGGGTCGACCAGGCTCCAGGTCACCGCCGGGCCCGAGACCGGGAAGCCGTTCCGGTCCGTGAACTCGGCCGCGACGGTCACGGACCCGCCCAGGGCGTCGATGTCGAAGGTGTCCTGGGCCGCCGCCATGGCCACGGGAACGGGGCTCACCGTGACCAGCGCCGCCTGCTCGCAGCTCTGTCCGGTCGCCGGCACGCACTGGGGGTGCGACGCATAGACCGTGTCGGCGCCCTCGCCGGTGACGGCCACCCGGACCGTGTCGCCCTGCTCCTCCACCAGGGTGACGGCCGACGCGCTCGCGCTGAGCCGCCACTCCATTCCCGTGTCGTCCACCGCGTTGCCGTCCACGTCGAGGCCCTTCGCGACGAAGGTCAGCGTGTCGCCCAGCGCGTCCACCGTCGTGTCGCCCGGACTCTGCAGGACCACCCCGGCCACGGCCACGGTGAAGGTGTGGGCGCTGTAGGTGGCATCCTCCACCGGACCACCGGAGACGGTGACCGTGGGCGTCGCCGAGCCGACGCTCAGCCCCCGCGCGTCGTTGGTGAGCCCCGTGCTCTCCGCGAGGTCGAGCACGTTGCCCGCGTCCACACGCCAGCTCACCTCCATGCCCGGGGCGCTGGCGATCTCCTGGCCCGTGTTCCGGTCGACGACGCGAACCTCGAGGGTGACGGTCTCGCCCAGCCGGATCTCGTCGGGCCAGGCGTTGGCCTGCTCGATCCGGACCTGGAAGAGAACCACCTGGGATTCTTCGGGCGCGAACGGGAACTCGTCCGAGCAGGTGGCGGTCACGCCGATGACGGCGGCGAGTGCGGCAAGCGACAGGATGCGACGGGAGTTCGACATGATGCTCGCGGAATCAGGCGTTTGCTTTCGAGGGCGGGCGCCGACCGCCCGCCCCGCCGGATCGGCGGAACGGGCGGCGGCCCCTCGTCGGGATCGATCGGTTCGGGTTCCGTGGACCGCTTCAGAGGATCAGCCGACGACTCCTGCTCAGCGGGCCTCCGGCGGTTGCTCCGTCTGTGTCTCCTCCTCCGGCGTGTCCTCTCGCGTCACGATGGACATGGGCCAGAAGCGGTCGAAGTTGGTCAGCGAGATCGTCGGGATCTGCGAGCTCTGCGTCTCCCGCCGAACCCTGGTCCGGGTGTACTCCATCATCTCGCCGAGCGTCACGATGCGGTCGCCGTCCTCGTCGGCCTCGCCTCTGAGCCCTTCCAGGAGGTAGTACGTGAAGACACCGTGGCCGCCGCCGTACTGCTCCCCTTCCTGGGAAAGCTGCGTGCCCTCCGAGGAGGTGAAGGTGACGAACCCGCCCGACGACGAGTTGATGTAGTCGGTGAACGCCGCGTTGATCTGGTTCACGTTCACGGCCCGCGTCCCGCTGGCGCCCACACCGGCCGAATGGCACGCGTCCGTGATCACGACCTTGTTGTAGGCGTACGCTTTGTTGATCGCCTCGTTGACCGCGTTCATGGGCACGCCCGTCGCGGCCAGGTCGGCCAGCTCGGTGTCGAACGCCAGCAGGTAGAGGTCCTCGAGGCGCTGCGGGTCCGGCATGCCGTGGCCCGCGATGTAGACCAGGATGATGTCGTCATCCGTCGAGTTGCGCAGGAACGTCAGCAGCGCCGACCGGATGTTCCGTGCCGTGGCGTTCTCGTTCAGCAGGAGCCTGATGTGGTCCTCCGGGACGCCCCCGGTCGCACCTTCCTCCGCCGGCAGCGTTCCCGCTTCCGGCGAGGTGAGGAAGTCGTACACGGCCTGGGCGTCGTCGTCAGCGTAGGCCAGGTCCGGGATCTCCGGGTCCATGTAGTCGCTGATGCCGATGACCACCGCCCAGCGCTGCTGCTCCCTGTTGTCCGTGAACGAGGAGAAGCTCGACGGCTCGGCCGCGGCCACCGCCGCCTGCTCCGGCTGCAGCGGGAAGGTCTCCTGCGTCACCTGGCCGTCCTGACCCACGGCCTCGATCATGACCTGGTTGACGCCGGGCTCCACCGGCACGAAGCCGGAGAAGTTGGCCACCTGGCCCGACGCGTCGGGCGTGATGGCCGCCCGGGCCCCGGCGATCTTGACCTCGCGAATGCCGTTCGCGTAACGGACGTAACCCTCCACGAACATGGAGCTCTTCACCCTGGGCTTCGGCTGCACCGAGAGGCCCCGGGTGTTGCTCGTGTTCCATTCCGACGGACGTGTCACGGTGATCACGGGCCGCAACGCCACCGGCTGCTCCTCCCGCTCCGGCCGCTCTGCTTCCGCAACGACCGGGGCCGGGCCCTGGAAGTCGAAGTCCAGCGAGTTCTGCTGGGCCGCCGTGTCCTGGGCCACCACGCGCAGCGAGTTCGTGCCGGCCTGGACCGGCACGGTCACCTCGAACCGCTTCGCCACGAAGTCGGGGTTGCCGATCCCCGCCGCCGCGCGGTCCTCCTCGCTGGCGTTGCTGATGCGCGGCGTCATGCCGTTCACCGAGATCTCCGGGATCTCGCCCTGGTCCGCCACGATCCCGGTGACGGTCACCGCCTGCTCCTGGATCGTCGCGCCTTCGTCCGGCGTCAGGATCGCGATGACCGGCGCCTCACGGTCCAGCGGGATCCCGTGCACCTCGAACTGTCGCGTACGCTGGTTGCCCGCCCCGTCCACGCCGGTGATCCGCACCGTGTTCGGGCCCGGGTGCAGGCTGAGCGTGACCTGGCCCATCCGGGCCTCCCCGATCACCGGGATGTCCGCCACCGGCGACCCCGACGTCGTCGTGAGCGGCACCGTCTCCCTGTTCACCCACAGTGCCGTCACGCCTGCCAGGTCCGAGGTCAGGAGGTGCAGCGTGCCGACGGAGTCGCCGATCATCACGACGTTGTTCTCGTCGGGTCGCGGTTGCACGACCGCGATCATGGGCCCGTCGTCGTCCATCCCGCTGGTCCGCCAGTACCACTTGCGGTTCTTGAACGTCAGGCTCAGGCCACCCCCGATGAACGGGCTGCTGATGGGATCCACCTCGAGCTCGGTGTCCATCGCCTGGAAGTGGTAGTAGCCGCCGAGGAAGGAGAAGGTGAAGCCGGGCCCGAGGATCAGGTCCAGCTCCAGGCCGCCGCCGCCGCCGGCGAAGAGGCCGTCGTTGCGGACCCAGCGCGGCACGTACTCGCCCGTCGTGCTCGTGAAGCCGCCCAGGTCGACCACGACCTGCGCCGGACCGGCACCACCCTCCACGTACGGCGCAAGCCGGACCCGCCCCTTCGTCAGGTTCAGCCGGAACCCCGCGACCCCGGCCATGAGGGCATAGCGCGCCGGTGTGTCCACCGTGCCGCCACCGGACCCGACTTCGCCCAGATCCGGGGCCAGGCGGAGACCGCCGAGGTGGATGCCGAAGGTCGGATTCGTCTGTGTCGACAGCGCCACCCGCGCGCTGGGCAGCCGGGCCCCTTCCTCGTCCGGCGATGTGGCGAAGGTGGCCGCCGCGAAGTCGCCGCCCACCGGCATGAGGTACGCGAAGAGCAGGTTCGTCTTGAAGGCCCGGGGCCCGGTCTCGGGCTCCGTCATCTGCTCCTGCACCGCCTGCATGGCCTCCTGCTTCGTCGGCGTACCCTGCTCTTCGGCCTGCGCGCTGTCGGGCACCA
>CAYQCY010000005.1:54755-77369 GCA_964416095.1 uncultured Gemmatimonadaceae bacterium
GCCTCCTGCTTCGTCGGCGTACCCTGCTCTTCGGCCTGCGCGCTGTCGGGCACCATGGCCTGCGCCGTGTCCAGGGCCGGCGTCTGCTCCTCGGTCGGCGTCGTGTCCGGCGGCGCCGGCTCCGGGTTCTGGGCGAGCGTGTCGGATGCGAACACGACCACGAGCGCGATGCTGCCTGCCATCGCACCGATCCAGGGCCGGACGGACCGGCGAAGCTCAATCTTCGACATGAGACCCCCCGTAGGGCGGTTCGACCTTGATGTCGGCTGGCGATTCACGGGTGGACCCTCGCGGACGAACGGGTCTTCCCTTGGGGGTGGCGACGACAGCACCACGGGCCTCCCTGGAGAGAAAGGAGTCCCGATCCCCCTTTGGCAATTGCTAATGTAAAGCACCTCCAAGGACCCGGCAACAGCGGTTCATCGCGTCCGCTTCCGGTAGACGGCCACGCGCAGCGGCGGATCGACCCGGTACTCGAAGGCGAGCCGGTTCTCTCCCCTGACGACGATGGTGCGGGTTTCGTCACGGGTTTTCGGATAATCCTTACCCGGCTTGTTGGTCACGCAGAGGACGGCATCCTCGTGCTCGGCCTCGAGGCTGCGCAGGCGGTCGAGGAGGATGTCCAGCAGCTCGCGCTCGACCTCGTCCTTGACGTCACCCTCGGCCGTGGCGGTGAGCTCGTGGGTCGAGACCTCCTCGTGCTCCTCGAAGAAGCTCTCGGCATCTTGGCGGAGCTCGCCGGAAGGGCGGAACGCGATCTCGGTCAAGGCGCGGGCGTCGAAGCGGGGCTCGACGCTCTCGACTCTGGAGCCGGCGATACGGACGATCATGGCGGCGCTCTGGCTCGGGTACGGATTCGTGGTGCGCTGGCCGGCCATGATCGCCTGACGTGGTCCGGGGCGCAAGGCGCCCGACTCGGGCGTGCGATCGCGCGGCCGGGCGCGCGTGCGCGGTTTGACGCCGCTCCGGGGCATGACTAGCCTGCGGTAACGATCCTGCTCATTCGGGGTGCCAACATGATCGAGTATCGCGTGCCCCTGGTGCCCGGGCCCACGCGGGTGCCGGCGCCGGTCCTGGAGGCGTTCGGTCGAGACTACCCGGCCTCGGACCTGGAACCCGAGTTCGCGTCGCTCTACGCCGAGACGGAGGCCCGGCTCCGGACGGTCCTGGGTGCCCGGGGCCGCGTCGCCATCATGACCGGCGAAGGGATGCTGGCGTTGTGGGGCGCGCTCAAGAGCGTGGTGGCGCCCGGCGACCGCGTGGTGGCGGTGGCGGCCGGCCTCTTCGGCGAGGGCATCGGCGGCATGGCCGAGGGGCTGGGCGCCGATGTGGCGTACGACCGCTACCCGTCCGAGGAGGTCCCGAACCCGGACCGGGTCGCGGAGCGGGTCGCCGAGCACGAGCCGGCGGTCGTGACGCTGGTCCACTGCGAGACCCCGGCGGGCACGCTGAGCCCGCTCCGCGCGTTGTGCGAGGCGATCCGGGACGCGGCTCCGGACACCGTGATCTGCGTGGACGCCGTCTCGTCGGCCGGCGGAGCGCCGCTCCAGGTCGACGACTGGGGAGTGGACCTGTGCCTGGTCGGCACCCAGAAAGCCCTGTCGGTCCCGCCCGACGGCGCGATGGTAGCGGTCAGCGAGCGGGCGTGGGACCGGATCGAGCGGGTCGGCTACGCCGGATACGATGCCCTGGGCCCGTGGAAGGAGGTGGGGCCGCCGGGCAGCTTCCCCTACACCCCCTCCTGGCACGTTACGGCGGCCATTCACGCCGCCTGCGGCCTCCTCCTCGAGGAAGGCCTGGATGCGGTGCTGGAGCGCCACGCCGGCGCCGCGGCCCGGTGCAGGGAACGGGCGGCGGATCTGGGATTGGAGCTGTTCCCGGTGGACCCGGCGTCCTCCTCGCCGACCGTGACGGCCCTCGTGGTGCCGGACACGCACGAGTGGCCGGCGCTGGACGCGGCGCTGCGGGAGCGGGGCGTCGTCCTGGGCGGAAGCTGGGGGGCGCTCCAGGGCCGGGTCTTCCGGCTGGGACACATGGGAGACCAGGCCCGTACCGGGCTGGTGGACCAGGCGATGGACGCCCTGGCCGCGATCGTGGGTCGCTAGAGGATGGCGTCGTAGACGAACCACTCGGCCACCGGCTCGCCATCCTTCATGGCGGGCTGGAAGAGCCAGCGCGCCGCCGTCTCCCGCAGCCGCTGGTCGTACCCCCGATCACCGGTGGTGGGGTGGATGCGAACGGAATCCGGTACCACGCGTCCGCTGGCATCCACGTAGACCCAGATGCGGACCTCGCGGCCCCGCACCCGGTCGGGCCGGTCCATGGGCGGCATGAGCATGCCTCGCGGCGTGGGCGGCACGACGCGCAGCCGTCCTTCCTCGGCGGTGCCGCCGTCACCCGAACCCCGGCCGGTCCGGATCCCGGGCCCCGCCTGAGGACCGGGGTCGTGCCCGGCCAGGCCTTCCAGCTCCTCCAGCGCGATGGGCTGGATCTCCGGGACCTCCGGCTCCGGCTCGTCCGGGACCGGCTGGTCCAGGGCCAGCTCCTCCACCGGCAGCGGCTCGGGAGGACGGGGAATCACCGCAGGCGGGATCTCGAGCTGCATGGCCTGCATGCCACCGCCCGCGGCGGCGAGGTTGTCGCCGGTGCGGGGACCGGCGGCGGCGAACGGCGCGGGCGGCAGCGCCGAGCCACGGAAGGCCAGGAACGCCAGCAGGTGCACCACGACCGACACGACCAGGCCGATCTCCAGTGCCCGGTCGTAGCGTCGCTTCAGATCCTGGCTCCGGCTCGATCCAAGCATGAACGTCCCGCTGCCGCGTGCCGCGCTTCTCTCCCGCCTCTACGCTCGCCCGGGACGAGCGGTTTCATCTATGGAACCCCTGTCGGAACGGCGTCGTTCCACCCATCCCAACGCACAGCTCCCGCGATGACGGCCGAGCGGTCCGTCAGCGGCCCGGGAAGCCGCCGAGCAGGGGCACCGGGTCCACCGGCCGGCCGTACCGCCAGACCTCGAAGTGCAGATGCGCGCCTCGGGTCGCGCCGGTGGCACCCGACAGGCCGATGACCGGGTGGCCCCGGATCGCGGCCCCCTCACGGGTCCGGATCTCGGACAGGTGCGCGTACAGGGAGCGGTAACCGCTGCCGTGGTCGATGATCACCACCTTGCCGAACCCGCGCATGACCCCGGCGAACGTCACCCTGCCCCGGGCCATGGCCCGTACCGGTGTACCCGCGGGCGCGTGGATGTCCACCCCCCGGTGGATTCCGGGTCGCCACCCCAGAAACCGTAGGCCGAAGGCGGACGTCATGCGGTCCTCCACGGGCCAGCGGGGGATGGAGCACGCCGGCAGGCCGGCCAGGATCGGCACCAGCACGACGAGCAGGACGACGCGGGACAGCTCCGGCGCAGTGTGCCAGCGCTTGCCGACACGCGGGTGCGGGCGTCCCGCCCGGGATGTGGCTGCGCCGCGTCCGTCGGAACCTGTCATGGGAAGCTCTGCCGAACCTGGCGGTCCGCTCCGAGGAGACCGATCCATCCCCCGCGCCGGGCACCCTCGTGGGCGAGGAACCCGGACCTGGTGCCAAGGTGCGGCCCCACCCCCTCTCCGGCAACCGGACGTCGCCGACACGCCCCGTCCATGCCCACCCGATCGGGCGTGCCTTGCGCGACGCAGGCCGTCGCACCAGCCTTCCCAAGGCTTCGGGCCCCTTCCCCGTATCTGCGCCGTGGAGAGTCCGCCGTGCCGACTCGTGTCGACACACTCGGCCGCCTGGCCATCCGCCACGACGACGAGGAGCTCACCTCGCTCCCCGGCCAGCCCGTCCGTTGCGCTCTCCTGGTCTACCTCGCCGTGGAGCGGGAAGCCTCGCGGGACGAGCTCATGGGCCTGCTATGGCCGGAGCGGCCCCAGGACCGGGCACGCCACGCTCTGAACCAGACGGTCTACGAGCTGCGGCGCCTGCTCGGTGACGAATGGGCGACGGTCGAAGGAGACCGGGTCCGGGCGACGGAGGACGTCACCTGCGACGCGACGGCGTTCGAGGCGGCCGCCACCGGCGGTTCGCCGGCCGAAGCCCTGGCCCTCTATCGCGGCGCCTTTCTGGAAGACGCACGCCTCGCCGACACCAACGCCTTCGAGACCTGGACGGACCGGATCCGTGCCCGCCTGGCGCGCCTCCACCGGGGTGCACGCCGGGAGGCGATGGACGCGCTGCTTACCAGCGGGGACCAGGCACAGGCCCTCGCCATGGCCCGGGAGTGGGTCGAGCTGGAGCCCCTGGACGATGAGGCCCAGCACCGGTTCATCGAGCTGCTCGCGGCCGCGGGGCACCGGTCCGAGGCGATCCAGCAGTACGAGCGCTACGCACGACGCATCCGCGCCGAGCTCGAGGTGGAGCCGCTGGACGACACCATCGCCCTGGTCGAGCGGATCCGCGCAGGCGCGGCGGCTCCGGCGCCCGAGACGGACGCTCCCGCAGCCGTCGACAAACGACCCGTCGACACCACGGCCGAGCCCCGTGACGCCGCGGCAGCGGCGCCGCCGTCCCCGGAGGGACGGGACGGGGCCCCGACCGCCCCTTCGGACACAGCCCGGCGCGGCGGGCTGCGCTGGGCGGCGATGGTGGCAGTCGGCTCCGTCGTGCTGGTCTGGATGTTCGCCGCGCTCCAGCCGGACGACGCGTGTCCGGGCGGCGAGGGCTGCGCTCCGCCACCCGATCCGAGCACCTTCCTGGTCTTCCCGCCCCGGACGACCGGGGACTCGTCCCGGATCCCGGCGACCACGTACGCCTACCACCTCCGGGAAGAGCTGGGTCGGTGGCGCGACCTCAGCCTGGCCGATCCGCTCCGGGTGGCCGACGCCCTGCGCCGACGGGACCCCACCACGCTGGCGTCGCTCCCGGTGGACACCGCCCTGGCCATGGCACGCGAGCTCGGCGCGGGCCGCGCGGTCCTGTCCATGGTCTCCGAGGGGGGCGACTCGGCGGCGGTCGAGGCCCAGCTCTACGACGCCGTGACGGGGAACCGGCTGAGAGAGGCCCGGCTCAACGTGTCCGTGCGCCCGCCCGACCTCGACGGGCTGTGGGCCCTGGCGGCGGCACTGGTCACGCCGGGCGGCTTCGAGCGGCTCCCGACCCGGTCGTCACTGCCGACCTCCCTGGCGGCGCACGAGGCGTACGCCGCCGCCGTGGAGGCGCTCACCACCTGGAACCTCGACTCGGCGGCCACCCGCTTCCAGGAGGCCGTCCGCCACGACACGACCTTCGCCGACGCGTACCTGCGCCTCGCCCAGTCCCTCGACTGGGCCGGCCGCCTCGACGACGCCTGGGTCGCCGCGGCGACGCGCGCCGCCCGCCTCGACCACATGCTGGACCCGGAGGAGCGCCTGCTGGCCCAGGCCGAGCTGGCGCTGGCCGAGGAACGCTACCCCGACGCCTGCGCCCTCTTCCAGGCCGTCGTCGATGCCGACGCGTCGAGCTTCGCCGGCTGGTACGGCCTGGGCGAGTGCCGCGCCCGGGACGACGTCGTCGTGGAGGACCCGACCAGCCCGTCCGGGTACGCGTTCCGGTCCAGCTATCACACCGCCAACCTGGCGTACCTGCGCGCCCTCGAGATCCTGCCGTCGTTCAGCTTCCACGCCTTCCGGCACGGGCCCTACTCGGGCCTCACGAGGACGCTCTTCACCGACCCCCAGACCGTTCGTACCGGTCGCCTCCAGGACCGGCCGGCCCGGGTCCTGATCGCGTATCCGTCCCTCCGGGCCGACACGCTCGCGTTCGTGCCCTACCCCCCGGAGATGGCCGCCGTCTTCCGTGGTGGGCCGGCCGCCCTCGACCGGAACCGGGAAACCCTCCGGCGCATCGTCAGCGGCTGGGTCCGCGCCTTCCCCGAAAGCGCCCGCGCCCATCACGCCTGGGCCCTCATCCTCGAGAGCTTCGGCGAGATCGACGACGGACCCGCCGGCGCCAACGCCGTGGACGCCGTGCGACGGGCCCGCGCACTCACCAACGACCCCGACGAGCGCCTCGCACTCACGGCCACCGAGGCGAGGCTCGCCCTCAAGCGGCCCGACTTCCGCGAGGCCCGGCGGCTCGCCGACTCCGCCACGACCACCTGGCCCGACGCCCGGGGCGCCGGCGCACGCTACCTGGCGGGCCTGGAAACACTCCTGGGGCGGCCTCGACGCGCCGCCGACCTCCTCGCCCGCGCCGCCGCCGACCACGCCGACGCCCATTCCTTCGACCTGCCCATCGACCCGCCACGCCGACTCGTGGACGCCGCCCTCCGGCTCCACGTCTTCGCGGCCTTCGGCACACCGTTCCTGATGGACATCGCGGAGCACGCCGACCGGACACGCCTCCTCGTCCGCACCCTCCTCGAGCCACGCATGGAAGCGCCCGTGCGGCAGTCGCTCCTCGCCGTGCCCGCCATCATGCGCTTCCACGAAGAAGGCCTCACCCGAACCCACCTCGAGGTCACCTGGAACCCGGTCATCGCCGCCCAGCGCTCCCTCGCCGCCGGCGATACCGCCCACGTCCGAGACCAGCTCGAGATCCTCCACGAGATCCGCGACCCCTTCCGGCCCGGCGACTTCCCCGTCCACGAGACCCTCGCCACCGCCCAGCTCCACCTGGCCGTCCACGACACCGCCGCAGCCGTCCGCTCCCTGGACGCCGTCCTCGAAACGCTCTTCACCCTCAACAGGCACGCCCTCGAGCTCCCCCACGAGGCCGCCGCCCTCATCCACTCCATGGCGCTTCGCGCCCGGCTCGCCGCCCGGACCGGCGATCCCGTCGCCACCCGCCGTTGGTCCGCCGCCGTCGCCATCCTGTGGGCCGAACCGGACCCGGCTCTCCGCCCCTTCGTCCAGGAGATGCAGCGCCTGGCGGAGACTCCCAGCATCAGCCCGGGCCGCTGAGCCCGTCCCTGACGCCCGACGCTTCGGGATCCGTCAACTTATTGTTTCACAACAACTTGTGCTGTCGTCTGACTGGCTTCTGATCGAGGGGCTTCGCGTCTGACGCGGGTCTGAGCCGTGGCTGAGGGCGCCTTCGTATAGTGGGGCCAGCGATCGCGAGCCGTACCCCGGCGGCTCGCATCGGGACGCGGCAGACACCGCAGAGCGAACGAGGATGGACCATGCGAGACCCCGACCACTACTGGGAGTGCTGGAAGCTGGCATCAGACGTGATGGCGCGGGCGTGCCTGGCGCTGGGCATGCAGGTCGTCGCCATCGCGGGGCTACTGTATCCGGTGGCCGAGTCAGCCGGCTACCTGGCCTGAGCCGACCCGCGTCTCTGGACAGGAAGGAGGGTGAGATGTCCGCACATGCCGAGAACCGGAAGCCGTCGAGCTACGCGGTGATCGTGGTGACCTGCTACCTGGCCGTGCTGGCCGCGTTGCTGTACCCGGTGGCGGGTGTGCTGGCCGGCCTCGGCTGAGCTGCAGTGGCGGCGCTGACGATGGCGCCGCACCCCACCGGCGGTCCAGGCCGGGCGCGGGCCCGGGACGGCCCTTCGGGGTCGGGCCGACATGCGCCCCGGCCAACAGCGCGGCATGGACCGCGCTTCCCCGGACCGCCGACCCTCGCGAGTCCCGCACGCCAAAACCTTTCCACGATCCGGGGGGCGTCTCGAAGCTCGAGGCGCCCCCCGCCATCCGGCATGCCGCGCGAAGGCGCCCCGGCGGCATGCCGCCGGGGCGCCCGTACGTCCAAAGTCCGGGCCGTCAGCCGATCTCGATGAACGGTACCACCCTGAAGAGGAGGATCAGCGCGATGACCACGAACATGGCCAGGGTCAGCGGCGCCACGAACACGGCCGTGAACACGCTGCTGTCGTGCTTGAGATGCATGTAGAACATCACCACCAGGACGAACTTCCCGGCCGACAGCGTCAGCAGGATCGGCACCAGCACGGGGGCCAGGGCCGGGATGTAGAAGATCGCCACCTCCAGCGCCGTGATCACCGTGAGCACCACCGCAACGATCAGGTAGGTGCCGTACCCCGGATGCTCGTGCTCGGCGTGCGCCGCCGCCTCTGTCCGTTCCGCCATGTCTCCTTCCGCTCCCTCGACTCATCCCTCGCCGTATCCAGAACCTCTCGCCTCCCGCCTCCCGCCTACTGTATCAGGTAGATCAGGGTGAAGATCACGATCCAGACGATGTCCACGAAATGCCAGTAGAGCCCGGCGACTTCCACCTTGGTGGCGTCCTCCTTCCCGATGCGCCCGGCCAGCGTCTGGACCCAGAGGACCAGGAGCCAGAACACGCCGATGGTGACGTGGGCGCCGTGGAAGCCGGTGAGGACGAAGAAGGTGGACCCGAAGAGGTTCGAGGTGACGGTGAGGCCTTCGTGGTAGAAGTGCGTGAACTCGTAGGCCTGGAAGCCGAGGAAGATGGACCCCAACAGCGCGGTCCCCATGAGCCAGATGAGAGCGCCCTTGCGGCTGCCGCGCTGCACCGCGGCCAGGGCCAGGACCATGGCAAGGCTCGACATGAGGAGCACGAAGGTGCTGACGGTGGTCAGCGGGATGTCCAGGATCTCATGGGGATACGGCCCCCCGAGGCTGGATCCCTTGTAGACCATGTAGGTCGAGATCAGCGATCCGAAGAACAGCGTCTCCGAGCCCAGGAAGGTCCAGAACCCGAGCTTGAGCGTGTCGAGCCCGGTGGACGTGGGCGGGTGCGCGGCCTGTGCGTGTGCTTCCATATCAGTGATCAGCGTTCAGCGGTCAGCTCGTGGTTCATCGCTCGTCGGGTCCACGGCGGGAGCGCGCCTTTCGTCGCGTTCCTTGCAGGCTCAGCCCGCGGGCTCGAAGGCCCAGTTCAGGATGCCGACGGCGGTGAGGCCCACGCCGATGAGGGGGGGCCACCACAGGTTCGTCATGAAGAGCACGAAGGTCAGCGTTATGGCCGCGGCGGTCAGGATCGGCCAGTACGACGGGTCGGGCATGTGCACCCCGCCCTCGGGCTCCTCGTAGACCTGGCGCCCGTAGGCGTCCGGATTGTCCCAGAGCGGCATGCGGCTCCGGATCTCGGGCAGGCGCGCGTAGTTGTACTCCGGCGGCGGCGAGGTCGTCGCCCATTCCAGGGTGGAGGCGCTCCACGGGTTGTTGCCCGCCTCCTCTCCCTTCCACCAGCTCCGCACGACGTTCCAGGCGAAGATCAGCACCGAGATGCCCATGAGGAACCCACCGATGGTGATGGCCAGGTTGATGCCGCCCAGGTTCAGCTCTTCCGCGTAGGTGTAGATCCGGCGCGGCATCCCCAGCAGACCGAGCCAGTGCATGGGGAAGAAGGTCAGGTTGAACCCGATGAAGAAGAGCCAGAAGTGCAGCGAGCCGATCGTCTCGCTCATGATCCGGCCGCTGATCTTCGGATACCAGTAGTAGATCCCGGCAAAGACGGCGTTGAGCAGACCGCCGATGAGCACGTAGTGGAAATGAGCCACGACGAAGTAGCTGTCGTGCTGCTGCAGGTCCGCCGGCGAGGCGGAGTGCATGATGCCGGAGACACCGCCCAGCGTGAACATGGCCACCATGGCCACGGCGAACTTCATGGCCGTGGTGAACCGCAGCTTCCCACCCCACATGGTGGCGAGCCAGTTGAAGATCTTCACGCCCGTAGGGATCGCGATAATCATGGTCGACGCCGTGAAGAACGCATCGGCGATGGCGCCGATCCCCGTCGTGAACATGTGGTGCGACCAGACGCCCCAGCCGATGAAGGCGATGAGCGCGCCGGCGTACACCATGATCGCGTAGCCGAACAGAGGCTTCCTCGAGAACGTCGGGATGACGTCGGACACGATGCCGAAGCCCGGCAGGATGAGGATGTAGACCTCGGGGTGTCCGAAGAGCCAGAACAGGTGCTGCCAGAGGACCGGGTCGCCGCCCGCGGAGACCTCGAAGAAGTTGGTGCCCCAGAACCGGTCGAAGGTCAGGAAGAAGAGCGCCACGGCCAGCACGGGCAGCGCCGTGATGATGATGAAGCTGGTCACGAACGCCATCCAGGTGAACAGCGGCATGCGCATGAGCTTCATGCCGGGGGCCCGCAGGTTGATGATGGTGGTGATGAAGTTCACGCCACCGGCGATGGACGCGATGCCCAGGATCTGGAGGCCCAGGGCATAGAAGTCCATGTTCGGCCCCGGCGAGTACTGCCGGGAGCTGAGGTTCGCGTAGCCGAACCAGCCGCCGTCGGGGGCGGCGCCCAGGAAAAAGCTCGAGTACATGAACAGCCCGCCGAACAGGAAGATCCAGTACGACAGGGCGTTCAGGCGCGGGAAGGCGACATCCCGGGCGCCGATCTGGAGCGGGACGAGATAGTTGAAGAAGGCGACGGCGATGGGCATCCCGACCAGGAAGACCATCGTGATGCCGTGCATCGTGAAGAGCTGGTTGTAGACGTCCGGGTCCAGGAACTCCATCTCCGGCGCCGATAGCTGGATGCGCATGATCAGCGCTTCGAGCCCGCCCAGCAGCAGGAAGACCAGCGCGGTGGACCCGTACAACAGCCCGATCTTCTTGTGGTCGATGGTGGTGAGCCAGTCCCGGATCCCCTCGCGCTTCCTGGCCGTACTCTTCGGAGCTTCGGCGGTGGCAATGGCCATGTCTCGGTCTCGTCTCGCTCTTCGTCTATTCGGTGCCCGGCGCGCCGCCGTCCGTCTCGGCCGGGAGCCCCGCGCCGAGGCTGGACAGATAGGCCGCCACCGCCCGGACCTCCTCGTCCGAGAGGTTCGTCGGGGGCATGCCGCCGGCGCCCTGGTCCGACCCGGGCATGATCACTCCCTTCTTGATCTCCGGCGCCCGCTTGATCCACTCGAAGAGGTTGGCCCGCGTGTTGTCCATCATCCCGGAGCCGATGCTCCACCGGTCACCGAACGCCGTCAGGTCCGGACCGATCACGCCCCGGGCGTCGGTCCCCTCGATGGCGTGGCAGGCAATGCAGCTACTCCGCATGAAGACCTCCCGACCCCGCGCCACCAGCGGGTCCGGCTCGGACCGCAGCGCCGGCCCGGCCCTGGTCACCGTGTCCCCACGCATCCCGGCGACCCAGTCCTCGAACGCCGCAGGCTCCACCGCCACCGCCAGCATCCGCATCACGGCGTGCGACGTGCCGCAGTACTCGGCACACTGGCCCAGGTACTCGCCCGGCTCCTCGATGGTGATGGAGATATGGTTCTGATGGCGCGGCTGCTGACCCTCCGGGACCCGCGGCACCGGGTTGGCGTCCCGCTTGCCGCCCAGGCGCGGGAACCAGAAGCTGTGGATCACGTCCGCCGAGCTCAGCCGGATGTCCAGCGGCGTGCCCGTCGGCACGACCATCTGACCTGCCGTTACGATCCCCTGCTCCGGGTAGCGGAACTCCCACCACCACTGATGACCGATGGCCTCCACGACCAGCGCGTCCTCCGGCGCGGGACGCTGCGTCTCGAAGATCGCACGAATCGTCGGCACCGCGATCAGCACGATGATCACCGCCGGACCCAGCGTCCACAGGATCTCCAGCACCGTGTTCCCGTAGACCGGACGCGGCTCCGGCGAGTCCGGACGCTCCCGGTACTTCCAGAGAATGAAGCCCAGGAACACGAATACGACGACCAGCACCAGCATCATCCACCAGAACACGCTGGTGAACAGGCTGTCGCTGATTCGCCCGTACTCCGTGACCGGCTCAAATGTCGTCTGCGGGTACTGCTCCTCCCCGGCACACGCCGCCGCACCGAGGGCCAGCAGCACCAACAGCGGCCCCAGGAACCTGTGACTCCGAGACGCCATCTCTTGTTGTGTCAGGCTGGCAAAAAAGGGCTCCACGGCCCGTCGACCCTGGAGCCCGCAGAAGCTAAAACCTCATGTCAAGGTCGTCAACCTTTGAGCACTTGGACCTTCCCCATTGTTTTCGGTTCCTCGCTGATGCCGGCGGGTACATCGGGCCGGCGTCGGGCTCCCGCTGGCAGCGGGGCGAGGATCCGGTCGATCCCCGGGCCCCGCGGCAGGGCGACCTTCGCGGTCGGGACAACGCTGGAACGCCGATGGAGGTGGACGCGCGGAAGCCGTCGTCGCGAACGGTTGCGCGTCACGTGGCCGTCCGACAGGAGGCCTCGAAGGTCGGGCTGCGGCGCGTACGTAAGGGCCGGCCGCGAGCGTTCCGCCTCTCCGCGCAACGATTCCGCGCTTCCGCGTTGGACGGCGTTTGAACGGCCCAGACGCTCGGAACGGAGAAACCCTAGCCGTTTCCGGGGAAAGTCCTGTTGAGCACGACGGGGCTGGGGCGGCCATCGGCGCGGCGTGCCAGGCCGACCCAGACGGCGAGGGCGCCCCAGAGGGCGGCGCCCACGGCGAGGTGCAGGCCCTGGAGTGCCTGGGGTAGCCGCATGAGGACGAGGAACGCGGCGACGACGACCTGCAGCACGACGAGGCCCATGGTTGCCCAGGCGGCGAAGGCCAGGGCCGGGGGAGGCGATCTCCGGAGCGTGACGGCGCCGGCGCCCAGGACGTGGAAGAAGAGGAGGTAGGCCAGGAGGCGGTGGGTCCAGTGGGTATGGACCCAGGCGCCGCCGTCGGGCCACAGCTCGCCGTTGCAGAGCGGGAAGCCCTGGCATGCCATGGCCGCGCCGCTGGGCGGGAACGGCCCTTCCATGCCGAGGTTGGCGGTCAGGGCACCGAACGCCACGACGACGAATCCGAGGATCGCGGCGCTCATGGCGGCACCGGTGAACGGGCCCCGTCCGGCCTCCGTGAGCCGGGCGTCGAAGAGCCCCGCCCGGACGGCCAGGATGGTGAAGGTGGCCAGGAGCGCCATGGCGGTGACGAAGTGGAGCGTCGTGGTCCCGGCCAGGAGCTCGAGCTTGACGGTGGCGGCGCCGAGGACGACCTGGAGCACGATGAGCGCGCCGGCCAGCAGCGCGGGCCTCAGCAGGCCCCCCGTCCCCGCCACGTCCGGCTGGCCGCGGTTCCGGATGGCGCTCACCACGACCCACAGCGTCAGCAACGCCAGCCCGGCGGCCAGGACGCGGTGGCTGTACTCGATGAAGGTGATGAAGTCCATCTCGGGCACGACCGCGCCGTTGCAGCGGGGCCAGTCGTCGCCGCAGCCCATGCCGGCGCCGGTGATGCGGACGATCCCGCCGTAGACCACCAGCAGGTACGTGTAGATGGCGCCGGCCATGCCGAGGATGCCGAGGCGCCGAATGTCGTTCCCCTGCGGTGCGATCGTCTCGTTCCCCGTCGAAGTCGTCACGTCCATGTCGGTTGCGTTCGGGTCCGCCGGGCCCCGCGCCCGGCACGGCCAAATATGCGGAAGGCAGGCGGGAGGCGGAAGGCAGGAGGCGTGAAAATGGGGCGACTCGCCATTCCCGGCTCCTTTGTCTATTCTGCCCCACATGAGGGAGCGAATCTGCCTCCGAGCTTCTGGAAGGATGCCATGTCTGCGATCGTACGCGGTCGAGTGGTCGCCCCTGCCTTTCTCCTTCTCGTGTTGGCGGGTCCGGTGATGGCCCAGGGGGAGCGTCCGCGGGCCCGTGACGTAGGAGTGGAGATCGGCATCCTGGAGCCGGGCCCGCTCGACGCCATCACGGACGTGGCGGGCGTACAGGTCGGCCATGCGACGGTGGTGGAAGGCGACTCGGTGCGGACGGGCGTGACGGCGATCCTGCCGCACGGCGGGAACGTGTTCATGGAGCGGGTGCCGGCGGCCATCGTCGTGGGGAACGGGTTCGGCAAGCTGGCGGGGGTGACCCAGGTCCGGGAGCTGGGCGAGCTGGAGACGCCGATCCTGCTCACGTGCACGCTTTGCGTGTGGCGGGCGGCCGACGCCATGGTAGCGTGGCTGCTGGCGCAGCCGGGGATGGAGGAGGTCCGCTCCATCAACCCGGTCGTCGGTGAGACGAACGACGGCTACCTGAACGACATCCGGGCCCGGCCGATCGGGCCGGAGCACGTGGCGGAGGCCCTGGAGTCGGCGACCGGCGGACCGGTGACGGAAGGCGCCGTGGGAGCGGGCACGGGGACGCGGGCCTTCGGCTGGAAGGGCGGCATCGGGACGTCGTCCAGGCGGCTGGGCGAGGACCGGGGCGGCTACACGGTGGGGGTGCTGGTCCAATCGAACTACGGCGGCGTCCTGTCCATCAACGGAGCGCCCGTCGGACGCGAGCTGCGGCGCCGGGCCGGCGGCTCCGGCGGCGGGCCGGGCGGGCTCCGCGACCCGTACGACGGGGACGGCAGCATCATGATGGTGGTGGCCACGGATGCGCCGCTGGATGCCCGTAACCTGGAGCGGCTGGCCCGCCGCGCGCTGGCGGGTCTGGCCCGAACGGGCTCGAGCATGAGCAACGGGTCCGGCGACTACGTGATCGCCTTCTCCACGGCGGAGTCGGTCCGTCGCGCCGGCCGGGACGTCCGGATGATCCAGGACCTGCCCAACGCCCGCATCTCGCCGCTGTTCATGGCGGCGGCGGAGGCCACGGAGGAGGCCATCATCAACTCCCTCTTCCGGGCCACGACGGTGGCCGGGCACCGGGGCACGGTGGAGGCGCTGCCGCTCGAGGAGACGCTGGCGATCCTCCGGGACTACGACGCCCTCCACTGGTCCGAGCGCTTGCCGGAGCGCTAGCGGCGCGCGCCCGCCGACCGGATCCCGGACTGCTCCTCGGCAATGAAACTTCCGGGCCGCACATAACGTCTAATACAGTTAGGAGCGATGCCTGGACCGCGAGGCGCGGTCCGAGGCGTCAATGTGTCCTGCAACGGCACGCACAGCGGCCGTCAGGCCGCCCCCGGCGGGAACGGCGCCTCCCGGGCGCCTTCACCTGAGGAGCCCATCATGCGCACCCGATGGATCCCGGTCGCGCTGCTCGTCCTGCTCGCCGCGCCCGCGGCGGGCCAGGAGCGCGAGATCCGCGACGCGAACCTGCCGTACGACCTCGAGACCCGCCTTCTCCGCCTCTACGACCGGGCCTCGACCCGACACTTCGAGGGCAACGCCTACATCTCGCCGCGGGAGCTCATCAACGGCGATGTCGGCGCCCGGGGTGGCACGCTCCGCCTGGCCGGCCGGATCCACGGGGACCTGGCCATGGTGGACGGGGACGTCGTGCTCGAACGGACATCGGTGGTCACCGGCGACGTGATCGTGGTGGGCGGCGAGGTGACCATGGAGGACGGCGCGGCGGTGGAAGGCAGCGTCACCTGCTACGGAGTGAGCACGGTGGACCGGGACCGGGATCGCCGGGACGACTGGGACCGGCGACGCGACCGCTGGTACTGGGGACGCGGCCACTCGCGCCTCACCGTGCGCGCCGGCTACAACTACAACCGGGTCGAGGGGCTGCCCATCATGTTCGGGCCCCTCATCGACACGGGCGGCGACTTCGCGCTGCGGCTGGAAGCGCTGGCCATCTACAGGACGGAGTCGGACGACTTCGAGCTGCAGCCCGACCGGTTCGGGTACGCGGTCAAGGCCGAGCAGTTCTTCGGCGGGCGGGTCTTCTCCGTGGGCGGCTCGGTGTTCTCCCAGGTGGACGGCATGGACCGCTGGCAGGTCAGCGACCTGGAGGCGACGGTCGCCTCCCTCGTCTTCCGGGAGGACCTGCGGGACTACTACGACCGGGCCGGCTGGAGCGGCGCGGTCCGGATCAGCCCGCTGCGCGCCTTCGACGCCCGCTTCGAGTACCGGCAGGAGGACCACCTGTCGCTGGCTGCCGGCAACCCCTGGTCGCTGCTCAACCGCGGCGAGAGCTGGGACCTCCAGCCCGCCGTCGCGGAGGGCCGGATCAGGACGGTCGGCGGCGACATCACGCTGGACCTGCGCGACCGCCGAGACGATCCGTACCGGGGCTGGTACATCAACGCCGTGGTGGAGCACGCCCTGGAGGGCGAGCTGGTGCGCCCGGGCCTGGATCTCGACCTCGTGCCTGCGGGCGGTCCGGTGAGCCTGGCCGACCGGGTCTTCGCCGCGGACTTCACCGACGGCTTCATCGACGTGCGCCGCTACACCCCCGTAGGCTACCGGTCCCAGCTCGACCTGCGGGCGGTGGCGGGCGGATCCCTGACCGACGGTGCGCTGCCGCCCCAGTACCAGCATGCCCTGGGCGGCTTCGGGACCCTGCCCGGGTACGACCACTTCGAGGCGAGCTGCGGCGCCCATCTGGTCTCCGGCACCCGCGTCGTGGATGGCGTCGCCCAGAGGTTCTTCCCCTCCTACGGCTGCGACCGGTTCGCCCTCTTCCAGGCCGAGTTCCGGGGCAGCCTGACACTGGATTTCGGCTTCGGCGACCCGGACTGGGACCTGGGTTGGAACGACTGGCGGATCGACTTCGACCCGAACTGGGTCGTCTTCTTCGACGCCGGCCGCGGCTGGACCAACGACACCGCCGACCTGGCCGGCCTCAGTCAGGGGACCGGCTGGCTCTACGACGGCGGCGTCGGCTTCCTGCTGGGCGAGTTCGGGATCTACGCCGCGCTGCCGCTGACTGACGACGGCGGCAGCCCGAAATTCTTCGTCCGCCTGAAGCGACGGTTTTAGGGTGGGCGCGGGCCGTTCCGGCGCGCGTGGGGCAGGGGCAGGCCCAGGCCCAAGCCCAGGGGTGGGATACGCCGAGTTGGATGCGGCAAGGGATCCCGCGACGCCTGGCGCTTTCGACTTGGACCTCGAATTCGACCTCGAATCCGAACATTCCCTACGCTTCCACGCCGAGTAATGCCAGGATCTCGTCCTTCCTGGCCTCCGCGTCGTTCTCGCCGAGCTCCATGAGGCGCCGCAGGTAGTCCCTCTGGAACATGAGCATGGACAGCATGTCGGGGCTGCCGGTCTCCCGGGTGCCCATGCCGCGCGTCATGTAGCGGAAGGCCCGGGGCAGCGCCGGCTCGTACTCGCCGGCGATCCGGGCCAGGTCGCGGGACGGGCGGACCACGACGATCTCCACGGGTCGGCTGCCGTCCCACCTCCGCTCCGGGATCCTCTCCAGGAGCCGGTTCACCCGTTCGAGGTTCATGACGTCCTGGTCGATGTTGTCCAGGAAGACCGAATTGAGGAGCACGCCGGCCACCTGTGCCGGAGGCGGGTACCCCTCCACCTTGTGGCGGTCGGCCTCGATCTGGGTCCGGGCGGACCGGGTCGAGACGGCCAGGATGCGCCGGGCGCCGAGGTGCAGCGCCGGGGAGAGGGGTGCCGTGGAGCGGATGCCGCCGTCGCCGTACCAGGCGTCGCCGATGCGGACGGCGGGAAAGAACAGGGGCAGGGCGGCGGAGGCCATGACGTGGTCCACGCTGATGCGCGTGCGCACGGAGACCCGGCGCGGCCGTTGCCAGGCCTCGATGTCGCGGCCCTGCACGAAGACGGTGGACTGGCCGGTCATGTAGTTCGTGGCCGAGACGGCCAGGGCCCGGAGCCAGCCCTTTTCCAGGTTGTAGTCCACGCCGGTGACCTCGCCGCGGACGGTGGCCAGCGCCTCCTCGAGGAAGGTCCGGAGCGGCGTCGTGTCCACGAGCCCGCGCACCCTGGGAGCCGGCAGGGCGCCGCCGGCGAGGAGGCGCATGAACCAGCGGCCGAGGCCGAAGGTGATGGAGCCGGCGTCGACGCGGAAGACGCGCTCGGGGGTGAGCTCGCTCCACAGGGCGACGAGCTCGTCCACCGACTGGGTCAGGGTGCCGTGGTGGGACGCCAGGTGCGTGGCGTTGATGGCCCCTGCGGACACACCGGTGATGATGGGGATGCGGAGGCCCGGCACGCGCCGGGCCAGGCAGCGGAGCAGCCCGACCTGGTAGGCGGACCGGGCGCCGCCGCCGGTGAGGACCAGGGCCAGGTCGGCGGCGCCCGGCGGGTTCTCCTGCGTGACCGTCGAGGGCGACGTCTCCGGTGCCTGCATCGACGGCTAGGGCCGATAGCCCGGTCCGCGCACGATGCGGCCCGGCTTCGCGCCGGTGTGCCGCCCGTCCCGCACCACGGCCGTGCCGTTGACGAAGACGTGGCGCACGTCCGTGGAGAGCTGGTGCGGGTCCTCGAAGGTGGCGTGGTCCACGACGGTCCCCGGGTCGAACACGGCGATGTCGGCGTACATGCCCGGCTTCAGCACGCCCCGGTCCCGGATCCCGAGCCGGGTCGCCACCGCCGAGGTCATCTTGCGGATCGCCTCCTCCAGCGGGATCACGTTCCACTCACGCACGTAGCGCCCGAGGATGCGAGGGTAGGTCCCGTACGAGCGTGGGTGGACGAGACTCTCGGCGCTGTCGGGGTCCACACCGCCGGCGTCGGTGCCGAACTTGATCCAGGGCTGGCGCATCTGGAGCGCCACGTTCTCCTCGCTCATGAGGAAGTAGATGGTGCCGATGCGCTGCTCCTCGGACCGGATCAGGTCGATCATGGCGTCGATCCAGTGCTGGTCCATTTCCTCGGCGATCGCCGAGAGGCGCATGCCGATGTAGCGCTCGTTCTCCGGCTTCTCCAGGCCCAGCACCAGGACACCCTCCGGGGTGGCCAGTCCGCAAAAGTCCTCCCAGTCGCCGGACGGGTCCAGCACCTCGGCGCGGATGCGGGCCCGCATCGCCGGGTCCTCCAGGTTCTCGAACAGCTTGCCCTCCGCCGACGCCCACGGCGGCAGGCACGCCGTGAGCCCGGTCCCGGCCGCGGCGTACGGGTACATGTCGGCCTGCACGTTCACGCCGGCGGCGCGGGCGGAGTCGATCTTCGCGATGGCCAACGGTGCCTTGAACCAGTTCCGGCGCCCTGCCGCCTTCAGGTGGTAGATCTCTACCGGCACATCGGCCTCGGCACCGATGCGGATGGCCTCGTCCATGGCCTCCAGCAGCATGTCCGCCTCGGACCGCATGTGCGTGATGTAGACGCCGCCGTAGGGCCGCATCGTGCGGGCCAGCGCGATGAGCTCGTCCGTCGTGGCGAAGCTGCTGGGCGGGTAGACCAGCGCCGAGGCGACGCCGAAGGCGCCGTCCTCCATGGCCCAGCGCACGGCCTTGCGCATGCTGTCCAGGGCGGCGCCCGTCGCCTCGCCCATGGCCATGCCCATGCCGTACTGGCGGACCGTGCCCTGGCCCACGAACGAGCCGAAGTTCACCGACGCGCCGTTCTCCTCCATGGCCCGCAGCCAGTTGTCGAAGCCGTCGGGCCCGCCGAACCGCGCGACGAGCTCGTCCGCGCGCGTTTGGTCCTCCGTCAGGTCCGAGAGCACGTTCTCGTTGATGGGCGCGTTGGTGGAGCCTTCGCCGAGGATCTCCGTCGTGATGCCCTGCGTCGCCTTGCTCACGACCCGGCCGTCGCCCCGGAGCAGCGCGCCCCGGGAGTGGCTCTGGATGTCGATGAAGCCCGGCGCGACGACGAGCCCACGGGCATCGAGGCGCTCCGCCGCCTGCGCGTCGGCCAGCGCGCCGGCGTGGGTGATCCGGACGATGCGGTCGCCCCGCACGGCCACGTCGCCGTAGAACCACGCCGCACCGGTCCCGTCCACCACGCGTCCACCGGCGATGACGAGGTCGTACGGCCCCGTGTCCGGCGCGGGCAGGCCGCCGCCGGCCATGGGGCCGCAGGCCGCCAACAGGATCAGTACGAGGTATCGCGCCTTCTTCATGGCTGCCTGCCTGTGCTCAGGGTGAACGGATCGCGTCGAAGGTCCGGTTCATGACGGGGTAGGCCCGCCAGTCCTCGTGGTCGAAGTGCCACCATTCGTACCGGTAGCCGGTGAAGGCTTCGGCCTCCATGACCCGGCGCAGCAGGTCGCGGCGCCAGCGCTGGAGCGTGGTCCCGCCGGGCCAGTCCGGGTAGGCCCGCTCGGTGAACTCGTCGTAGCCGCTCGGCATGGCCACGGCCTCCCCGGTCTCCAGGTCGTACAGGGTCAGGTCCACGGCCGAGCCCCGGTTGTGTCGCGAGCCGCCGGCGGGGTCGGCCACGAAGTCCTTCTGCCGCTCCGGCGTGGCGTCCCAGAACATCTTTGTGACGTACCACGGCCGGTAGGCATCGAAGATCATGACGCCGTACCCGTACGCCCGCAACCGGCGGTGCGCCCGCACCAGCGCCTCGGCGGCAGGCCGCTGGAGGAAGGCGCGCGGCTCGTCGTAGAAGGCGGCGCCCATGAAGTTGTCCGTCGTGGCGTACCGGACGTCGAGACGGATCGTCGGGTCGAGCCGTACCACCTCCACCAGCTCCGGCTCCCGCTCCGCCCGGGTCAGCTCCGGCGGCGGCTCTGCGGCCAACGCCTCCCGGCGCAGCTCCGAGACCGGCCGCACCGCGTCGATGCGGAACGTCCCACCGTCGGGGCCCAGCGCCTGCCGCTCGAAGACGACACCGGCGATGGCGAGTCCCGCGACCGCATCAACGTCCCGGAGAAAGCGGGCCGTCCGGGCGGCCACAGGCATGGCGGCGACCGAGTCCGAGACGGGTTCCAACCGGAACCGGTCCCCCTCCCCGGGCTCCAGGGTGAACGCATGCTCCCGGCGGACCAGCAGCTCCAGGCGCCCGTCCCGCTCCCGGACCAGCATCTCCGGCAACCCGTCGCCGCCGTAGACGCCCAGCAACGGGCGCCAGGCGTCGGGCGCGGGCTCCGGCACCGGCGCGTGGAGCGACACGGATGCGGCCACACCCGCCGTGGCCGGCGGCGTGCTTCCCGCGCACCCACCCAGGAACGCCGCCGCCACGAGGGCGGCCCCCACGCCGCGAATGGCGCGGGCCAACGTCCGGCGGCGCACCGCCCGCCGCCACGCGTCCGGGAAGGGCGCGGAGGACGCCGTTTCCCACGGCGCGCTACTGCGTTGCCGGCGCATCACCGCCCTCGATGTAGATGGTCCGCGTGGGGTAGGCGAATTCGACGCCCTCCTCCTCGAACCGGCGCATGAGCTCCAGGTTGATCGCCTGCTGGCGGTCCATATAGACGTTGTAGTCGGGCAGAAGGACGTAGTAGACCGCCTCGAAGTCCAGCGAGCTGTCGCCGAAGGCCTTCAAGTGGGCCCGGTCGAAGCGCACGTCCTCCTGGGCCTCGACGGCCTCCCGGACCATGTCGGGGATGCGGGCCACCCTCTCCCGCGGCGTCTGGTAGAGGACGCCGAAGCCGAAGACGATGCGCCGCTCGAACATCCGCTTGTAGTTGCGGACCCGGCTGGACAGCAGGTCGCTGTTGGAGAAGACGAGCTGCTCGCCGCCGAGGCTCCGGAGCCGCGTCGTCTTGAGCCCGATGTGCTCCACCGTGCCCATCATGTCCCCGACGATGATGAAGTCGCCGATGACGAACGGCTTGTCCAGGACGATGGACAGGGAGGCGAAGAGGTCGCCCAGCACGTTCTGCACGGCCAGCGCCACGGCGATGCCGCCCACGCCGAGACCGGCCAGCAGCGGCCCGATCTCGATGCCCAGGTTCGTCATGGCCAGCAGCAGGACGATGGCCCAGAAGCCGAGCCGGGCCAGGAAGCCCAGGAACCGGACGGTCGTGGCCTCGGCCGCGTCCTCCGCCAGCCGCTTCGTGGTGTACTGGCTGAACAGGTGCTGAATGGCCGCGTTGCCCCAGATCCCGACCTGGAGCAGGAACGCCAGCACGACCGCCTCGCCGAGGAGCTCCGCGGCGTTCTCCGGCAGATCCAGGAACTGGGCGCCGGCGCCGAGCCCGAGGAAGAACAGGAAGAAGAGCCGGGTCCGGCCCAGGACGGCGGCGGCCACGTCGTCCCATCGGTTTTCCGTGCGCTCCGCGAGCTTCACGAGCCGCGCCACGATCCACGACTTGGCTACTTGCAATACCACCATGAGGCCCACGGCCACGGCTGCGGCGATGGCCCACTGCTGCAGCGCGTTGCCCCAGAACGACCAGTCCTGCACGTCCATCGAAGCTCCCGGAGAAACGAGTCCCTGTGTCGCGGTGACGTTACGGACCGCGCCGCGCGCCAGCAAGCCGCCACGTTCCCGGCAGGGGCAGCCGCACGCTATCTTGGCGGCACGGTATCCATCGAGTGTCGCCGATTCCCGGAACCCGCGGAGCCATGGAACTCTTCGAGACGCTCTTCGCCGGCCCCTGGGGGCCCCTGGCCATCTTCGTCCTGCGCATCGTCGACGTGTCGCTGGCCACGACGCGAATGCTGCTCAGCGTCCGGAACCAGCGGAAGCTCATCCCGGTCATCGCCTTCTTCGAGGTGCTGATCTGGCTCTTCGCCGCCGGCACGGCCATCCGTCACCTGGAGAGCATGTGGCACGCCGTCGGCTACGCGGGCGGCTTCGCAGCCGGGAACATGGTGGGACTCTGGATCGAGGAGAAGCTGGCCCTGGGCCTCGCCACGGTGCGGATCATCTCGGAGCACGGCGGCGTCGAGGTGGCGGAGGCGCTCCGGGAGCTGGGCTACGGCGTCACCGAGTTCTCGGGCCAGGGGCGAGAAGGCGCCGTGGAGGTCGTCTTCGCCGCGACCCGGCGGCGCGACATCCCCGAGATCCTGGGCATCGCGGACCGGTGGTCGCCCGGCGCGTTCATCACCGTCGAGGAGCCGCGCGCGGTGCACCGGGGCTGGCTGTACCAGGGTAGACGCAAATGACCGGGTGATGCGAGGAGGGTGAGGCGAGATCGGTGAAGCGAGGTGTGAACGGCGAGGAGGGTGAACCGATGGGGTGAACCGAGGAGGATACGGCGAGG
>CAYQCY010000006.1:0-58158 GCA_964416095.1 uncultured Gemmatimonadaceae bacterium
GTTGGAGCACTGCGAGTTGGAGCACCGCGAGGGGGAGCACGGCGAGTTGGAGCACCGCGAGGGGGAACACGGCGAGGGGGAGCACTGCGAGGGGGGTGGAGCCGGGGCTTTCTGGGCCTGCCCTTGCCCCTGCTTCTGTCCCCTCTACCTTTTGGCGACGATGTCCCGCACCCCTGACGCAGCATGACGGACACCGCGCCCGGAGCCGATTCGACGAGAGCGGGCTACGTAGCCCTGGTCGGGTGTCCGAACGTGGGGAAGTCCACGCTCATGAACCGGTTCGCGGGCGAGAAGCTGAGCATCGTGACGGAGCGGGAGCAGACGACGCGGGAGCGGGTGACGGGGATCGTGACGACGGGGACGACTCAGTTGGTGTTCGTGGACACGCCGGGTCTGCTGGACCCGCGATACCTGCTGCAGCGTTCGATGCTGGGCGAAGCGCTGCGGGCGGTGGAGGACGCGGACGTCGTGCTGTTGATCCTGGACGCGACGCGGCCCGAGGAGACCCGTCCGGCTGGAGAGGCTCTGGCGCGTTTGTCGGACAGGCGGGACTCGTTGGTGGTGGCGGTGAACAAGGTGGATGCGGCGCCGGCCGGGGCGGTGGATGCGCTGGAGCGGTGGACGCAGGAGACGTTCGGGCTGGATGCGTGCCCGCTGTCGGCGGAGCGCGGGGAGGGGGTGGCGGAGCTGCGCGTGGAGCTGGAGGAGCGGCTGCCGGCGTCGCCGTTCTTCTACCCGCCGGACGAGATCGCGGTGCAGCCGCTGCGCTTCTTCGTGGCGGAGCTGATCCGGGAGACGATCTTCGAGGAGTACG
The DNA here is from genome assembly GCA_964416095.1 of uncultured Gemmatimonadaceae bacterium. Classification (GTDB taxonomy): domain Bacteria; phylum Gemmatimonadota; class Gemmatimonadetes; order Longimicrobiales; family RSA9; genus CAYQCY01. The sequence goes on from CAYQCY010000006.1 coordinate 815, forward strand.
AGCAGGAGGTGCCGTATTCGACGGTGGTCCGGGTAGAGGAGTATCGGGAGGCGGAGCGGCCGATCTACATCCGGGCAACGGTGTACGTGGAGCGGAACAGCCAGAAGGGCATCATCATCGGGAAGGGCGGGGAAGCGATCAAGGAGCTCGGCCGCGGGGCCCGGGCGAAGGTGGAGGCGTTCGTGGGCGAGCGGGTGTACCTGGACCTGTGGGTGAAGGTACTGCCGGGGTGGCGGAAGAAAGCAGCGACGCTGCGGCGTCTGGGATATTCGGTCCCGGACGGTTAGACTTCGGATGGCGCGGGCCATCCGGGTGTATTCCCGAACCGATCACCGAGAGGTACGGCATGCTGGACGAGAAGCTGCTGGAGATCCTGGTCTGCCCGAAGTGCAAGGGCGAGCTGGAGTATCGTGAAGAGGACGGGGAGCTGGTGTGCCATGCCTGCCGGCTGGCCTACGAGGTCCGGGACGACATCCCCATCATGCTCATCGACGAGGCCAGGCCGACGGACGGGTGAGCGGGCGGTTGTCGATGCTTGCGCGTATCTTGAGCGTTGCGGCGCTGCTCGCCGTAGGGGCGGCGCCCCTGCTGGGGCAGACGGATCCGACAGACTCGTCGGGGACGGGTGAGTGCTGCCTGGTCCTGCTCATCCCGGTGGGAGCTCGTTCGGTGGCGCTGGGCGGGGCGCTGACGGCCCGGGGCACGCCGGACGCCGTGTTCCGGAATCCGGCGGGTCTCGCCGCAGTGACGGAGGACGCCTTCCTGGTGCACCACTCGGAGCAGGAGTTCGCGTCCACGGCCGACGCGTTCACGCTGCTGTTGACACCGGGCGGGATCGGCACGCTCGGCATCTCGTACGAGCTGTTCGACCACGGCGACATCGAGACCCGGGACGCGAACAACCAGGCCACCGGCCTCCTGGTGCTGCGGAGCCACCTGCTGGTCGTTTCGTTCGCCACCCGGTTGGGCGGCGGGCTGTCCGCCGGACTGAACTACAAGCTGTTCCACGACCGTATCGACTGTAGCGGTGCCTGCCTGGGGCTTGAAGTAGCCGGGACCACGCACGGGGCGGATGCCGGCATCCGCTACCAGCCGTCGTGGCTGGAAGCGCTGGAGCTGGGCGCGTCGCTGGTGAATGCGGGGTTCGGCCTCCAGGTGGTGAACGCGGAGGAGGCGGACCCGCTGCCGACGCGGGTCCACCTGGGCGCCGCGTACCAGGTGCTGCACGGGCTGCCGACTTCGGACGCCCTGGCGTTGTGGCTCTCGGCGGAGCTGACCGACGAGTGGCGCGAGCCCGGTGACCCTACACCCTCCTTCGGTGCCGAGCTCGGGGTGGGCGAGGTGGTGTATCTCAGAGCCGGTTACGTCCCCGGCGAAGGGCTGGGGAAGGGTGGTGCGGTGGGACTCGGCGTCCGTTACCAGTCATTGACCCTCGGCCTGGGCAAGCCGTTCACGAGCACGCTGGACCCGGAGGCGGAGCCGTTCCAGGTGACGTTCGGGGTGGCGTTCTGATGGGGCTCGTCCTGGTCCCGGCCGCCGAGGCATCGGCGGGTCCGCGCCTGCGCGCCGTCGTGGAGCTTGACGGGGCGCTCCGCTGGTCCGCCGGGATCGAAATCCCCTGGCACTGAAGGAACCCATGCCCATCTCGCCGGACCGCATCGTGGCCTACCTCCGCCAGGAGGCGGACCGACCCCTGAAAGCGAAGGAGCTGGCGAAGGGGCTGGGCGTCTCCTCGCACGACTACGCCGCCTTCCGCGACCAGTTGCGGCGCCTGGAGCGGCAAGGCGTGCTCTACCGGGCCAAGCAGCAGCGCTACGCGGTGCCGAAACGCCTCAACCTGGCCGTGGGGCGACTGCAGGTGATCCGAAGCGGATCGGCCTTCCTCGTGCCGGACGACGAGTCACCGGACGTGTTCGTGCCGGCCCAGGAGCTGGGCTCGGCGGTGGACGGCGACCGGGCCGTGGTCCGCGTGGAGCGCCGCAGACGCGGCGAGCGCCCGGAAGGCACCGTCATCCGGGTGCTGGAGCGGGCCCGGACCAGCGTGGTGGGAGTGTACCACCCGAAGCACAGCTACGGCTTCGTCGTCCCGGAAGACCTGAAATTGAACCGGGATGTCTTCGTGCCACCGGACGGGGCCGGAGAGGCCCGGGACGGGGACGTGGTGGTGGTGGACATCGAGGACTGGGGTGACGACAGCCGTGGGCCGGCGGGACGGGTGCGGGAGGTCCTCGGGCATTTCGGCGAGCCCGGCGTGGACGTGCTGGCCGTGATTCACGGCCACGAGCTGCCGCTGGAGTTCCCGCGTCCGGTGGAGGAGCAGGCCGAGGCCCTGCGGGTCCGGGGGGTGCAGCTCGGCGATGGGGACCGTGTGGACCTGCGCGGCCGCCTCGTGTTCACCATCGACCCCGAGGACGCCAAGGACCACGACGACGCGCTCTCGGTCCAGTCGCTGGATGATGGCGGCTGGGAGGTCGGCGTGCACATCGCCGATGTGGCGCACTACGTGGACGAGGGCGGCGCCATCGACGGCGAAGCGCTCGAACGCGGCACCAGCGTCTACCTGGTGGACCGGGTGATCCCCATGTTGCCGGAGGCGCTGTCGGCGGACCTGTGCTCGCTCCGTCCCCACGAGGACCGCCTCGCCGTGTCGGTGCTGATGCGGCTGGACGGGGATGTGCGGGTGGCCGAGCATCGGATCGAGCGCACCCTGATCCGGAGCGCGCACCGCCTCTCGTACGACGACGCCCAGGCCGTCCTCGACGGCAACGCGTCCATCGACGACGAGACGGATGCCGCCATCCGGACCCTGGGCCATATCAGCGGCCGCCTGAGAGAGCGGCGCCACGGCCGTGGCAGCCTGGACTTCGACCTGCCCCAGGCCCGGGTGATCCTGAACACGCAGGGAGAGCCCACGGACATCGAACGGGTCCTGCGCCTGGAGAGCCACCGGCTGGTGGAGGACTTCATGCTGCTGGCGAACCACCTGGTGGCGAAGGAGGCCCTGGCCCGGAAGCTCAGGATCCTGCACCGCGTGCACGAGCCGCCGGACCCGGACCGCATGGATCAGCTCCGGGAGACCCTCGCCGGGGTAGGCCACCAACTGAAGCCCGGGAAGGTGCAACCGAAGGACCTGCAGTCGATCCTGTCCAGGGCCCGGGGCCGGCCGGAGGAGAACCTGGTGAACACGGTCGTGCTGCGCAGCATGAAGCAGGCGCGGTACAGCGAGAAGAGCCTGGGACATTTCGGGCTGGCGACGGAGCACTATACGCACTTCACCTCACCGATCCGGCGCTACGCCGATCTCATCGTGCACCGGGTCGTGACCGGAGCCATCCTGGATGGCGTCCCGGCCGTCGAGCTGCCGGCTGCCGAGACGCTGGCCGAGCTGGGCCGCCATTCGAGCGAGCGGGAGAGGGTCGCCGTGAACGCGGAGCGCGACAGCGTGGACCTGAAGAAGGTCGAGTTCATGGAGCGGCACCTGGGCGAGACCTTCCGGGGCACCGTCAGCGGGGTGAAGGCGTTCGGGTTCTTCGTGCTGCTGGACGAGTTCTTCGTGGAGGGGCTCGTGCACGTGAGCTCGCTGGAGGACGACTACTACGTCTTCCAGGAGGAGCGGCACGCGCTGACGGGCGAGCATCGCCGCCGCCAGTTCCGTCTGGGCGACCCGGTGCGGGTCCGGGTGGACCGGGTGGACATCGAGCAAAGGAACATCGATTTCCGCTTCGTCGACCGGGACGACTGAAGCGCCGATCGGGCCGTCATGACGCGGAGATTCCATTTGACATGCCCTCGGGCGCGCGGTAGCTTCGGGAGACTTCTCTCCCCTGGAGACTAGACCTTTTCGGCGATGCACTACAAGCCGATCGTGGTGTTCCATTCACCGGACGGGCGGACACCGCCTGAATCGCTGCATACCTTTGCGGCGGAACGGGGATTCCGCATCGAAACGCTGCGGTCCACCTCCGAGGTCCTGGCTCTGGTGAACCGTACGTTCCCCGCGTGCGTCGTCATGGACACGGACTGTCTCACGGAGTGCATGGAGACGTGCGTCGTCCTGAAGGGAGACTCCTTCAGCGCCATCATCCCCGTCATCTTCATGACGGCCGATGAAGACGAAGATGCGATCCTGGGAGCACTCGACGCCGGGGCCGACGAGATCCTCACCGGCACCATGAGCGAAGCGGAGTGGCGGAGCCGGCTGGAGGTCACCCTGTCCCGGGCGGACCGGGACGTGAGCGTTCATCCATCCACGCGTCTGCCCGGCACCGCCCAGATCGAGCGCGACATGGGGGAGCGCATGCGGAGCGGGCAGACCTTCGCGGTCTGCTACGCGGACCTGGATTATTTCAAGGAGTTCAACGACCGGTACGGGTACAACCGGGGCGATGGTGTGATCCTGCTCCTCTCGCGGGTCCTGAGGGACGTGGTCAAGGCGTACTCGCCGGGCGGCTTCATCGGGCACATCGGCGGGGACGACTTCATCTTCATCGTGCCGGTGGAGCACATGGACGTCTGCTGCGAGGAGATCCTTGCCATCTTCGACGAGCTGATCCCGTATCAGTACTCGGAGCAGGACCGGCAGAAGCGATCCTTTCTCGCGAAGGACCGCCGTGGTAACATCCATGATGTGCCGCTCATGAGCCTCTCCGTCGGGGTCGTGACGAACCGGAAACGGAACTTCGTGCACACGGCCCGCGTCAGCGAGCTGGCGACGGAGATGAAGTCGTACGCCAAGACTCTGCCCGGCTCCGTGTACGCCGTCGATCGCCGGTCCGACCAGGACCAGGGCGAGGTGGACGCCGGGGCCGGGACGACCTCGGATCTCGAGACCTCGGCGACGTCATGAACATACGCTGCCCCGAGTGCGACACCGTCTACCGGGTTGACCCGGACCGCCTGCCCGCGGAAGAGGTACGGACGCGCTGCGACAACTGTGGCACGCTGCTGGCCATCGGACGGGGCGGCACGGTCGCGGCGCTCCGGCTGGAAGCGGCGCGACCGACGGCGGGCCCCGCACCCCACACGCCGCCCCCGGCCACGGACGCCGGTGCAGACGCACCCGCCGGCACCGTGCACGTGCGTGGGGAAGAGGAGGAGGAGACGGAGACGCCCGTCTTCGGTCCCCAGGACCCGGACACACGGGCCCGGCGCCTGGCCCGGGCGCTCGTTTCGGACATCGTGGTGTATCACCCGGAGCGGCGTGAGAAAAGCCTCGAGGCCGGCACGTTGAGGACGGATTTCCGGGAGGAGATCCTGAAGAGCTGGGAGGAGTATGTAGAGCAGGTCGGTGAGGAGATGGCGAAGAAGACGCCCTTCTTCCGGGACGCCCTGAACGAGATCCTGGCAAAGGGCCAGAAGGTGTTCTAGCGGTTGCTGGCGGCCGGCGCCGCGTGTATGTTCTGGAGGTCAAAGGGGCCGTCCGAAGGGCGGCCCTTCTTGCTAGGCGGGAGGGACGACGATGGCCAAGGACACGCTGGAAACGCTTTACGATCTGCGAGAGCGCCTCGCTGCGCTCGGAGGTTTTCTTTGACGTCGATGCCATGGCCGACCGGGTCGGCGTGCTGGAGCGGCGCATGGCGGAGCCCGGGTTCTGGGACGACCCGGATGCGGCGCGGGAGATCGTACGGGAGGTCAACGAGCTGAAGGGTTGGCTGGAGCCGTACCGGGAGGCGGATGCCCGGGCGACGGAGCTGTCGGAGCTCGCCCACCTCCTCGAGGAGGAGCCGGACCCGGAGATGAGCGAGGAGCTGGACCGGGAGGTGGAGCGCCTCCAGGCCAGCGTGGAGCGCCTCGAGCTGCGGAACATGCTGCGGGGCGACGACGATGTCCGGGACGCCATCGTGACGATCCACCCCGGGGCCGGGGGGACGGAGTCGCAGGACTGGGCCGAGATGCTCATGCGCATGTACTCGCGATGGGCGGAACAGCATGACTACGACGTCCAGATGCTGGATCACCAGCCCGGCGAAGAAGCGGGTATCAAGAGCGTGACGCTGGAGATCACCGGCCAGTACGCCTTTGGCTTCCTGAAAGCGGAGAAGGGCGTGCACCGCCTGGTGCGCATCTCGCCGTTCGACTCGCAGGGACGCCGGCACACGTCCTTCGCCAGCGTCTTCGTCTACCCGGTCGTCGACCAGGACATCGAGATCGACATCGAGGAGAAGGACCTGCGGGTGGACACCTTCCGTGCATCCGGGGCTGGCGGCCAGCACGTGAACAAGACGAGCTCGGCCGTACGCATCACCCATCTACCCACGGGTATCGTGGTCTCCTGTCAGCAGGAGCGGAGCCAGCACCAGAACCGGGCCGTGGCCATGAAGATGCTGCGGGCGGCGCTGTACGAGCGAGAGCTGGAGGAGCGGGAGGCGAAGCGGCAGGAGACGGAGGCGGAGAAGACGGAGATCGGCTGGGGGAACCAGATCCGCTCGTACGTGTTCCAGCCCTACACCCAGGTGACGGACCACCGCACCGACTTGAAGATCGGCAACGTCCACGCCGTCATGGACGGTGAGCTGGACCCGTTCATCGAAGCCTACCTGAAGGAATACGGCGCCCGGGTGGCGTGAGGAGCGGATGAAGGAGACACGCAACACCGTCGTCCAGGACCGGCAGGAGAAGCTGGAGCGGCTCCGCGCCCGGGGCGTGGGGCCGTACGCGTACCGGTACGCGGTCACGCACACGGCCGCGGAAGCCCGGGCGCTCCTCCACGCCGCCGAAGAAGACGACGCGTTGGACGAGGAGGGACTCGGGCCGTCCGTCCGGCTGGGCGGGCGGCTCGTCGGCTTCCGGGCCCACGGCAAGGCGACCTTCGCGGACCTGGCCGACCGGACGGGCAAGATCCAACTGTTCTTCCGCGCGAACGACCTGGGCGAGGACACGTACGGGCTGCTCGACCTCCTGGACCTCGGCGATTGGCTGGGGGTGGAGGGGCGGGTGCTCCGGACCCGCATGGGAGAGCCCAGCGTCCGCGTCTCGTCGTTCGAGTTGCTGGCGAAGTCGCTGCGTCCCCTGCCGGTGGGGAAGGAGGAGACGAGCGAGACCGGGGAGCGGATCGTGCACCACGGCTTCGCGGACATCGAGCAGCGCTACCGCCGCCGCTACGCCGACCTGGCCGTCCACCCGGAGGTGCGGGAGGTCTTCGTGAAGCGGGCCCGGGTGATCGCGGCGCTGCGCCGCTTCCTGGATGATCGGGGGTTCGTGGAGGTGGAGACGCCGGTGCTCCAGCCCCTGTACGGCGGGGCCTCGGCGCGGCCGTTCACCACTCACCACAACGCGCTGGACCTGGATCTCTACCTGCGCATCGCCGACGAGCTGTATCTCAAGCGGCTCATCGTGGGCGGGCTCGAGCGGGTCTACGAGATCGGCAAGGACTTCCGCAACGAGGGGATCGACCGGACGCACAACCCCGAGTTCACCATGCTCGAGTTCTACCAGGCGTTCGCCGACTACGAGGACATGATGACGCTGGTGGAGGAGATGGTGGCGGAGGTCGCCCGGACGGTCACCGGCAGCACGACGGTGACCTACGGCGATGTCGTCCTCGACCTGGAGCCGCCGTACGAGCGGCTGCCGTACCTGGACGGGCTGGCCCGGTACGGCGACGTGGACGCGGCGGCCCCGGACGACGTGCTCCGGGAGCGGGCCCGGGCGCTGGGGGCCGACGAGGCGGATGCGCTGAACCGGGCTCAGCTCCTGGACCTGCTCTTCAAGGAGCTGGTGGAGCCGCACCTGGTGCAGCCGGTCTTCGTCGTGGACTACCCTCGCGAGCTGTCGCCGCTGGCGAAGCCCAAGCGGGGCGAGCCGACGCTGACGGAACGCTTCGAGCTGATCGTGGTCGGCCGGGAGCTGGCGAACGCGTTCAGCGAGCTCAACGACCCCTTCGACCAGCGCGACCGGCTGGAGGTCCAGACCCGGCTCCGGGAAGCGGGAGACGAGGAGGCCCAGACGCTGGACGAGGATTTCCTGCGGGCCCTCGAATACGGCATGCCGCCCACGGGCGGCGTGGGAATCGGCGTGGACCGGCTCGTCATGTTGCTGACGGACCAGGCGTCGATCCGCGATGTGATCCTGTTCCCCACCATGCGGCCCGAGGGTTGAGCGGTGGGGCTCGAATGGTTCGTTGCCCGGCGCTACCTGGCGTCCCGGCGGAAGGGCCAGTTCCTCTCGCTCATCACGCTCATCGCCATCGGCGGCATCTTCGTGGGCGTCGCCGCGCTGATCACGGTGATCGCCGTGATGACCGGGCTCCAGAACGACCTGCGTCAGAAGATCCTGGGCACGAATCCCCACATCTACGTCTTCGAGTCGGGTCGAGGGTTCCGGCTGCGGGAGTGGCGGCAGCCGCTGGAGGTGGCCCGGCGGACCGAGGGCGTGGTCGCGGCCGAGCCGTTCATCATGACCCAGGTCGGGGTGCTGGTGCCCGGCGCGGGCTACGCCCAGGCCGGCTTGCTCTACGGCATCGACGCCGGGTCGGATTCGCCGGCGCTGACGGAGATCGAGGAGCAGATCCGCTCCGGAGAGCTCGCGCTGGGGCCCACCCGGACCGGCTATCCGCCCATGCTCATGGGCAGCCGCCTGGCCGACCGGCTGGGCGTGTACGCCGGCGACACCCTGGTGGTGGCGTCGTTCGAGAACGTGAAGACGGGCGCGCTGGGCGAGCCGGTTCCCGCCATGATGAAGTTCGAGCTCACGGGCCGCTTCACGACGGGCATGTGGGAGTACGACAGCAACAACATGTACACCCGCCTGGAACCGGCCCAGGCGCTACTGGAGTTCGACGACGACGTGAGCGGCATCGCGGTGAACGTGAGGGACCCGTGGGAAGCGGCCGCGGTGCGGGAAGCCCTCATGGAAGACCTGCCGTACGGGCTCTGGAGCAACGACTGGATGGAGCTGAACGCATCCCTCTTCGAGGCGCTCAAGCTCGAGAAGCTGGCCATGGCCGTGATCCTGTTCCTCATCGTGGTGGTGGCAGCCTTCAACATCATCAGCACCCTCATCATGGTGGTCACGGACAAGACCCGTGAGATCGGCATCCTGAAGTCCATGGGCATGAGCGCGGGACGCATCCTGAAGGTCTTCATGGTGCAGGGTCTCGTCATCGGCCTGGTGGGGACGACGCTGGGCAGCGGGGCGGGGCTCGGCCTCGTCTGGCTGCTGGACCGGTACGAGTTCATCACGCTACCCGGCGATGTCTACTTCATCGACCGGCTGCCGGTGGCGCTGGACCCACTGGACCTGGCTCTCATCATCGTGGTGAGCATCCTCATCGCGTTCGTGGCGACCATCTACCCGGCGCGCCAGGCTTCGCGGTTGGAACCGGTGGAGGCGATTCGCCATGAATGAGGCGCAGGCCCGGCCGGACGCGGCAGGAGTCGGGGAGGGCGCGGCCACGCCGGCGGTCCGGGCCCGGGAGCTGAGGAAGGTCTACATCGGTGGGGACGGGAGCGAACTCGTCGTCCTCGACGGGGTAGAGGTCGAGGTACGAAAGGGTGAGGCGGTGGCCGTGGTGGGGGCGAGCGGGGCGGGCAAGTCGACCCTGCTCCATCTCCTGGGAGGGCTGGACCGGCCCACGGGGGGTCGGGTGGAGGTGGCGGGTCGTCCGCTGGGCGAGCTGCCGGACGCGGCGCTGGCTGCCTTCCGGAATCGACACGTAGGCTTCGTGTTCCAGTTCCACCACCTGCTGAGGGAGTTCACGGCCGCCGAGAACGTGATGATGCCGATGCTCATCGGAGGTATCGAGGAACCGGAGGCCCGGGCCCGGGCGCTGGACCTGCTGGATCAGGTGGGCCTGGCGGGCCGCGTGGAGCATCGGCCTCTGGAGCTGAGCGGTGGTGAGCAGCAGCGCGTGGCGGTGGCCCGGGCGCTGGCAAACCGGCCGGCCGTGGTGCTGGCGGACGAACCCAGCGGCAACCTGGACCACCACACGAGCGAGAGGCTGCACGAGCTGTTCTTCCGGCTGCGCGCCGAGCACGGGGTGTCGCTGGTGCTGGCGACCCACAACCGGGAACTGGCGGACCGGGCGGACCGGGTGCTGCGCGTCAAGGACGGGATCCTGGAAACCGTGGAATCTGACTGAGCGCCATGCGTTGCGACCATTGCGGTGAGAACGAGGCGGTGATCCATCTCACGCAGATCGTGAACAACGAGATGAGCACGTTCCACCTCTGCGAGGCCTGCGCCGCGGCCCAGGGCCTCGAGCCCGATGCCGGGTCCGTGAACGCCCCGCTGACCGACTTCCTGGCGCAGCTCGGCAAAGAGGGCACGACCTCGGTGCCGGCCCAGCCAGAGCGGTGCTCGTACTGCGGGCTCGTGCTCGACGACTTCAAGAAGACGGGCCGCCTGGGCTGCCCCCACTGCTACGTCACGTTCGAGGTCCACCTGCGCGGCCTGCTCCGGCGGCTGCACGGCAGCACGCAGCACCTCGGCAAGGTCTACCTGCCGCCGGACCCGACAGAAGCCGACCGGCAGCGTCGGCTGTCGGGTCTGCGCCGGAAGCTGGACCGGGCCGTGGAAGGCGAGGACTTCGAGCGGGCGGCGGAGCTACGCGACCAGATCCAGGTGCTCGAAGGGGCCGAGGATGCTTGACTTGACCGCCCTGGGCGATTTCGGCCTGAGCTGGCTGGACGCCAGCGGTGCCTACGGCGACATCGTCCTGTCCACCCGCGTGCGCCTGGCCAGGAACCTCCAGGGCCACGCCTTCGGCCCCCGCATCGGTGAGCACGAACGGCGCGCCGTCTACGACGAGATCATGGCCGTGGTCAACGCGCGGACGGCGCTGCGCGGCGGTGCCCTGGTGAAGCTGCCGGACACGCCGCACCTGTCGCGGAAGGTCCTGCTGGAGCGTCACCTGATCTCCCGGGAGCTGGCAGGCGCGAACGGCGACGGGCCGCCCTCGGGCTCGGCGCTGCTCCTCAGCCCCGACGAGCAGGTGGGCGCCCTGTTGAACGAGGAGGATCACCTGCGGCTGCAGAGCCTCCTGTCGGGGCTTCAGATCCGGGAAGCATACCACATGGTGGATGCGCTGGACGAAGAGCTGGGCAGCGAGCTGCCCATGGCGTTCCACCACGAGTTCGGCTACCTGACGAGCTGCCCGACGAACGTGGGGACCGGGTTGAGGGCGAGCATCCTGGTGCATTTGCCGGGGCTCGTGCTGACCAAGGAGATCGGCAAAGTGCTCCAGGGGATCGGCCAGGTGGGGCTGACCTTCCGCGGCCTGTACGGTGAGGGGTCGGAAGTGGTGGGCAACTTCTTCCAGATCTCGAACCAGACCACGCTGGGCAAGAGCGAGGAAGACCTGGTCGACCACCTGGAGAAGATCGTGCGCCAGGTCCTGCAGTACGAGGCGCAGGCGCGGAGCGTGCTCATGCGCGAGGCGCCGTCGGTCATCGAGGACAAGATATGGCGCGCCTACGGGCTGCTGCGCTACGCTCGATCGCTGTCCTTCGAAGAGGTCATGAATCTGCTCAGCGGCGTCCGCCTCGGCGTGAGCATGAAACTGCTCCGTGAGCTCAGTGTATACACGCTGAACAAAGTCATGATCTACACCCAGTCGGCCCACCTGGAACAGGCGGCCGGCCGTGCTCTTTCGGAGCCCGAAGCGGCGCTCCACAGGGCGGGTTACGTACGCCGCGTGCTCGCGGAGGAGGCGGAGCGGGCCGGCGGCTCTTCCGAAGACTGAAGCGAACCGGGTCGCACCCAAGCGCGGAAGAGGGCATCGGATGAACTACAACTTCACGGACCGGGTCCGGAAGGTACTGGCGATGGCGCGCGAGGAAGCCATCCGCCTGCAGCACGACTACGTGGGCACGGAACACATCCTCCTCGGGCTGATCCGTGAGGGTGAGGGTGTTGCGGCGGCGGTGCTGATGAACCTGAACGTGGACCTCGAGCAGATCCACGAGCGGATCGAGGAGTCGGTGCGGAAGGGGAAGGCCACGATCGCACTGGGCGAGCTGCCGTACACGTCGCGGGCCAAGAAGGTCCTGGAGTACGCCATGGCCGAGGCCCGTGAGCTGAGCCACTCGTACGTGGGAACGGAGCACCTCCTGTTGGGGTTGCTCCGGGAGGAGAAGGGCATCGCTGCGCAGGTCCTGAATTCGCTGGGCGTGTCTCTGGAGGAGGCGCGCGCCGAGACGTTGAAGCTGCTGGGGAGCGACATGAATCCGTCGCAACCGACGACGCCGGGTGGAGGGGGGAGCGGAGGCGGCTCCTCCAGCGCGAAGAGTGAGAAGAAATCGAAGACGCCGGCCCTCGACCATTTCTGCCGCGACCTGACGGAGCTGGCCAGGAAGGACGAGCTGGATCCGACCATCGGCCGGGGCAAGGAAATCGAGCGGGTGATGGAGGTGCTGTCCCGCCGCAAGAAGAACAATCCAGTCCTCATCGGCGAGCCGGGCGTGGGCAAGACAGCCATCGTGGAAGGTCTGGCGCAGCTCATCGCGCGGGGCGAGGTGGCGGACAGCCTGAAGGAGCACCGGGTCCTGGCGTTGGACATGGCGGCGGTCATCGCCGGCACGAAGTACCGCGGCCAGTTCGAGGAGCGACTCAAGGCGATCATGAACGAGATCGCCCAGAACAAGAACATCATCCTCTTCATCGACGAGCTGCACACCCTCGTGGGTGCCGGGGCAGCGGAAGGCGCCATCGATGCATCCAACATGTTGAAGCCGGCGCTGGCCCGGGGCGAGCTACAGTGTGTGGGTGCCTCGACGCTGAACGAGTACCGGAAGTACGTCGAGAAGGACGGCGCGCTGGAGCGGCGCTTCCAGACCGTCATCGTGGATCCGCCGACGGTGGACGAGACGGTGGAGATCCTGAGGGGGCTGCGGTCCCACTACGAGGAGCATCACCGGGTGGAGATTCCGGACGACTCCCTGGGCGCCTCGGCGAAGCTGTCGGAGCGCTACATCACGGACCGGTTCCTGCCGGACAAGGCGATCGACGTCATCGACGAGGCGGGCGCACGGGCGCGACTGGCCACCCAGGTGCCGCCGCCCGAGGTGGCGGACCTGAAGGAAGACCTGAAGGAGCTCGGCGAGAAGAAGGACGAGGCGATCCGCGACCAGGACTTCGAGCGGGCCGCCGAGCTGCGGGACCGGGAGCGGGAGCTGCACGCCGATATCCGTGCCAAGCAGGAGGCCTGGGAGGAGGAGCGGAAGTCGCACCGTCCGGTCATCGGCGTGGAGGAGATCGCCTTCATCGTGAGCCGGTGGACGGGGATCCCGGTGACGCGGCTGCGGGAGGCCGAGACACAACGGCTGGTCCACATGGAAGACGAGGTGCACAAGCGAGTCGTGGGCCAGGACGAGGCCATCGCGGCCATCAGCCGGGCCATCCGGCGGAGCCGCGCCGGGCTGAAGAACCCGAACCGTCCCATCGGCAGCTTCATCTTCTCCGGCCCCACGGGCGTGGGGAAGACGGAGCTGGCCCGGGCGCTGGCCGAGTTCTTGTTCGCGGACCGGGAGGCGCTCATCCGCGTGGACATGAGCGAGTACATGGAGAAGTTCTCCGTGTCCCGGCTCATCGGCGCGCCCCCGGGCTACGTCGGCTACGAGGACTCGGGCACCCTGACCAAGGCCGTGCGGCGTCGGCCCTACTCGGTCGTCCTGCTGGACGAGATCGAGAAGGCGCACCCGGACGTGTTCAACATCCTGCTGCAAGTGCTGGACGAGGGTCACCTGACGGACAACTACGGCCGGCAGATCGACTTCAAGAACACGGTCCTCATCATGACGTCCAACCTGGGCGCCCGTGACATCAGCAAGGGGAAGGCATCCCTCGGCTTCCACGACCCGGACGCCGAGACCAGCTACGATCTCATGCAGAAGAAGGTCACGGAAGAGATCGAGCGGGCGTTCAACCCCGAGTTCCTGAACCGGATCGACGACACGATCGTCTTCCATGCGCTGGACCGGGCACAGATCGGGCAGATCGTCTACATCATGCTCCAGGAGGTGGAGGAGCGCCTGGCCGAGGAGGAGCTCACGTTGAGCCTGACGGACGAGGCCGTGAAGTTCCTGGTGGACCGGGGCTACGATGAGAAGTTCGGTGCCCGGCCCCTGCGACGGGCGATCCAGCGGTACCTCGAGGATCCGCTCTCCGAGAAGATCCTGGTCTCGGAGTTCTCCGCAGGCGACGAGATCGAGGTCGACGTGGCGCCGGATGGCGAAGGGCTGGAGTTCAGGGTCCCCTCTTCCACGACGACATGACGCTCGACTCCCCGACACGGATCCGTTCGGCAGCGCTGGCCGTGCTGGTCGCGCTGCCGTCCGTGTTCCACGGCGAGGCGCGGGGGCAGGAACCGGCCATGGAGGCCGGGCAGGAGGTCGTGGTGGCCGCCGTCGAGGTGCGGGGCAACGATCGGCAGCCTGCCGAGTTCGTGGAGGCAGAGGCGGGGATCCGGCCCGGTGCCCGTATCCGGTACGCGGACATCCAGGACGCCATCCACCGCTTGTGGCGCACGGGGCAGTACGCGGACGTCCGGGTCTACGCCGCGCCCGTGTCTTCGGCGCAGGACAGCGCCGACGTGATCATCGAGGTCGAGGAGCGGCCCTTCGTGGCCTTCATCGACTTCGAGGGGCTCAAGCACGTGAGCGGCCGGACGGTGCGCGACACGGTGGGACTGCGCTCCGGGGCTCCCTTGAATCCGTCCCGGGTCACGGAAGCGGAACAGATGATCCGGGAGCTGCTGGCCGACGAGGGGATCCGTGCGCGGCGGGTCGAGCACGAGGTCGAGCCGATCCCGGATTTCCCCGGGGAGTACCGGCTCGTGTTCCGGGTGGAGGAGGGGGCCCGCGTCGCCATCGCGGACATCGAGTTCGAAGACAACGAGGTCTTCACCGACGAGGAGCTGGAGGGCGTCATCGCGACGCGGCGGGAAGGGTTCCTCTGGTTCCGCACGGGCACCTTCGACGAGACCGTTCTGCGGCAGGACCTCCGGCAGAACCTGCCGTCCTTCTACGGTGAGAACGGGTACCTGGACTTCGTCGTGGAGGGGGACAGCCTGGTGGTGGATCCCCGCACCGGGAAGGGCCGGCTGATCGTCGCGGTGAGCGAGGGGTCCCAGTACCGGCTGCTGGAGTTCGAGATCCGCGGGAACCGGCGCTTCTCCACGGAAGACCTGCGGGCGTACTTCGAGACGTCACGGGGCGGCCTGCTCCAGAGCTTCGGCATCGGGCGGAGCAGCGGCCAGGATGCGGAAGACCAGCCGGTGTTCGACCTGGACAACTTCGAGGCCGCGACGGAGGACATCCGGCAGCTCTACCGCAACAACGGCTATCTGTACGCCCAGGTGAGTCCGTATGTGGAGCGAACCCACACAGACGAAGGCGAGGCCGCCGTGCGGGTGGGCTGGGACGTGCGGGAAGGCGAGCCCGCCTTCATCAACCGGGTCTCGATCCGGGGCAACACCTTCACGCACGAGGACGTGATCCGGGACCGGATCATGCTCGTGCCGGGGGACATCTACAACGAAGAGCTGCTCATCCAGAGCTACCGCAGCATCATGGGGCTCGGTTTCTTCGAGTCACCGCTCCCGTTGCCGCAGATCGACCAGAAGCGGAACGGCGATGTGAACGTGACGTTCGAGGTGGAGGAGAAGCAGACGGGCAGCATCAACTTCGGCACATCGGTGGGCGGATTCGGCGGTCTCGCCGGGTTCATCGGCTACGACCAGCCGAATCTCTTCGGCCAGGCGAAGGCGGGCCACCTGCGGGGCGAATGGGGACGCTACACCCAGAACTTCGAGGCGTCCTACACCGATCCGGCCATCCGGGGCTCCCGCATCAGCGGTTCCGTCTCCCTGTTCAGCACCCGGGACAACCGGTTCTTCCGGTTCTCGGAAGGCCAGCGGCGCAGGACCGGGGCATCGCTGCAGATGGGACTGCCGTTCCCCCTGGACAGGCGCTTCACCCGGGCCTTCATCGGGTACTCCCTGTCCCGCACGACGTACGAGCGGTTCCAGGGTGTCGACCCGACCTCGATCTTCGGGCTGCCGCCGGCCGTCCAGAGCCGGATCTCCATCGGGCTGAGGCGAAACACCCTGGACAGCCCGCTGTTTCCGACGGTGGGGTCACGCCAGGAGCTTGTGGCGGAGCTCAACGGTGGACCGCTGGGCGGCGACGGAAACTTCCAGAAGTACACGGCGTCCGGCAGCTGGTACGTGCCGGTGGGCTCGTTCGGCAGCGGGCAGCCCGGCGTGAGGCCCGTGCGCATGACCCTGGGGCTCACGGCGGACGCGGGCGCCATCACCGGCAACGTCGACCTGTTCCCCTTCGAGAGCTTCTGGATGGGCGGCGTCCTGTTCGGCAACTCGCTCCGCGGGTATGAAGAGACGTCGATTACGCCGTTCGGCTACTTCGATCGGAGCGACGACCGGGTGGCGCTGCGGGACCGGCTGGGGAAGGCCTTCTTCCGACTCTCCAGCGAGTGGGCCATCCGCTTGAACGACAACATCTCGTTGCAGGTTTTCGGGGATGCCGGTAGCCTGTGGCAGGACGTGAGCGACGTGAACACGACGCGCCTGTTCCGAGGCGCCGGCGTGGGCATCACCCTGGTGACCCCGTTCGGACCGCTGGGCCTGGACTACGCATACGGGTTCGACAAGCCGGACCCCGGATGGCAGCTGCACTTCAAGTTCGGGCCGGGGATCTGATTCTTCCACCACGTGAGAGCATGAGACATCGTTTTCAGACGACCTGGATCGCCGCCTGCCTCATCGCCGTCGCCGGACCGGCGACGGCGCAGGTGCAGGGGAAGATCGGCTACATCGACTCCCAGCGGATCATCGCGCAGGCACCCGGCGCCGACTCGGCGCGTCAGGCGTTCGAGCAGGACATGGCGCGCTACCGCGAGCAGCTGGCCCCGCTGCAGGAGGAGCTCCAGCAGATGATCGCCGAGTACGAGCAGCAGCAGGCGGTCATGACGCCGGAGCGGCGCCAGGCCCGGGAGGAGGAGATCCGGGCCAAGCAGACGGAGTACCAGCAGATGACGCAGCAGCTCGAGCAGCAGGCCCAGGCCCGGCAGCAGGAGCTCATGGCGCCCATCATGGAGAAGATCGAGCGGGTCCTGGAGGCCATCCGGACGGATCAGGGCTACATCATGATCTTCGACGCGGCTTCCTCGGGCCTCATCGCCGCGGACCCGTCGCTGGACCTGACGCCCGAGGTGCTGCGGCGGCTCCAGGCCCTGGCATCGTCCGGCTGAGCCGGGATTGGCGCGAGGCCCGGGCATGGAGCGCCACGTGATGCGGGCGTCGGAGATGGCCCGGCTGCTCGACGCCCGGCTGGACGGGGGGGGCGATCCCGAACTCACCGGGGTGGCCCCCCTCGACCGTGCGGGGCCCGCGGACCTCGGACTTCTTGCAGCACGGAAGTATCTCTCCTACGTTCCGCCGTCCCGCGCCGGAGCGCTGCTCGTATCGGAGGAGCTGGCCGGCGAGCTGGAAGACGCGCGGCCTCGGATCGTGGTGCCGGACGCCCACGCGGCGCTGGTGACGCTCCTACCGGAGCTGTACCCGGAGCCCCGCCCGGAGCCCGGCGTGCACCCGACGGCGGTGGTCTCGGACGACGCGGAGCTCGGTGCCGATGTCTCCGTGGGACCCCACGTGGTGGTCGGCGGAGGGACGACGGTAGGAGCCCGGGCCCGCATCGGAGCCCACACCGTGGTTGGCGCGGGCTGCGCCGTGGGCGAGGACGTGGTGCTCCACGCCCATGTGACCCTGTACGATGGCGTGCGGGTCGGCGAACGGTCCATCATCCACAGCGGGGCCCGGATCGGGGTGGACGGGTTCGGCTACGCCCAGGTGGACGGCGTGCCGCGCAAGATCCCGCAGGTGGGCACCGTCCACATCGGCGCGGACGTGGAGATCGGGGCCAACACGACGGTGGACCGGGGCTCCATCGGGACCACCGAGATCGGGGACGGGGTCAAGATCGACAATCTGGTCCAGGTCGCCCACAACGTGCGCATCGGGGCGTACACGGTCATCGCCGCCCAGAGCGGAATCGCGGGCAGCACGACGCTGGGCACCGGGGTGACGCTGGGTGGCCAGGCCGGGATCCGCGGTCACGTCCACATCGGTGATGGCGCCCGGATCGCAGCGCAGGCTGGGGTGTTCGGGGACGTGCCGGCGGGTGTCACCTACAGCGGCTACCCGGCTCGACCGCACCGTGAGGCGCTCAGGGCCCAGGCGGGCACCTTCCGCATCCCGAAGCTGGCGGAGCGCCTGAGACGTCTGGAGCAGCGGCTCGACGACGACGGGGAAGGGTAAATGCCCGGTAAACAGCAGACCATCGGGGGCGAGACGGAGCTCCAGGGCGTGGGGCTCCACACCGGCGAGCATGCACGGGTCACCCTGAAACCGGCGGAGCCGGACACGGGCATGCGGTTCGTGCGCGTCGACCTGGCCGACGACCCGGTCATCGTCGTGGACCTGGACCACGTGGAGTCGACGGAGATGGGGACGTCTCTCGGCGCCGGCGAGGTCAGGGCCCGGACGGTGGAGCACCTGCTGGGCGCGGTGGTGGCGCTGGGCATTGACAACCTGGTGGTGGAGCTCGAGGGGCCGGAGGTGCCCATCCTGGACGGCAGCTTTCAGCCGTTCTGCGAAGCGCTCCGGAAGGTGGGTCCCGTGGAGCAGGACCGACCGGCACGGGTCGTGTCGCTGAGCACGCCGTTCGAGCTGGAAGGCCCGAACGGCGGTCGCTACGTGTACGCTCCATCGGATACGCTGCGCGTATCGGCGACCATCGAATTCGACCATCCCATGATCCGCCGGCAGTACGCCTCGTTCGAGGCGGATGCGGAGACCTTCGAGGCGGAGCTGGCGCCGGCGCGCACGTTCGGGTTCCTGCAATGGGCCGAGGACCTCCGGGCGAAGGGCCTGGCCCTGGGCGCGAGCCTCGAGAACACCATCGTGCTGAACGAGGTCGGGCTGGAAGGGGGCGAGCTCCGGTTCAGCGACGAGTTCGTGCGGCACAAGATCGGCGACATCGTGGGCGATCTGGCCCTCGTCGGCGCTCGCGTCCAGGCTCACATCGTGTCCGACCGCCCGAGCCACGCCGGCAACCTGGCCGCCGCCCGGGAGCTCGTGAAGCTCGCCCGTCGCCAGAGCGGCGAGCCCATCGTGGACGTGACCAAGATCCTCCAGTACCTGCCGCACCGGTACCCGATGCTGCTCGTGGACCGGGTCATCGATTTCGAGGCGGGCCGGCGCATCGTGGGGATCAAGAACGTCACGATCAACGAGCCATTCTTCCAGGGCCACTACCCGGGCCACCCCATCATGCCGGGGGTGCTCATCATCGAGGCCATGGCCCAGGTCGGCGGCCTGCTCCTCATGGACACCATCGACGACCCGGAGTCGAAGGTGGTCTACTTCATGACCATGGACAACGTGAAGTGGCGTCGTCCCGTCACGCCCGGAGACCAGCTCGTCTTCGAGCTGGAGATGCTCCAGTTCCGGCGGCACACGTGTCGCATCAAGGGTGTCGCACGCGTGGATGGAAACGTCGTCGCGGAGGCGGAGATGATGGCGCGGATCGTGGACCGCTGATGGACGAGCAACTGCTGGGCTCGGAGCTCGCCGGGGGCGTCCACCCGACGGCCATGGTGGACGACGGCGCGACCCTGGGCGACGGCGTGGAGGTGGGACCGCACACGATCATCGGGCCCGGCGTGACGGTGGGCGCGGGCACCCGGATCGGCGCGAACGTCCTCATCGAGCGGCACACGGTCCTCGGCGAGTCGTGCGAAGTCCACCACGGCGCCGTGCTGGGCACGGACCCCCAGGACCTGAAGTACGAAGGCGAGGACGCGCCGCTGCTGGTGGGCAACCGTACGGTCGTCCGGGAGTACGCCACGCTGAACCGGGGCACACGGGCGGCGGGTCGCACGGTGGTAGGCGACGATTGCCTGCTCATGGCGTACGTTCACATCGCCCACGACTGCATCCTCGGGGACCACGTGATCCTGGCGAACTCGGTGAACATGGGCGGCCACGTGGAGATCGGGGACTGGGCCATCGTCGGCGGTCTCACGGCGATTCACCAGTTCGTCCGCATCGGCACGCACGCCTTCGTGGGGGGCGCGTCGCGCATCCCGAAGGACGTGCCGCCGTACGTGCGGGCGGCGGGCAATCCGCTGGAGCTGTACGGGCTCAACTCGGTGGGGCTTCAGCGGCGGGGTTTCGACGAGGCGACGCGCCGGGAGCTGAAGCGGGCCTACCGCCTGTTCTACCAGTCGAGCCACAACGTGAGCCAGGCGCTGGCGGCGGCCCGGGAGGAGCTGGAGATGATCCCCGAAGTGGAGACGTTCCTGGCGTTCTTCGAGGAGAGCGACCGGGGCGTGGCCCTCTGACATGTCCCCCCTGGCCGTGGGCGTGGTCGGTGTGGGGAGCCTGGGGTACCACCACGCCCGTATCCTGCGCGACATTCCCGGCGCCCGGCTCGTGGGGATCCACGATACGGACGCGGCGCGTCTCGCCGAGGTGGCCCGGGAGCTGTCCGTGGACCCGGTGGATGCCCTGGACCCGCTCCTGGACGATGTCGACGCCATCGTGGTTGCCGTGCCCACCCCCGACCACGAGGCGGTGGCGGTGGCCGCGGCCGAGCGTGGGGTCCACCTCCTCATCGAGAAACCCATCTCGGAGAGCCTGGAGGCCGCAGACCGGATCCTGGAGGCGGCGGAGCGGGGTGGGGCGCTGGTCCAGATCGGACACGTAGAGCGATTCAACGGCGCACTGCGTGCCGCCGAGCCGTACCTGGACGAGCCCCTCTTCGTGGAAGGACACCGGCTGGCCCCGTTCGGGCCCCGGGGTACGGAGGTCGCCGTCGTGCTGGACCTCATGATCCACGACCTGGACCTGCTCCTGAGCCTCATGGCCCGGCCCGTCACCGGGATCTGGGCCGTCGGCGTGCCGGTCCTGACCCCGAGTCCCGACATCGCCAACGCTCGCCTGGCGTTCGAGGGCGGCGGCGTGGCGAACCTCACGGCGAGCCGCGTGTCCCAGGAGCGGGTGCGCAAGTTTCGCTTCTTCCAGCGCTCCGGCTACATCAGCCTGGACCTGGCCGCGGGCACGGGCGAGTTCCTGCGGCTGCGGCCGGGCCTGACGTTCGAGCCGGGTCAGCCGTTGCCGGCAGAACGTCTGGACGAGGTCGTCGAGCGGATCCCCCTGGCAGGGGATGGCGCCGAACCGCTGCGCGTCGAGCTGGAAGGATTCGTGGCGGCGATGACCGGGTCGGCGCCGGTCCCCGTGGACGGGGTGGCGGGCCGGCGCGCACTGGCCGTGGCGCTGGAAATCATCAACCGGATCGACGAGCATGTCGCTGCTACGCATTCGGAAGGAGCGTAAGGCAGGGACCACGGGCAACGTCCGTCCACCGGCGTTGTGGAAGCTGGTGGTCGGGCTGGTCCTGGTGGCGCTGCTGATCTGGTACCTCGCCCGGCTCGCATGAGCGACAACGGCCCTCACATCTTCCTGTCCGTGGGCGACCCATCCGCGGACCCCCACGGCGCGGCCGTGGCGGCCGCCTTGCGGGACCGGTTCCCGGGCGCGCGCCTCTACGGCCTCGGCGGACCGCGCATGGCCGCCGCCGGCGTCGAGGTCATGGACGACTTCGACCGGCTCAACGTCATGGGGTTCGCCGAGGTGGTCCGCCATCTGCCGCACTTCCTCCGGCTCCTGAGGGACATGGCAGAGGAGCTGGAACGGCGGGCCACGGACCTGTTGATCCCCATCGACTACCCGGGTTTCAACCTGCGCCTTGCCCGGAGTGGCTACCGGGCCGGCATCCCCGTGCTGTACTACATCGCGCCCCAGGCCTGGGCCTGGCACGGAAGCCGGGCGAGACGGCTGGCCGAGTACGTGGACCGCCTCGCCGTCGTCTTCCCGTTCGAGGAGGCGTTCTTTCGGGAACGCGGCGCAGCGGCCCGGTTCGTGGGCCACCCCCTGGTGGACCGGCCGCCGGTGGACAGCGACCTGCACTCCTTCTGTGTCCGACACGGGCTCGACCCGGATGGCCGGCTTCTCGGTCTCTTCCCGGGGTCGCGCGGCCAGGAGGTGGATCGGCACCTGCCGGTTTTCCAGGACGCGGCGGCGCTGCTCAAGGCACGTCGTCCCGATCTCCAGCCCGTGATCGCCGCGGCCGACGGGGTCGGCCCCGAGCGCTTCGAGAAGGCGATCTGGCCCGTGGTCCGTGACTCGCGGCGCGTCCTGGCCCACGCCCACGGGGCGCTGGTGAAGTCCGGCACCTCGACCATCGAGGCGGCGCTGGCGGGGGTACCCATGGCCGTGGCGTATCGGGCCCACCCCATCACCTTCCGGATCGCACGACGACTGGTGGACGTGGACCACGTGGCCATGGCGAACCTGGTGGCGGGCGAGCGGCTGGTGCCGGAGCTGCTCCAGGACGACGCAACGGCCGAGGCCCTGGTCGAAGCTCTGTTCCCCTTGTTGGACGCCGGCCCGGAGCGGAACCGGGTGCTGGAGGGGCTGGATCGGGTACGAGCCGCGCTGCGGCCGGCGGAGGACGGCCGGACCACGGCCGAGCGGGTGGCGGAGCTGGCCGCGGAGCTGCTGGAGGCGTCGTCGTGACCGGGGAAGGAACGTACCGTGCGGCGGGGTGGGCCGGACACCTGCTCCTGGCCTCGCTCATGAGCACGGCCCGCTGGGACGTCCTGGGACCGGATGCTTCCCGCGTCCGGGCGGAGGAACGACGTCCCACGGTCTTCGTCGTCTGGCACGGACGCATGATCCCCGCGGCGTACTACCACCGGAACCAGGACATGGCGGCGCTCATCAGCCAATCGAAGGACGGGGAGTACATTGCCCGCGTCGTGGAGCACTGGGGCTTCGTGCCGGTGCGGGGCTCCAGCAGCAAGGGGGCGCGTGCGGGGCTGCGGAACCTCGTGCGCCAGGCCCGGACCCGACCGGTGGTCCTGACCCCGGACGGCCCGCGCGGCCCGCGCCAGACGATGAAGCCGGGGGCGCTGGCCGTGGCCCAGATGACCGGCCTTCCCATCGTGCCGGTCTCGGCCGGCTGCTCCCGGCCCCTCTGGATCGAGGGCGGCTGGGATCGGTTCCTGGTGCCCGGTCCGTTCTCTCGGATCGCCGTGGCCTACGGAGCGCCCCGCCGAGTCCCGCGCGAAGCCGGAACGCAGGACGTACAGCGCATCGCGGCCGAGGTGGAGCGTACGTTGAACGAGATCACGGAGCAGGCGGATGCGGCCGTCGCCGGCTGACCGGGTCCGTCGCGGCGTGACGGCGCGGTGGGAACGGGGGGAGGGGTTGGGGCCCGTCGGTTGGGCCCTCGCCCCGGTGGCGTTGCTGTACCGGTTCGCGTCCGGGGCCTACCATGGCCTGTACGACACCGGGATCATCCGGCCCCGGGCGGTCCCCGTGCCGGTGCTGAGCGTCGGCAACCTGACGGTGGGAGGGGCGGGAAAGACACCGGTGACGCGGTGGCTGGTGGATCGCCTGCGAGAACGAGGACGCCGCCCCGCAGTGCTCCACGGCGGATACGAGGAGGACGAGCCGGCACTGCACCGCCGCTGGAACCCGGAGGTGCCGGTGCTCGTAGGCCGGGACCGGGTCCGGAACGCGCGCCGTGCCGCGGAGGCGGGAGCGGATGTGGTAGTCCTGGACGATGCGTTCCAGCACCGTCGCCTGGCCCGGGACCTGGATGTGGCCCTGGTGGCCGCAGAAGGCTGGACCGGGGCGGCGTCCATGCTGCCCCGCGGCCCGTGGCGGGAGCCGCTGAGCGCCCTGGCCCGTGCGGACCTCGTGTGCATCACCCGGAAGATCGCTTCGGCCGATGCGGCGGCCCGGGCGGCGGACGGCGTCGCACGGCGCGCCGACATGCCGGTGGCCCGTCTCTGGCTCCGGCCTGGAGGCTGGACGGATGGCCGTGGCGTTCCCCGGCACGGAGAGCCCGGCCAGGCCCTGGGCGTAGCCGGCGTAGCGGGTCCGGCTTCGTTCTTCGTACAGGCCGAGGACGCGGGAGCGCGCCTCGGGGACACGCTGGCGTATCCGGACCACCACCGGTACGACAGGCGCACCCTTGCCGCGATCCGGGACGCGGCCGGCGCTGGGCCCGTGGTGACCACGGCCAAGGACGCGGTGAAGCTCGTGGACGGCCTCGATCCGGCCCGCCTCTGGGTCCTGGAGCAGGAGGTGGCGGTGGAGCAGGGCATGGCGTTCATCGAACAGGCTCTGGACGGGTTGCTGTCATGAAGACGGTCGAGACGGACGTGCTCGTGGTCGGGAGTGGCATCGCGGGGCTGAGCTTCGCCCTGAAGGTGGCCGATGCGGCCCGGGTCCGCGTCATCACGAAGAAACAGAAGTCCCACTCCAACACGAACTACGCCCAGGGCGGGATCGCGGCGGTGATGAGCCCGACGGACAGCTTCGAGGCCCACGTCCGGGACACCCTGGAAGCGGGGGCGGGGTTGTGTCACGAAGACGCCGTTCGGGCGCTGGTCCGTGAAGGTCCGGACCGGGTGGCGGAGCTCATGGAGTGGGGCGCCAGCTTCTCCAGGGACCCGGACGGCACCCTGTCCCTGGGACGCGAGGGCGGCCACAGCGCCCGCCGCATCGTCCACGCCGCCGACCTGACGGGTCGCGAGATCGAACGGGCGCTCCTGGACGCTTGCACGGCCGACCCCAACATCGAGATCCACGAGAACCACCTGGCCGTGGACCTGGCCGTCGGAGAGGACTTTGAAACGGGATCGAGACGCTGCCTCGGCGCCGTGATCCTGGACCTGGAGCAGGACGAGCTCTACCTCTGCAGGGCCCCGTTCACCGTCCTGGCCAGCGGAGGCATGGGCCGGGTGTATCGTCATACGACGAACCCGGAGATCGCCACCGGCGACGGGGTGGCCATGGCGTTCCGGGCCGGCGCGCCTGTGGCCAACCTGGAGTTCGTCCAGTTCCACCCCACCGCGCTGTACCCCGCGGAAGGCCGGGCCGTGCTCATCTCGGAAGCGGTCCGGGGCGAGGGCGCCGTCCTGCGCACCCTGGGCGACGAGCCAGTGGTACGCCACGCCCGCGGGTCCCTGGCTACCCGGGACATCGTCGCCCGGGAGATCGACCGGGTGTTGAAGGAGACGGGTGACCCCCACGTCTGGCTCGACCTCTCGCCGATCCCGGGGGAGACCATCGAGCGGCGCTTTCCTTTCATCGCCGCCACCTGTGCGGACCGGGGCATCGATGTCTACCGGGAACCGATCCCCGTGGTGCCCGCGGCCCACTACGCATGCGGCGGGGTCGTGACGGACATCCACGGTCGGACGGGCCTGGACGGGCTGTACGCGGCCGGCGAAGTGGCCTGCACTGGCGTCCACGGGGCCAACCGCCTAGCATCGAACTCGCTCCTCGAGGCCGTGGTCTACAGCCATCGCGCCGCCGGTGACGTTCGGGAGCGCTTGGATGGCCCGAAGGGGGGAGCTCCGGTCGTCCCCGAGCGGTTCGGCAACGCACCGACCGATCTCGATGCCTGGTCCGCCCTCACCCACGAGATCCGGGACCTCATGTGGCAGGACGCCGGTATCGTGCGCAACGATGCCCGCCTCGAGCGCGCGGAGACCGAGATGCGCGAGCTGGTTCGCCGGGTACGGGCGCGGGCGCGGGCGGAACGGCCCGGAGAGGTCGCGCTCCAGGGGCTCAACATGACGGAAACGGCGCTGCTCATCGTCCGGTCCGCCCGGCAACGGACCGAGAGCCGGGGCCTGCACTTCAACGTCGATCACCCCGAGATGGACGAGCGCCAGCGTACAGACACGGTCCTCACCCGGGACGAGGAGGCTCTGTGAAGGTGATCCTCGCCGCCGTGGGTCGCCCCGGGCCACCGCTCCGGGACGCCATCACCGAATACGAGACCCGTGCGGGCCGCTACTGGCCCCTCGAAGTCCTGGAGGTGAAGGAGACGCGGGGCGGAGGCGATGACGCCCGCATCGTCGCCGACGAATCGGAACGTCTCGTGGCCCGGGTGCCGGACGGGGTCGACCAGGTAGCCCTCACCCGGAAAGGGGATCGGTGGAGCTCGCGGAAGCTCGCCCGGTTCCTCCAGGAGAAGGCCGTCCACGGTCACCCGGGGGCCGCGTTCCTCATCGGCGGTGCCCTGGGTCTTTCCGAGGAGACGCTGAGCCGGGCTCGGCACCGACTCTCCCTCTCGTCGTTCACCATGCCCCACGAGCTCGCGCGACTCGTCCTGGCCGAGCAGCTTTACAGGGCCGGCACCATCGTGCGCGGTGAGCCGTACCACAAAGGTTGACACGCACACCGGGGAGGATCCCCTGAATCTCGATGTGAAGGTCGGCCGGCTCCCGGGCGCGGGTCTCGTGCAGGACTATCACGCCGGTCACAGCGCCCTGGGTCCGTTCTTCTTCGGCTTCCCGTGGGACCCCGAAACCTACCGGCGCAAGGCCGACGAGGTTCGCGCACGGTTCGACGCCCGGGACCGGGCATACCTCGCCGAGGCCGTCACCCCCTCCAGCGACGTCGCCGCCGACAAGCTCCGGCGCATCGCCGCCGGCGACGGCTTCTTCGTGACGACCGGCCAGCAGACCGGATTCCTCACCGGACCCCTCTACACCGTGCACAAGACCCTCTCGGCCATCGCCCTGGCCGACGCCCTGGAGGATGTTCTCGAGGTCCCGGTGGCACCCCTCTTCTGGGTCGCGTCCGACGACCACGACTGGGACAAGGTGAACCATGTCCAGTTCCTGGATGACGACAACGAGTCGCGCCGCATCGACCTGGGGCCTGCCGCGGACCGGCGCCCATCCATAGGCCGGCGGACCCTGGGCAGAGAAATCGAAAGAGCTTTAGATCGAGTGGAGGAAGTCCTTCCTCCATCGGAATTTATGCCTGACCTCATGACGTCTCTCAGGGAGGCGTACCGGCCGGGCAGGACGATGGCGGACGCGTTCCGCACGCTGGTGCTGGACCTGTTCGGGCCATTCGATCTGCTGGTCACGGACGCGCAGGATCCGGTCGTGCGGGAGGTGGGCGGGGAGGTGGTTCGCCGGGAGTTGAAGGCATCGGAGGATCACGAAGGGGCGCTGGCCGCGCAGACGGCGCGGCTGGAGGCGGCGGGGTACGAGGCGCAGGTGTCGCTGATCCCGGGCGCGACGAACGTGTTCTACGAGGACGAGCACGGGCGTGAGCGGATCGTGCGGCAGGACGGTAGGTACATGCTGCGGGCGTCGCACCGCGGGCTGGAGGAGGACGAGCTGTGGTCGATGTGGGAGGCGGACCACGGCCGGTTCTCGGCGAACGTGCTGCTGCGTCCGGTGGTGGAGAGCCACGTCTTCCCGACGCTGGCGTACGTGGCGGGGCCCGGGGAGCTCCGGTACCTGGCCCAGGCGGGATGCCTGTTCGAGAGGCACGGGCTGGCGATGCCGGTGGTGTTCCCGCGCTTCAGCGTGACGGTGGTGGAGTCCAAGGTACAGAAGGTGCTGGACAAGTTCGGTCTGTCGTGGAACGCTTTCGACCGACCGGTTCACGAGATCGTGGCCGAATACGTACGGGCCGAGGTGCCGGATGCGGTGTCGGAGGCGTTGTCGGGGCTACGGCGGGACATCCAGCGGGGACACGATGCGCTGTTCGAGGCGGCGAAGCCCATCGACCCGACGCTGAAGGGGCCGATCTTCCATGCCCGGAACACGGCCTTCCAGGCGCTGGGCGAGGCGGAGAAGAAGATCAAGCATCACGTGCGGCAGCAGCACGAGATCGGGGTGGAGCAGCTGGAGAAGGCGGCCAGGAACCTCCATCCGGAGAACAAGCCGCAGGAACGGGTGCTCAACGTGTTCCAGTACCTTTCCCGGTACGGGCGGGAACTGCTTCCGGCGATCCGGAGTCGCATGGAGGTCTCGCTGGCCGGCACGGCCGATGGCTGGTCGGGCGTGGACTGTCCGTCGTAGGGGCCTTGCCTTGCTCAGCCCGGGCGCACCGGGGTATGATGGGTCGACATGTGGTGGATGATCATCATCGTACTCGCACTTCTGATCCCGCTGGCGGCGATCTTCCTGGACTCGGAGCTGGGGCGCGCGCTGGCGAATCGGATCGATCGTCGCGGCGCGCGCCTGGACGAAGGGACCGGTGCGCGACTGAACGTGCTGGAAGGCGAGATGGAGCGGCTCTCGGAGGAAGTGCAGCGCCTCGGCGAGGAGAGCGAGTTCCTGCACCGGCTGCTGGAAGGCCGGACCGGCGACGAGGACGCCCTTCCGTCGGGTGATGAGACCTGAGCGACGCGTGACGGACGAACACGGATCGGCCCGCTCCGCCCAGAGGGTGGCAGCGGGCATCTTGTTGAGCCGCATCACCGGGCTGGTACGGGACGCGCTCATCGCCACGTTCCTGGGGCGGTCGTATGCCGCGGACGCGTTCCGGGCGGCGCTGCGCATGCCCAACGTGCTCCAGAACCTGCTGGGTGAAGGGACGTTGAGCGCGTCGTTCATCCCCGTCTACTCGGAGCTGCTGGAACAGGGCAGGGAGGAGGAGGCCGGGCGCGTGGCCGGCGCCATCTTCGCGCTCCTCTTCGCGGTGGCCGCCGGGCTGGCGCTCCTGGGGATCCTTCTCGCGCCCGTGCTGGTCGCCGTCTTCACGCCGGGCTTCGTGGGGGAGCCCACCTACGACCTCACGGTGACGCTGGTGCGAATCATCTTCCCCATGACCGGCGTCCTGGTCCTGTCCGCGTGGTGTCTGGGCGTGCTGAACAGCCACCGCCGGTTCTTCCTTTCCTACGTTGCGCCCGTGTTCTGGAACGCCGCCATGATCGCCGGGATGCTGCTGTACGGCTTCCGGGTCGACCAGCCGTCCCTGGCCGAGGTGCTGGCCTGGTCCGCCCTCGCCGGCGGCGTGCTCCAGTTCGGGGTCCAGCTCCCGGGCGTGATCCGGCTGGAACGGTCCCTTCGCATCCGGTGGGACCTGAAGCGGGAGGGGGTGCGCACGACGGTGCGAAACGCCGGGCCGGCCATCGCGGGGCGGGGCGTCGTGCAGATCAGCAGCTGGGTCGATCTCTTCCTGGCGTCCCTCCTCGCCACGGGCGCGGTGGCGACGCTCGGCTACGCGCAGCCGCTCTACATGCTTCCGGTGAGCCTGTTCGGAATGTCGGTGGCCGCCGCCGAGCTGCCGGAGCTGTCGCGCCAGCGGGCGGTGGCCCGGGCGCTGCGGGACCGGGTGAATCAGGGGCTGGAGCGCATGGCCTTCTTCATCGTCCCGTCCGTGGTGGCGTTGCTGGCGCTGGGCGATGTGCTGGTGGCGGCGCTGTACGAGCGGCGCGAATTCGCCCGACCGGACACGCTCCTCGTGTACGTCGTCCTGGCCGGCTACGCCGTGGGACTCATGGCATCCACGGGGACGCGCCTGTTCTCGTCCGCGTACTTCGCCCTCCACGACACGAAGACGCCGGCCCGGACCGCGTTCGTGCGAGTCCTCGTGTCGGCGGCGCTCGGCTTGATCCTCATGGCTCAACTGGGCTCCATCTCGACGCCGGCCATCACCCTCGGAGGAGTGCACGTTCCTGCAGCGACCTTCGGCCCGTACGGGTTCGGGCTGTGGTCGGATCCGTCGGTGGCGGGCCAGGCGCTGGGTCCCCTGGGGCTCTCCCTCGCCGCCGGGATCGCGGCCTGGGTGGAATGGACCATTCTGCGGCGGCGCCTGTCGGCGCGGATCGGCCCCGTGGCGCCGCCCTCCGGCCCGGTGGCACGGATGGCCGTGGCCGCCATCGCGGCTGCGCTGACCGCCCGGGGGCTCCTGGCGCTGCTCCCGGCCCTGCGGGGCATCGGGCTCGGGGTCGGGCTGGACCGGATCGTGGAGGCGCTGGTGGCGGTGGCGGGCTTCGGCGTGGTGTACTACGGTCTCGGGGCGGCCCTGGGCCTGGAGGAGGCACGGCGTATGCTGCGTCTCTCCGAGCGCTGATCGCCGGAACGCGGCGCGCCGCAAGGGTATACGTACGGTGACGATGTCCCACTTCACCTTCAGCAATTGTTGAACGACACCCTCCGCAAGAAGGTCGAGCACCTGCCCACGGGGCCCGGGATCTACATGTTCCGGGACGCGGCGGGAGAGTTGCTGTACATCGGAAAGGCGAAATCGTTGCGATCGCGGGTACGCAGCCACTTCAGCCAGGACCCGGCGTCCTCTCTCAAGAACCGGGAAATGATCCGCCGGGTGGCGGACGTGGAAACCATGGTGGTGGGCTCGGAGGCGGAGGCGCTGCTCCTGGAAGCGAACCTGATCAAGGAGCACGGTCCCCGCTTCAACATCCAGCTCCGGGACGACAAGAAGTACCCGTACATCAAGGTGACGGTGCAGGAGCCGTTTCCACGGGTGTACGTCACGCGGAACCTGCGCAACGACGGGGCCCGGTACTTCGGTCCGTACACGGAGGTGGGGCTCATGCGCCAGGCGCTCGAGGTCGTGAAGCGAGCGTACACGGTGCGGAGCTGTCGCTACGATCTGCCGGACGAGGCGCCGGACCGTCCGTGCCTGGACTACCACATCGGCCGATGCAAAGCGCCGTGCGTGGGGCTTCAGGACCGGGCCGACTACCGGGCCATGATCGATGAGATCCTGGAGGTGTTGAACGGGCGGACCGGCGCGGTGCGGGCGCGTGTGGAGGCAGAGATGGACGAGGCGGCACGGGACCTGGATTTCGAGCGTGCCGCTGCTCGCCGGGACGTGCTGGCAGGCCTGCGCTCGATCGAGCGGCGCCAACGGGCCATGGATGTCCGCGGCGGCGACCAGGACGTGGTGGGCGTGGCGCAGGACGGGGAGGTGGCGTGCGCCGTGCTTCTCCGCATCCGCGACGGCAGGCTGCTGGGCCGGGAGGTGGACCAGTTCGAAAACCTTGCCGCGGAGGATCAGGACGCACTTCTTTCGGCGGTGGCCACCCGATTCTACCTGGGGCGAGGCGAGCACGGCACGGCCGATCTCCCGGCCGAGATCCTGTTCCCGTGGGACTTCGAGGACCGGGATGTGCTGGAGGGGATGCTGAACGACGCAGCGCGGCGACGCCTCCGGACCCACGTGCCGCAGCGCGGCGACAAGCGGCGGCTCGTGGAGCTGGCGGCCCAGAACGCCCGCCACATGCTGGAGGAGCGGACGGTCCTGGACGAGGCCACCCGGTCCCGGGCCGACGATGTCCTGTACGAGCTGCAGGAGGCCCTCGAGCTGAAGGTGGTGCCTCGCATGATCGTCTGCTTCGACATCTCCCACACCCAGGGCGCCGAGCTGGTGGGAAGCGCGGTGGTCTTCGAGAACGGCGAGCCGGACAAGGATGAGTACCGGCGATTCCGGGTGCGGGGGGACTGGGGCAACGACGACTACCGCTCCATGGCCGAGGTGGTGGGCAGGTACATGCGGCGCCGGCTCGACGAAGACCGGCACGTGCCCGAGCTGGCCGTCATCGACGGCGGCAAGGGCCAGCTCTCGGCTGCCGTGGCCGCGGCCCGGGACGCCGGCGCCCGGGACGTAGCCTTCTGCGCCCTGGCCAAGCGGGAGGAGGAGGTGTTCGTGCCCGGCCGGTCGAGCCCCATCGCGCTGGCCCGGTCGAGCCCCGCGGCACGGCTGCTCCAGCGAGTGCGGAACGAGGCGCACCGGTTCGCCGTGAGCTACAACCGGACGTTGCGCAAGCGGCGCACGCTGGCCAGCGAGCTTGCGGAGATCCCGGGGATCGGGCCACACCGCCAGCAGGCGCTCCTGACCCATTTCGGCAGCGTACGGGCTATCCGGGAGGCGTCTCCGGCCGACATCGCCGCCGTTCCCGGGTTCTCGGACACGCTGGCCCACAAGATCCTCGAACATCTGGGGGCATGACGGTCCGGACACGGTTCGCTCCGAGCCCCACCGGCACGCTCCACGTGGGCAACGCACGCATCGCCGTGCTCAACTGGCTCTTCGCCCGGCACCACGACGGCGCCTTCGTCCTCCGAGTCGAGGACACGGACGTGGAACGCAACGTAGAGGGCGCCGAAGAGGCCATCTTCCAGGACCTGCGCTGGCTCGGCCTGGACTGGGACGAAGGGCCCGACGTGGGTGGTTCCTTCGGCCCGTATCGCCAGAGCCGGCGCCTGGAGCTGTATCAGGACTCGGCGTACGGGCTCGTGGATGACAACCTCGCCTATCCTTGCTACTGCACGCGGAACGAGCTGGAGAAACGGCGACGGCAAGCCCTGGCGGAGGGCCGACCGCCCCACTACGACGGGACCTGCCGCACCCTCACGCGCCTGGCCAGAGCCCGGCTCCAGGCCGAGGGACGGAAGGCCGCCATCCGCTTCCGCGTCGAGGAAGGTGCCCCTGTCGTCGTGCGGGACGCGGTGCGCGGCGAGGTCCGCTTCGACCGGTCCGAGATCGGCGATTTCGTCATCCTGCGCTCCGACGGCGTGCCCACGTACAACTTCGCCGTCGTGGTCGACGACGCGGCCATGCGGATCAGCCACGTCATCCGGGGGGCCGGACACCTGTCGAACACCCCGCGCCAGGCCCTGGTCTTCGATGCCCTGGGCAAGGCCAGGCCCATCTTCGTTCACGTGCCCACCGTGCTGGGACCCGACCGACGCAAGCTGTCCAAACGGCACGGCGCCCCGGGCCTCGCCGCGTACAGGACCGAGGGGTACCACCCCGACGCGCTGGTCAACTACCTGTCCCTGCTGGCGTGGTCCAGCCCGTCCGGGGACGAGTTCCTGGAGCGCGACCGGCTGATCCGGGAGATCGGCCTCGACCGCATCGGGGCCGCCGACGTGGTCTTCGACCCGGACAAGCTGCGATGGCTCTCCGGGCGCCATATCAGCGCCATGCCCCTGGAGGGTGACACCCTGGACGACCCGGACGGCCTCACCGGCGCGCTCCTGCCCTTCATGACACCGGAAACCCGGAACGCCCTGGGCGACCAGCTACCCGTGGCGATCGGCGCCGTGCGCAGCCACCTCACCACGTTCTCCGAGATCGAGTCCCTGCTGCACCCGTTCCTCCCCGGCGACGGGAAGCGTCGCACGGCCCGTCGCGCCCTGGCCGCCGATGACGAGGCCCGTCCCGTCCTCCACGCCGTGCGAGAAGCCCTCGCCGGACTCGATGACTGGAGCCCGACCACCATCAAGGGCGCCATCCGAGCCGCCGGCGTCGAGGCCGGAGCCCGGGGTCCGGCCCTGTACGTGCCGGTCCGACGCGCCGTGACCGGGGAGGAGCACGGACCACCCCTCGACGCTATCCTCGCCGTCCAGGGGCGCGAGGCCGTCCTGGACGCCTTGCGTGAAGCCCTCCCGGCGGACGGTCCGGAATGACGCGTGGACGGAGGCCGCACGGCGGTTTGACGATCTGCGGGGGGCGGGGTAACTTTAATGTTCACATGCATCGGACGGCAGCATGCACGGGCTGATCTTCGACCCGTTCGCCGGGATCAGCGGGGACATGACCCTGGGCGCGCTCGTCGACCTGTCGGGCCGGGACGACTGGCTGCGGGACACGGCGGCGGCCACGGGGCTGAAGGTGGACGTCACGGTAGACGCCGTCAAACGGTGCGGCATTGCCGGTCACCAGGTCCGGTTCGAGGTTCCCGAGGGGCAACCGGAGCGGCACCTGGCGGACGTCCTGGAGATCATCGACGGGACGGGTGCGCCTGAAGCGGTGCGGGCGCTGGCCGGGCGAATCTTCGAGCGGCTGGCGGAGGCGGAAGGCGCGGTTCACGGAGTGGATCCGGGGACCGTGCATTTCCACGAAGTCGGGGCGGTGGATTCGATCCTGGACGTGCTGTGCGTGGTGGCGGGGCTGCGGGAGCTGGGGTACGACGCGCTGTACACCCGTCCCGTGACGGTGGGACGGGGCACCGTGGAGATGGCACACGGCCGTTACCCGTTGCCGGCACCGGCGACGGCGCGCCTGCTGGAGGGGTTGGAGGTGCGGGACCCGGGGTTCGAGGGCGAGTGCACGACGCCTACGGGTGCGGCGTTGCTGGCGACACTGACGGGTGGGGCCCGTGCGCCGGTGGAGGTGATGCTGGGTCGGAGCGGGTACGGCGCCGGCCAGCGGGACCCGGCGGACCGGCCGAATTGCCTGCGTCTGCTGGAATGCGAGGCGGCACCGAGCGCCGAGCCGCTGGTCATGGTGCAGACGGACGTGGATGACATGCCGGCGGAGTACGCCGTTGCGGTGCAGGAAGCGGCCATGGCGGCCGGTGCGGTGGACGCCGTGGTGGCGCCGGTGGGTATGAAGAAGGGGCGGCAGGGTCTCCGACTGGAGGCGCTGGCGCCGTTGGGTGCGCTGGATGCGGTGCTGGGCGCGGTCTTTGCGTCCTCGAGCACCATCGGGGTGCGGTACTGGCCCGTACAGCGTGTCGCGTTGCCGCGGGAAGAGGAGGTGGTGTGGTGGCGCGGGCAGGAGATCCGGTGCAAGCGGGTTCGCCTCCGAGACGGCAGGGAACGCGTGAAGCCGGACTACGAGGACGTGGTAAGGGCGGCGCGGGCCCTCGGGCTGGCGCCGTACGAGACTCGCCTGGCGCTGGAGCGGGAGCTGTCCGGGGCCCGGGCGGACTAGCGAGAGCAACGGGATCATTCCCCACATCCATGGAGGACGGATGAACCGGATTGGCGCGGGCATCCTTGTCGCCCTGACCGTCGGCGTTGCGGGGTGCGCGACGGCGGGCGGTGGCGGCACGACCGAAGAGGGGTACGTCCGGCCGAGCGACAACACCGAGACGCGGACGGCGGCGCTCTTCCTGGCACGTGCGGTGCCGGCGGAGGGCGAGGAGGCCACGCAGCTGTACCAGCAGGCGCTCGAGGCATCGCTTGCGGCCATCGAGGCGGACCCGGAGAACCCGAAGGGGTACTACCTGGCCGGGCAGGCGAGCGCGGGGGTCGGCGAGTTCATCGCGGCGGACACCCTCTTCGACAAGGCGGAGGAGCTCTACCCGCCGTACGAGGAGCAGACCGAGATCGACCGGGAGCAGGCGTGGATCATGGCCTACAACGGCGGCGTCGAGGCGGTCAACGCCGGCGACGTGGACCGCGCGGGCGAGCTGTTCGCGGCGGCGGATCGCCTGTACCGGGGTCGTCCGGAAGCCCTGATGAACCTGGCGTGGGTCCATCTGCAGAACGACGACCAGGACGCGGCCGTGGAGGCGTACGAGCAGGCGCTCATGATCATGCAGAGCCCTGCCCGGGACTCGTTGGACGAAGAGCAACTGGCCCAGTGGCAGGACTCGGAGCAGCTGGCCACGAACAACATGACCCAGCTCCTGGCCCGGTCGGGCCAGTACGAGCGGGCCGCCGAGGTGCTGCGGAATTACCTGGAGTACAATCCGGGCGACATCAGCTTCCAGATCAACCTGGCCGAGATGCTGAGCCGGTCCGGCAGCACGGCGGAGGCGGAGGAGATCTACAACCGGTTGCTGGGACGGGAGGACCTGGGATTCGACGAGTATTTCCAGATCGGGATCGGCTTCTTCAACGCGGAGCGGTACGGGCAGGCGGCCGACGCCTTCGCCCACGCCACGGAGCTGAACCTGTACAGCCGCGATGCCTGGTACAACCTGGTGCAGGGCCGGTATTCGGAGGCCCAGGAGCTGGAGAGCGACAAGGAGGAGGAGGGCGCGGACGCCGAGGCCATCAACCAGCGGTTGACCGACGCGTACCGGCAGATCGTGGACGGGGGGTACCGGGTCCTGGACTTCGACCCGGCGAACCGCAACATCCTGACGTTCATCGCCCGGGCGTACCGGGGTCTGGCGGATCTCACCGGCCAGGAGAGCTCGGAGGAGCTGGCCCAGAACGTCCGGGAGGTGCTGCGCCGGTACGAGAACGCGGTCATCGAGATGATCGACATCCGGACCCAGGGCGGCGTGGACAACCCGCCGGTCCAGGTCCGGGGCACGTTCCAGAACATCGCGCTGGACGAGGGCACCGCGGTGCGGATCAACTTCACGCTCCTCAGCGACCAGGGGGAGGACGTCGGCTCGACGACCATCGAGGTGACGGCCCCGGCGAAGGATTCCCAGCGTAGCTTCTCGGGCACGCTCGAGCCTACTGCGGATTTCGACGGTTGGAAGTACGAAGTGATGCGGTAAGCACGGGTGGAGGCCGCCCGCGACCACGAGGGGGTCGGCCGTACGGTCGACCCCCTCATCGTGGCAGGCCTGCTTGAATGCCCTGGAAGTTCTGGCTATACTTGCATTTGCGGGAGTCGAAACGGGGCGGTCGTGTGGCCGCCCCGCCGTCTTGAGGGCCATGATCACCATTGCGGACATTCAACCCGGGAGCATTGCCGAGGAGCTGGAGCTCCGCATCGGCAGCCGGATCGTGCGCATCAACGGCGCGCCGGTGCGGGACAGCATCGACTTCCGCTTCATGGAGGTGGACGGTGTCTTGGAGGTGGAGGTCGCGGCGGACGGTGGCGGCGGCATGGTGTACGACGTCGAGAAGCCCGAGGGCACGGGGCTGGGCGTCGTGCCGGCACCGGACACGGTCCGCGAATGCGCCAACAAGTGCGTCTTCTGTTTCATCGACGGCAACCCGCCGGGGGTGCGGCAGTCCCTCTACCTTCGAGACGACGACTTCCGGCTGTCCTTCACCTACGGCAGCTACGTCACGCTGACGAACCTGGGCCCGAAAGGGTTCCAGCGCCTCATCGACCAGCGCCTGTCCCCGCTGTACGTGAGCGTCCACGCCACCGAGCCGGAGGTGCGGGAGCGCCTGCTGGGCGTGCCCCGGGGCGGGGACATCGTGGAGCGGCTGGAGCGACTGACCGGCGCCGGGATCGAGGTGCACACGCAGGTGGTGGTCTGTCCCGGTTGGAACGACGGTGTCCGCCTGGACCGGACGCTGGCGGACCTGGAAGCGCTGGGACCCGGAGTCCTGTCCGTCTCCGTGGTACCCGTGGGTCTGACACGCTACAACCTGGCCCGGCCGGTCCGGCTGCTCACACGCACGGAAGCGGCGGCGGCGCTGGAGCAGGTGGATGCTGCGCGGAGGCGAGCCCGCCGGGACCGGGGTATCGGTTGGGCGTACGCCGCCGACGAGCTCTTCCTGGCCGCCGGTCGGGCGGTGCCCGGAGCGGAGTACTACGATGACTGGCCGCTGACCGAGAACGGGGTCGGCGCGGTGCGGGCGTTCCTCGACGATGCGACGCGGCTGGCGAGGACGCCTTCCGCGCTCCCGCGCCTGGCCGGCCGGAAGGTGGTCATCGTGACCGGAACGCGCATGGCGCCTGTCATCCGACCCTTCACGGACATGCTGTCCCGGGCCACCGGCGGTGACTTCCAGGTGCTCGCCGTGGAGAACGGCCTGTTCGGCGAGACGGTGACCACCGCGGGGCTCCTGCCGGGAGCCGACATTGTGGAGACGGTAGGAAGCGCGGGGATTCCGGACGTCCTGCTCGTCCCGGCGGAAGCCCTGAACGACGACGGGCTCTTCATCGACAGCATGCCGCTGGCCGAGCTCGAGGAGAGGCTGGCTCCGGCCCGGGTCGTCCCGGGCCACGCCCTCACGTCCACCCTGAGCGCCCTGTGACGCGCCCGCTCCCCGCCGTCGCCATCGTGGGCCGGCCGAATGTGGGGAAGTCGACCCTGTTCAACCGCATCGTCGGAGGCCGGGTGGCCATCGTGGACGACCGGCCCGGGGTGACCCGCGACCGGAACTTCGCCCGGGCGA
Organism: uncultured Gemmatimonadaceae bacterium; assembly: GCA_964416095.1. Classification (GTDB taxonomy): domain Bacteria; phylum Gemmatimonadota; class Gemmatimonadetes; order Longimicrobiales; family RSA9; genus CAYQCY01. Next base: position 38,459 of record CAYQCY010000006.1, read on the forward strand.
GCTGGGCGGGCCGGTCGTTTTTCGTGGTGGACACGGGCGGGCTCGACGTCATCACCTCGGAACCTCTGGCGGTGGCGATCCGCCGCCAGGTGGAGGCGGCGGTGGACGAGGCGCAGGTCCTGGTGTTCGTGGTGGACGGCCGGGCTGGTCCCCACCCCCTCGACGAGCGCGTGGCGGACCTGCTCCGGGAAACGGGGCGCCCCGTGGTGCTGGCCGTCAACAAGATGGACCGTCTTCCGGACGAGACCGCGCATCACGAGTTCTGGGAGTTCGGCCTCGGCGAGCCGGTCCCGGTGAGCGCCGCGTCGGGGAAGGGGTCCGGAGACCTGCTGGACGCCATCGTGGCGGAGCTGGGACCGACGCCGGAGCCGGCGGAGGAGGAAGTGCTCAACGTGGCGGTCATCGGCAAGCCGAACGTGGGCAAGTCCAGCTTCATCAACCGTCTGCTGGGCGAGGAACGACTGGTGGTGAACGAGGAGGCGGGGACCACGCGGGACAGCGTGGACACGCCGTTTCGCTACCACGGTCAAAGCCTGAACTTCGTGGATACGGCGGGGCTCAGGCGCCAGTCGCGCATCCACGAGAGCCTGGAGTACTACGCGGCGCTACGCACCGAGCGGGCCGTGGAGCGGGCCGACGTGTGCCTGCTGCTGGTGAACGCCACCGAGCCCGTCCACATCCAGGACCTGAAGATCGCGGAGAAGGCATGGGACGCCGGCTGCGGTCTCATCGTCGTGGCCAACAAGTGGGACCTGGTGGAGAAGGAGCAGGACACGGCGGCCGTCTTCGAGCGCGCGTTCCGGGACCGGGCGCCGGACCTGGCCTGGGCACCCCTCGTTTTCGCATCCGCGCTCACGGGACAGCGGGTGCGGCGCACGCTGGACATGGTGCTGGAGGTCCAGGCAGAACGGCTGCGGCGCATCCCGACCTCGGAGGTCACCAAAGCGGTGCGTGAACTGGCGGAACGGACCCCCCCGCCGCATTATCGAGGACGCCCGGTACGGTTCCTGTACGCCACGCAGGCCGCCACCGCTCCACCGACCTTCGTGTTCTTCGTGAATGCTCGGGACGGGGTCACGAAGAACTACCGACGGTTCCTGCGCAACAGCTTCAGGGAGCGGTGGGGCTTCGTGGGGAGCCCGATCCGCTTCCGGTTCCGGAGTCGAAAGGAGCGGCAGTGACCTGGCTGTTCGTCGCCGCGAGCTACCTCCTCGGAGCCACGCCCTCCAGCTACCTGGCGGGGCGCGTCGCCCGGGGCATCGACCTGCGGGAGCACGGCAGCGGCAACCTGGGTGCCACCAACGCGTTCCGGGTGCTGGGCTGGAAGCCGGCCCTCCCCGCCGCCGCCGTCGACATCCTGAAAGGCTGGGTCCCGGTCACCTACTTCCCGCTGTGGGACGGGGCGGACGAGGTCTGGGCACTCGCCTACGGGGCCGCCGCCATCGTCGGGCACGTCTACTCCGTCTACGTCGGATTCAAGGGCGGAAAGGGCGTGGCCACCAGCGCCGGCGTGATCCTGGCCCTGGCGCCGTGGGCCGCCCTGGCGGGCATCGTGGTGTGGGGTGCCCTGGTCGCCACCCTGCGCATCGTGTCCGTGGGCTCCATGGCCGCGGCCATCGCCGTGCCCGTGACCGTCTACCTGACGGAAGGGACGGGCCCGGTGCTCTGGCTGGTCGTGGCCCTCGCCGCCTTCGTCCTCTTCGCCCATCGCTCCAACGTCGGCCGCCTGCTGCGCGGCGAGGAGAACCGATTCGGTACGAAGGGAGAAGCGACATGACGGACCGTGTTGCGGTGGTGGGCGCCGGCAGCTGGGGCACGACGCTGGCGGATCTCCTGGCCCGGAAGGCGATGCCGGTCCGGCTCTGGGCGTACGAGACGGAGGTCGCCACCGCGATCAACGGGGAACGTCGCAACACCACGTACCTTCCGGAGATCGAGCTGCACGCGGGCGTGGAGGCGACGGCGGACCTGTCCGAAGCACTGACGGACGCCGGCGTCGTGGTCTCCGTGACGCCGTCCCAGCATGTGCGAGCCGTGCTGTCGGGCGCGGCCGGCCACCTCCGGGACGATGCCACGGTGATCAGCGCATCCAAGGGGATCGAGACGGCGACGCTCCAGACCATGGCGGAGGTGCTGGACGACGTGCTGCCGGATCCGGTGAACGGTCACCTGTGCTTCCTGTCGGGGCCCAGCTTCGCCCTGGAAGTCGCGCGGCGGGCGCCCACGGCCGTCACCGTGGCCAGCCATCACCCACGGCTGGCCCGGGAGGTGCAGGAGCTGTTCCAGACGGACTACTTCCGCGTCTACACCAGCACCGACGTCCCTGGTGTGGAGCTTGGCGGCGCCCTGAAGAACGTCATCGCTCTGGGGGCCGGCATGGCCACGGGCCTGGGGCTCGGTCACAACACCCTGGCGGCGCTCATCACACGCGGGCTCGCGGAGATCACCCGGCTGGGCGTGGCCATGGGCGCCAACCCCATCACCTTCGCCGGGCTCGCCGGCATGGGCGACCTGCTCCTGACGTGCACCGGCGGCCTGAGCCGGAACCGGCGGGTCGGGGAGGAGCTGGGCCGGGGCCGCACGCTGGACGAGGTCCTGGGCGAGATGCGGATGGTGGCGGAGGGCGTGGAGACGGCCCGGGCGACCCGGGAACTGGCCCGCAGGACCGGCGTGGAGATGCCCATCGCGGAGGAAGTCTACGCCGTGCTGTTCGAGGACCGGTCGCCCGAGACGGCGGTCCGGAACCTCATGACCCGTGAACCGAAGCCCGAGGTCTGGCAATGACGGACCGGCGGATCGCAAGGAAGGAGTACTACTCCATCGGCGAGGTGTGCGAACTGGTGGATCTCAAGCCCCACGTACTCCGGTACTGGGAGACCCAGTTCCCCGTGCTGAACCCGTCCAAGAACCGGTCCGGCAACCGGGTCTATCAGCGGAAGGAGATCAAGCTCATCCTTCTGGTACGGAAGCTCCTGTACGAGGAGAAGTACACCATCGAGGGCGCCCGACAGCGGCTGGAGGCGATGCGCAGGGAAGGGGACAGGTCGGAAAGCGCGCAGGATGCCCTGGAGGACGCCACGGTGCAGATGCTCAGGGACGAGCTCCGCCAGATCCGGGCCCTGGTGGACCCCGAGGGGGAGTGATGCGCTTCCTCCTCACCAACGACGACGGCTACCTGGCCCTCGGCCTGGGCTCCCTGGCCCGGGCGGTATCGGGGCTCGGGGCGGTGGACATCGTGGCTCCGGACCGGGAGCAGAGCGCCACCAGCCACTCCCTCACCATGCATCACCCGCTCAGGGTGCGGGACGTGCGTCCCGGCACCAAGACGGTGGACGGCACCCCGACGGATTGCGTCGCGCTGGCGCTGGGCGAGCTGTTGGCCGAGCGGCCGGACGTGGTGCTGTCCGGGGTGAACCACGGCGCCAACCTGGGCGATGACGTGCTGTACTCGGGCACGGTAGCGGCCGCCATGGAAGCGACCATCCTGGGCGTGCCCGCCATCGCCATCTCGTACGTGGGGCGGGACCCGGAGTCCATCGAGGCCTGGGAGCCGTTGCTGACCCGACTCCTGAGGCGGCTGGTGCGGCCGGACGGCTTTCCGGACCAGACGTTGCTGAACGTGAACCTGCCGGAGGTGGCGCCGGGGGACGTGGCGGGGATCCGGGTGACGACGCTGGGCCGGCGCACGTACGAGGGGTCCGTCACCCGGGACACCGATCCCAGCGGCCGGGAGTACTACTGGATCGGGGGCGGCGAGAGCAAGTGGTGGGGGAGCGACAGGTCCGACTTCAGGGCCATCCGCGACCGTTGCATCTCCGTGACGCCGCTGCACCTGGACCTGACGAATTACGAGCTGCTGAAGGAGATCGAGGCGTGGGAGCTGGCCGTTTGAGCGACCGTTATCAGCGGCAACGCCTCCAACTGGTCGACGTGGTCCGGGACCAGGGGATCGAGGACATGGACGTGCTGCGGGCCGTGGCGGAGGTGCCGCGGCACCGGTTCGTGCCGGAATCCGTCCGCCACCGGGCCTACGAGGACCGGGCGCTGCCCATCGGCTTCGGCCAGACCATCTCCCAGCCGTCGCTCCAGGCGCTCTACCTGGACACGCTCCGCCTCGCACCCAGCGATGCCGTGCTGGAGGTGGGCACGGGGAGCGGGTACCAGACGGCGCTCATCGCGGAGCTGGTCGAACGGGTGTACTCCATCGAGCGCGTACGCGAGCTCGCCGAGCGGGCCCGGGCGATCCTGGACGAGCTGGGGTACAGCAACATCGCCATCATGACCGGTGACGGGAGCGTAGGCTGGTCCCGGTACGCGCCTTACGACGCCATCCTGGTAGCGGCGGCCTCGCCGTCGGTGCCCCAGGCGCTGGTGGACCAGCTTGCGCCGGGCGGCAAGCTGCTGGTCCCGGTGGGGGACCGGGTCATGCAGGACCTCATGCTCCTACACAAGAAGGAGAGCGGCGAGCTGGAGGAGCGCACCATCACACAATGCGTCTTCGTGCCCCTGGTGGGGCGGTACGGGTGGAGGGAATCATGACGGAACGACAGGGGACGGAGGCACCGGGACACCTCCCGGGCCCGACGGAGCCGGCCGCGGCCCGCGTCGGGCCCGTACGACGGCTGTACGACTGGGTTCTCTCGTGGGCGGATCGTCCGGGCGGCGCCTGGGCGCTGGGCGGCCTGGCGTTTGCCGAATCGTCGTTCTTCCCCGTACCCCCCGACCCGTTGCTCATCGCGCTGGGCCTCGGCAAGCCGCGCCGTGCCCTCAGCTTCGCGGCGATCTGCACCGCGGGCTCCGTGGTCGGCGGCATCGCCGGCTACGCCATCGGCTGGGCCGTGTGGGCCGCCGTCGGTGACTTCTTCTTCACCTACGTCCCGGGCGTGACGCCCGAGGCGTTCGAACGCGTGCGCGTTCTCTACGATCGCTACGACTTCTGGGCCATCTTCACCGCCGGGCTCACGCCCATCCCGTACAAGGTGTTCACCCTCTCCTCGGGCGTCTTCAGCATCACCTTCCCCGTCTTCCTCGTGGCCAGCGTGCTGAGCCGCGGCGCCCGCTTCTTCGTCGTGGCCGGCCTCATCTACGTCTTCGGACCGAGCATCCAGGGGTTCATAGACCGGTACTTCGACCTGCTGGCCTGGCTCTTCCTGGTCCTCCTGGTGGGCGGCTTCCTGGTCATCGAATTCGTGCTGTGATGGGTCGCGGGACGGGACTTCTTCCGCAACGCCGGCCGTACCCGCAACCTGGGGCTGGAGGTCGCCGCCGCCCACCGCAGCGGCGGGTTGGCCCTGGACACGGCGGACCGTTATCCGGTGGACGACGCGAACAGCGCCTTTAACCCACCGGAGGCCGCGGGGCCGTGGGTTCCGGGCTTCCACGGCTACACCGTCCTCGCGGCCCGGGTGGGAACCCGTCTGAGCCTGTCGGGCCTCGCCGTGGAACCCTTCCTGGCCGTGGAAAACGCCCTCGACGCCCGCTACGCCAGCTCCGCCGCCGTCAACGCCTTCTCGGTGGACGCTACTACGAGCCAGCCCCCGGACGGAGCTTCCTGGCGGGGCTGCGCGTGGCGCTGCGGGAAGGGGACCGTCGAGGCCGTCGCTCTTTCGCAACCCCGCGCCGGACTTTATCTTGCGCCCAACCTCCCCACGTTCCCGAACCGAGCCAGGAGCCGCCGATGCAGGGCGAACACGATGCGATGGGGCGGGAGTCCGACGAGCTCGCACGCCCCACCTCGACATGGGACGATGCCGGAGCCGAGGAGGCTGCGGAAGGGGAGAGACCGCTCCCGCCGTTCTTCGCCGGGGACGAGACCGAAGCGCCGGCCAGGGAAGAACCCGTGCCCGAGGTCGCCGAGCCGGAGCGGGATGCGCCCGGCATCGGGACGGCACCGGAAGCGGCTCCGGAGCACGCCGAGCCGGCGGAGACGGAAGCGTTCCCGTTCGAGCAGCCCGTCGAAGAGGCAAGCCCGGACACGGATGAAGACTTCCCGGTAGAAGCGTTCGACGTGCCGGAGTTCCGCAGCGAGGAGCCGGCCGAGGCGGCTCCCGCGACGACGCCGGACATGGGCGCTGCCGACGCCGTGGCCGATCGGCTGGAGGCGCTGGCGAACCGTCTGCGCGCAGAAGGACCCGGCGCCCTGTCCCGCGAGGTGGAGATGGGCGACCGCTTCGACGCCCTGCTCGCAGGGATGGTCGCCGGCTACCTGGCCGCGCGGGAGGGCTGACGGCCTACCGGTTCAGGGGCGTTTCGCCTATCTTCCAAGCGACCACGCCCCCGTAGCTCAGGCGGATAGAGCGGCGGTTTCCTAAACCGCGACAGCCGTAGGTTCGAATCCTACCGGGGGCGCTTTTCGAAAACGGCCGTGCCGACGGCCGTTTGTCTGTTAGCGTCTCGTTCTTGACAGGCGGCGTACGGCGGATTCATTCTAGGGCGACTCGCGGCGGCGACCTCGGCCGGCGCGCTCTCCCGACCCTGGCCTCGAGTTACATCCGCTCCGATGGAGGAGAATTTCATGCGACGGTTCATCGCGGTAACGATCGCCCTGCTCGGGGCGACGGCGCCGTTGTCGGCACAGGGCTCCCTGCTGGACCAGTGCGGCGCCCTCCCCGTGCCGGCAGCGCTGAACGACCCGGCCATCCCGCAATCCGCACGGGACGCCGTCATGGAGCAGTTCGGCTTCCTCTGCGCCCAGGTGGCCAACTCGGTGGAGAACGTGCAGCCGTCCATCGGCATCGCGTTCTCCGGCGCCAACCCGACCATCGGCACGGCCACGACCATCGGTCGCCGGCTCGGTCTGTTCCCGCGGATCAGCGTGTCCGCTCGTCTCAACGCCGCGTTCGTGGACGTGCCGGACATCTTCGACGACTTCTCGCCGACGCTGGACGGCAGCTCCATTGATGCCACGGTGCCCGCCCTGGGTACCGTGGGCCTGCCCGTGGCGTCCCTGCAGGCGGACGTGGCCCTGGGCCTCTTCAACGGCATCGACGTCGGCCCCATCGGCGGCTTCGGATCCCTAGACCTGCTCGGCAGCGTCTCCTTCATCCCCGCCGTGGACGAGATCAACATCGAGGAGACCATCTTCAACTTCGGCGGCGGCGCACGCCTCGGCCTCATCCGCCAGGGACTCCTCATGCCCGGCGTCTCCGTCACCGGACAATACCGCATGATGGGCGAACAGACCTTCGGCGACGTCGACGGCACGGTCCCCGCCGAATTCAGCAGTGACCTGCAGGTCATAAGCCTCCGGGCCATGGCCAGCAAGGGCCTGCTCATGCTCGACGTGGCCGCCGGCGGCGGGTACGACATCTACAAGAGCGACGTCTCCATGGCCTGGCAGCTCACCTGCGCCACCACCGAGTGCCAGGACGTGGACCCCACGGACCCCGCCGGCATCACCCTGCCGGGCAGCGTCTCCGGAACCGTCGAGACCGCCGCCTGGAACGTCTTCGCCAACGCCGGCATCAGCCTCCTCATCGTCAACATCGTCGCCGAGGTGGGCTACCAGAAAGCCACCGAGATCATCGGCAGCGATGACCTCAGCACCATCGGCCTGCCCTCCGACCAGGAGCTCACCACCGAGGCCCTGGAGGGCGGCCGGTTCTTCGGCAGCGTAGGCGCCCGCATCACCTTCTGAAGCGGGCTCGCCCGCGGCCGCAGAGCCCCCGAAGGGCCGGCGGCGCCCGATCCGGCGCCGCCGGCCCTTCCCGCGTGTAGGGAAGTCCCTTGAGCTCCGTCCCTTGTAGGGGATTCCCCCATACCCGGTTCGGCCTTTGCCCGTACCGCGATTCCGCGTTCCCCTGACAGACGCCGGCACGGATGCGGGTATACTTGGGACAGGCTGACCCGGGGCGGCGCGGGCGAGGCCGACGCACGGCGGCGACGGCCGGGTGGACGGGACAGGATGACCCGGCCGAAGAGGGGGAAGGGAACGGGACGGGGATGTCGGCGTATCCATGGGCGGCACCCCGTTGAAGCGAAGGGGTAGTCGGGGTACTATTGGACACCGTTTTTCGGGACCCCGGCGCGTGACTGAGCCAAGGAACGGTCTGTTGACGGAGAGTACGAAGCCCGCGGTAGCGGTGGAGAAGGTCGCCCGGCGATTCGGTCGTCGGTGGGCGCTTCGTGGTGTGACGCTGCGTGTGGATCCGGGTGAGATCGTGGCGCTTGCGGGCCACAATGGGAGCGGGAAGACGACGCTGCTGCGGGTCATCTCCACGGCGTTGCGGCCGTCGCGGGGTGGCGGGGCGGTGTTCGGCGCGGACGTGGTGAAGGAGGCGGATGCGGTGCGGGAGTCCGTGGGAGTGCTGAGCCACACCGCGGGCAACTACGGGGACCTGACGGCACGGGAGAACCTGGAGTTCTCGTTGCGCATGGTGGGAGAACGTCCGGAGCGTGGGCGGGTGATGGCGGCGCTGGAGGACGTGGGGCTGAGGCGGGAGGCGAATGTGCGGGCGCGGACGTTCTCGTCCGGTATGATGCGGCGCCTGGCGCTGGCCCGGTTGATCCTGAGGCCGCCGCGCCTGCTGCTCCTGGACGAGCCGTACGCGAGCTTCGACGTGGAGGGAATCGACCGGGTGAACGCCTTCGTGCGGCAGGTGGCGGGGCGGGGTGGGGCGGTGATCGTGGCGACACACGACCTGGACCGTGCCTCGGCGGTGATGACGCGGGTCGTGGAGCTCGCCCGGGGTCGGCTGGTGAGCGACCGGCCGTACACCGGCGACGGGAAGCCGGCGGAGCTGCGCAACGCCGGCGTGGTCGTGGGAGGTGGGTGAGGTGGCGTCGTTCGGGACGGAGGTGTATCGCGCCACGGCGGTGGCGTGGAAGGACCTGACCACGGAGCGACGGACGAAGGCCAACTTCAATGCGGTCGTGTTCCTGGCCGCGCTGATGCTGATCCTCTTCGGCTTCGCGCTGGGTCCGGATGCGGAGGCGCTGCGGTCGGCCGCGGCGGGCGTGCTCTGGCTCACGGTGCTGTTCAGCGGGGTCCAGGCGTTCCACCGCTCGTACGAGATCGAGCTGGAGAGCGGGGCGCTGGAGGCGCTCCTCCTCTACCCGGGCTCGCGCAAGTCCATCTTCCTGGGCAAGCTGCTGGCCAACCTGGTCTTCATCCTGCTCGTGGAGGCCGTGGTGGTGCCGGTTTCCGCCGTGCTGTACGACCTGCCGCTGGCGCAGATCTTCCCCGGCATCCTGCTCGTGCTGTTTCTGGGGACGCTGGGGTTCGTGACGCTGGGCACCTTCTACGGCGCCATGGCGAGCCGGCTCCGGGCCCGGGACGTACTGCTGCCGCTGCTGCTGTTCCCCATGCTGATCCCGGTGCTGGTAGGCTCGGTGGAAGCGACGGCGGCCCTCATGGGTCGGGACGTCATGGGCGAGGCGGCTTCGTGGATCGAGCTTCTGGTGGCGTTCGATGTCATCTTCCTGGTCGCGGCGTTGTTGACCTTCGAATCCATCGTCGAGGAGTGAGATGAGGCAGGAACCCGATACGGCGTACGGGGAGGCCCGGGTCGTCCCGAGACGGCCGGGCTGGCTCTGGCCGGTCACGGTCCTGGGAGTGGTGGCGCTGGTGGCGACCCAGGCCCACGGCTTCACGACGTCGCCGGACCGGGACATGGGGCACCTGGTCAAGATCCTGTTCGTGCACGTGCCCACGGCCATCATGGCCTTCATGGCGGTGCTGATCATGTTCGTGGCCAGCATCCTGTACCTGTGGAAGCGGCGGGAGGTCCATGATCTGGTCGGTGCGGCGGCCGCGGAGGTGGGTGCGATCCTGACGGCGCTGACGCTGGTGCAGGGCTCGATCTGGGGTCGGCCGACCTGGGGCATCTGGTGGACGTGGGACGCACGGCTGACGTCCACGGCGGTGCTGCTGGTGATCCTGGTGGGCTACCTGGCGCTGCGCTCGTTCACGGACGAGCCGGGACGGCGGGCCCGGTGGAGCGCCGCGGTGGCGATTCTGGGCGCCATCAACACGGTCATCGTGTACTGGTCCGTGGAGTGGTGGCGGACGCTGCACCAGCCGCATTCGAGCCCCATGACCGTGGACCCGGAATACTCGCTGGGGCTCAGGCTGAACATGCTGTCGTTCCTGGTCGTGCTCGTGGCGGCGGTGGCGTGGCGCTACCGGGCGAGCCGTCTCGAGCTGGCGGTGGACGAGCTCCGTGAGGAATCGGCTCTGAGTGAAGGAGAGGGCTATGGCCCAGGTGTCTGAATGGGACTTCATCGTGGCCGCGTACGCAGTCACGTGGGTGGTGGTGATCGGGTACGCGATCGTGCTGGCGGGGAAAGTCCGCCGGGCGAAGCGTGAGTTCGAGGACGAGCTGGGGGACCGGGAGGTGGAGTCGTGAAGCGACGCGGACTGTTGATCGCCGGCGTGGTGGTGATCCTCTCGGGGTTCGGCTACCTCATGTACGGCGGGATCGGCGAGAACCTGGTGTACTTCCTGACGCCCAGCGAGCTCCTGGCGAAGGGGACCGACGCCGTGGATGCTCCCGTACGCCTGGGCGGGATGGTGAAGCCGGGCTCGGTGGAGTGGAACGCGGAGGAGCTGGACCTGCGGTTCGTGCTGACGGACGGGGCCGAGCAGGTGCCGGTGCACGCCACGGGCGCGCCGCCCACCATGTTCCGTGACACCATCGGCGTCGTGGTGGAGGGCCGGCTGACGGGCAGCGGCGTCTTCGAGTCCACGAACCTGATGGTGAAGCACTCGAACGAGTACCGGGCGCCGGCGGAGGGCGAGAAGCCGGAGCAGATGTACCGGACCCTCATGGAGGGGGGTTCGGAGTGACACGCGTTCTCGGTCTCGGCTCCATCGGTCTCGCACTGGCGCTGGCGGTCTACGGCATCGTCGTGACGTACTGGGGTGCGCGCAGGACGCGCCGCGACCTGGTCCGGAGCGGCCAGGCGGCCGTGTACGCCATCTTCGGGCTACTGACGGTGGCGAACCTGGCCATGATCTACGCCCTCCTGACCCACGACTTCAGCATCTCGTACGTGGCGCAGGTCGGCAGCCGGGCGACACCACCGTTCTACACCGTCATCTCCCTGTGGTCGTCGCTGGACGGCTCCATCCTGTTCTGGGGCTGGGTGCTGGCGGGGTACACGGCGGTCGTCGTCTGGCTGCACCGGAACGAGCGGGGAAACCTGGTGCCGGCGGCTACGGGCACCATGCTGCTCGTGGGCATCTTCTTCTACATGCTCCTGCTGGGCCCGGCCAACCCGTTCGGCGCGGTCTGGCCGGTCCCGTCGGACGGCCCCGGTCCGAACCCGCTCCTGCAGAACCACTGGCTCATGGGGGTGCACCCGCCGCTGCTCTACCTGGGCTACGTGGGGATGACGGTGCCCTTCGGATTCGCCATCGGGGCCTTGCTCACCGGTACCTTCGACGCGCGCTGGCTCCAGATCACGCGCCGCTGGACGCTGGCGAGCTGGGGCTTCCTGTCCGTGGCCATCGTGGCCGGCATGTGGTGGTCCTACGAGGTCCTGGGCTGGGGCGGATACTGGGCATGGGACCCGGTGGAGAACGCGTCGTTCATGCCGTGGCTCACCGCCACGGCGTTCCTCCACTCGGCCATGGTGGAAGAGCGCCGCGGCATGCTCAAGACGTGGAACCTGAGCCTCATCATCTCGACCTTCCTGCTGACGATCCTGGGCACGTTCCTGACCCGCAGCGGCGTCCTGAACTCGGTCCACGCCTTCACGGAAGGCACCATCGGCTTCTGGTTCCTGGGCTTCATCACCATCGCGCTCCTGGCGGCCCTGGCGCTCCTGACCGGGCGTGCCGGCGAGCTGAAGAGCGAAGGCCGGCTGCAGTCGCCGACCTCCCGGGAAACGGCGTTCCTGGTCAACAACCTTCTCTTCACGGCCTTCACCTTCACCGTGCTGCTGGGGACCCTGTTCCCGCTGGTCGCGGAGGCCGCGCGGGGCGTCAAGGTCAGCGTCGGCGAGCCCTTCTTCAATCGCATGACCGTCCCCATCATGGCGGCCCTCCTGTTCCTCATCGGCGTGGGACCGGTCCTGCCGTGGGGCAAGCCGGACCGTGACCGGCTCGTGCGGCGACTCCTCCATCCGACCATCGGCCTGGTGGTCGCCGTCCTCTTGGGTCTGCTGGCGGGGACGCGGAACGTCTGGGCGATTCTGGCCTTCGGCTTCGCCGGCTTCTCCCTGGTGGCGAACCTGAGCGAGTATGCGGTGGGCGCCCGGGCCCGCATGAAGAAAGGCGAGAACCCCGTCCAGGCGCTGCTCCGCCTCGTGGACGCGAACCGGCGCCGCTACGGGGGCTACCTGGCCCACATCGGCGTCGTGGCCATGGCGGTGGGGATCGCCGCGTCCTCCACCTTCCGCTACGAGCACGAGGCCACGCTGGCGCCCGGCGAGTCCATGCGGGTGGAGGAGTACACGGTCCGCCTGGCCGAGATCTGGGGACGGCAGGAGCCGCAGCGCTTCGCCGTGGGCGCGACGCTGGAGGTCCTGAACGACGGCGCCATCATCGACCGCCTGGAGCCGCGCCTCAACTTCTATCCGACATCGGACCAGCCCATCACGACGCCGGCCGTGCGCAGCAGCGCGGCGGAAGACCTGTACCTCACGCTCATGGCGTTCGAGCGGGACGGCTCTTCGGCGACGATCCGGGGTATCGTAGAGCCGCTGGTGGTCTGGATCTGGATCGGAGGCGCCATCATCGGATTGGGCGCGTTGCTCTCCCTCACCGGCCGCAAGCGGAAGCGCATCCCGAGCCCGCCGAGACGTCGGCCGGAGCGGGAGACCGCCGCGACCAGCGCAGGATCCTGAGGAGCGAGGACGTATGAACTGGCGACGTTCGCTGATCGGTGTAGGCATCGGGCTGCCACTGGTAGCGCTGCTCGCCTACGGCATGACGGTGGACCCGAAGGACATTCCTTCGCCGCTTCCGGGCCGGCCGGCCCCGGATTTCGCGCTCCAGGTGCTGGACGGCGTGGGTGGCATCCCCCAGGGGACGGAGGACTCGGTGCGCCTGACGCAGCACAAGGGCGACGTCGTCGTGGTGAACTTCTGGGCCTCCTGGTGCCTGTCGTGCCGGTCCGAGCACGCCGTGCTGTCCATGGGCGCCAGGCAGTACGAGGACAGGGGCGTCCATTTCTACGGCATCCTCTACAACGACACCCCGGAGAACGGCCGTGAGTGGATCCGGCGCATGGGCGGACAGAGCTACCCGGCCCTCCTGGATCCGGGCGCGCGGACGGCCGTGGACTTCGGCCTGTACGGCGTGCCGGAGACCTTCTTCATCGGTCGGGACGGCAGGGTCGCCCACAAGCAGGTCGGGCCGGTGACGCCGGAGCTGCTGCGGGAGCAGCTCGCGACGCTGCTGGCCCAGGCGCCGCCGGCCGACGCCGACGTAGACGCCACGAGCGGGGGGGCATGATGTCGACTCGTACCCTCTGGGCAATCGTCATGACCCTCCTGCTGGCGGCATCCGCGTCGGGCCAGCAGGTGGAGGGCCTGTCCCCGGTGGAGGTCCAGACCCAGCAGATCGCATCGGAGCTCCGCTGCCCGGTGTGCCAGGGGACCTCCATCAACGACTCGCCGTCCGAGCTCGCGCAGCAGATGAAGGACATCATCCGCGAGCGCCTTGAGGCGGGCCAGACGCCCGAGGAGGTGAAGGCCTACTTCGTGGACAAGTACGGCGAATGGGTCCTGCTCCGGCCCGAGGCCCGGGGCTTCAACCTCGTCGTCTACGTCATGCCCGTCCTGGCGCTGCTGGGCGGCGCTCTCATCGTCTACTCGGTCGTCCGGAAGTGGACCGTGGCCGACGCTCTACCCATCGACGACGACGACGGCGAAGCGGGCGAGCGGGACGTCGTTCTGAACGCGGGGGCGGCATCGGACTAGCGCCGGACCGGCTCCGGAACCGCGCCCGTGGCCCTGGAGACCGCTTCGCGAGCGACGAGAGGTAACGATGTATCCCACCCTGTTCCGCATCGGCGATTTCGAGGTCACGACCTTCGGCCTCATGATGTTCCTGGCCTTCATCATCGGGGCGTGGGTCCTCAGCAAACAGCTCGAGCGCCGGGACCTGGACCCGGACCTGGCCTGGGACGTCATCCTCTGGGCCGCCGTAGGCGGGATCCTGGGCGCAAAGCTGTACTACGTCGGCCTGCACTGGGAACACCTGGTCGCCGACCCCCTGGGCACCCTCACCAGCAGGGCCGGCCTCGTCTGGTACGGTGGGTTCATCGGCGGCGTCATCGCGTACTTCATCTTCATCAAGCGCCGCGGTCTGCCCATGGCGAAGATGTTCGACGCCACCGCCCCGGCCCTCGCCATCGCGTACGCCACCGGCCGCGTTGGATGCTTCCTCGTCGGCGACGACTACGGGCTCCCCACCGACGCCTGGTACGGCATCGCCTTCCCCGACGGCGCTCCGCCCAGCACCGCCGGCTATTTCCGGTCCCTCGGCGTGGAGATCGCCGCCCACATCCCCGACAGCGCCGTCCTGGCCGTCCACCCGACCCAGCTCTACGAGATTTTCCTGGGCCTCGTCATGTTCGCCATCCTCTGGCAGCTCTCCAAGCGCGTCCTGGCGCCGGGACGCCTCTTCGCCGTCTTCATGGCGCTCTACGGTGTGGAACGCTTCTTCGTCGAGTTCGTCCGCGCCAAGGGCGACCGCTACGTCTTCGGCCTGTCTACCTCCCAGATCGCCAGCATCATCCTCCTGGGTCTCGCCGCTTTCATCTGGTACCGTACCCGGGACTGGATCGGTGAGGACGGCGGGGAAACCGCAACCGCGTGACCCACAATAGCTTAGCCATCGCCACCCGAAGCGTTGCCGCGGGTGCGATCCTGCTGGCGGCCGGGGCGACGGGCCAGGTCCCCGAGCCGGAGACGGGACCGCCCCGGGACACGACGCCGGCCGCCATGGGGGAGCCGGCGGAACCGCTCGAGCTGGCGGGCCGGCTCGTGGCGGGCGGGGGTGCGGTATCGGCGGGATTCGGGACGTTGCAGGAGCAACGGGTGCAGGTTTCGCGGCTGGACGCCCAGGGGGAGGCGCGGGACAGCAGGGTGTTCCGCCGCGTGTTGACGGCTTCCGGTGGATACGGGGTTGCGGGGTCGGTGACCGCGTGGCTGTCGGAGCGGTGGGGGGTCCGTCTGGAAGGCGCTGTGGGCGCGGTGGAGGTTGAGGTGGGGTACCCCCTGGCGGGCTGGGACTACATGCAGGAAGCCGACACGGTGGAATCCCGGTCCGGCGGGACGTTCTCGTTCCGGACGGGTACGGCGTCCCTCCTCTTCGGGCTACCCGTCTCGCACCCTTTCTACACCCCGTACGCTCTGCTGGGAGCCGGCGTGACGGATTACGGAACCGATGAAACGCTGGCCCCGGGCCTCGCCACGCTGGAAGACGGATCCGGTCTTCTGCTCACGGCGTCGTACGGCCTCGGCGCGTACGTGCCGGTGACGAAGGACCTGCTCCTGCAACTCGAGGCGGTGCGGCGCACGTCACCGAGCCCGGTGGACGGGGTGGGAACGGGCACGGTCCTGGAGGGCGACAGCGTGCGGGTGGAGTTCGTGGAGCCGGCGAGCGACGAGAGTGACCCGACCCTGAACACGGTGGCCGGATGGCACGTGAGCGTGGGCCTCTCCTACCGGCTGCCGTTCCGGCGCGGTCAGCGGCGGGACGAGGAAGGGTAGGGCTGGACGCTCAGGAGCCGGGACGAGGTGCGTCGGGTCCCCAGGACCAGGTCCTGGACCGTCATCTCGAGGCGATAGAGGCCGGGCTCCACGTTTCCGACACCCAGGTCCAGCGCCAGGATAACGGGCTCGCCGGCCACCCCGTCGCCGGTCCAGGTGACGCGAGGTATCGTGGGGCGGCCGCCCAGGCCCAGGCGTCGCCCGATCCAGCGGGCAACGCGGGTGGCGAGCCCGGGCCGGTCTTCCCGGTGAAGCGCCACGTCGATGCTGTAGCGGGTGCGTCCGCCCTCCCCGGGCGCGAGCCAGTGGGCCTCGGCATAAAGTCCCACCGCCTCGCCCCGGTGCACCTCGGGGCTCGACAGCGGGCTCAGGCGAAGCTCCGACCGGTCGCGGGGCAGGGGACGGTCCCGGAACGACCGGGCCAGCACGATGTCGGACAGAGCCAGGACCCCGGGGGAGTAAGGCTCGGCGTCCACGGCGTACCGGGCCCGCGCCGCCATGCCGGAGACGGAATCCCGGACCTCCAGACTGTAAACGTAGCGCCCCGGAGCCACCGTCACCTCGTCGGTCAAGCGGAGGAGCCCCCCGTTGGTGCGGTGCACGGCACGGTCCTCATGGACCGTCGTGGCCGCCGTGTCCAGCAGGAACACGCCCGCCCGGGCCGTGCGAACGGACCCGCGCAGCGTGTCCAGCGCCATCTCCGCCTCCAGCCTCAGCACCACGCTGTCGCCGGCAGGGAACCGCGTCACCTGGTGCGGCAGCTCCAGCATGCGCAGCACCGTCCCCGGGGCGTAGCTGGACCGGGCCCGCACCTCTTCCAGCGGCCTCCGGGCACCGGGCTCGGGCAGCTCCGGGAACCCTTCCACCGAGAGGTCCGCCCGGGCATACGCCAACGATTCCGGGTGGTACCGCTCCAGGATCCGCGTCTCGCCGAGGCCGAGTCCCGCGATGCGCTCCCGGGTCACAGGGACCCCGTAACGGATCGTCAGCTCGTCCAGGTCGCTGCCCCAGGACACGGCGCCCACCACCCGCGGCGCCTTCGCCAGCAACCTGGCCCAGACGTGGCGCGCCACGTGGGCGTTCCACCGCTCGTTGCCCGGCGTCACGAAGAGGGGATCGGCCAGGCGCCAGAACCGCTCCCGGTACCGGGCCCGGGCCGCCGGCTCCATCTCGTCCACCCGGTCCCGCTCGGCCCCCGTCAGCAACGGCCCCAGCGACAGGATCCGGTCCCGCTCCTCTGCCGGCATCCGAGCCAGCGCATCGCCGAAGGACCGGGACGCCTCCGCATCCTCTCCGTCCGCATGGAGGGCGAACCCCACCAGCAGAGGGCCCCATACGCTGTCCGCCGAGGCCCACGCGAACGCCCGGGCCGCCGGCACCGCCTCCCCGGACCGCCCGTCCTCCACCAGGTACCGCACCAGCGGACCCGCCGCCTCCACATCCCCCGGCACCAGCGCGAAGAGCCGTCGGAATACGTCGATGGCCTCCTTTCGCGCCTCCACGATCCGGATGTGCTCCGCCGGCGGTCGCCACGGCGTCGGCTCCGGATCCTCCTCGCTGAACCGGAGACAGAACCGCCCCACGATCTCGTCGCAATCGCTCCCCCAGCCGCCGCTCAGGGTCCGGGGCGCCAGCGTGCGCAGCAGACGCTCGTACCGGTACTCCTTCTGACGGGCCAGACGTCGCAGCGCGTCCAGCGAATCGGCCTGCGCGGGCACGGGGGCCACGACCTGGAGGCCCAGGGTCAGGAGCACGAGCAGATGCATCACACGTCAGGAATCGAGCTTCGTCCCGAAGAGAAGGGAAGGCCATCGCACGGCCCGGATCGCCCTTTTGCCATCCTACTCATAACGCTTCGTCACGTTCCCGGTCCACACCCGGCCGCCGGCGCCCAGGAGGGCCGCCACGCTGTTGACGGCCTCTCGGACCGCCGCTAACTTCCCGGCCGCATCCGAACCCCGACCCGAAACCGCCCGTGGGCACGCAGGTGCGCCGGCGGTCCGCGTTCGTTTTCCCCGACGTCGACACAGCGCCATGGCCAAGGACAACCCGCAGAAGCCACGCGGGCGAAAGAAGGAAGAACCCGAGGACGCGTTTCTCGCAACCGTCCTCGGGATCGTCGAGTGGGGCAAACGCCATGCCCGCGCGCTCTCCATCGCCGGCGCCGCCCTCGTCATCGCGGTCGCGGCCGTCCTGTATTATGTAAATTACCAGCAAACCCTCGAGGCGCGGGCCGCCACACGGCTCACCGAGCTGCGTCAGGTGGGGCAGAGCGGGAACCGGCCGCTGGCGATCCGGGACCTGGAGAGCTTCATCTCCCGGTTCTCCGGAACGGACGCCGTGGACGAGGCGCGGCTGATCCTGGCGTCGCTGCAACTCCAGGAGGGGCAGGCCGAGGCGGCGGCGAGCACGATCCGGAGCCTGGCGGAGCCTGGGAGGCCCATCGGTACGAACGCCGCGTTCCTGCTGGCCGCGGCCCGGGAGCAGCAAGGCCAGGGGGACCATGCCGTGAGCACGTACCTGGAGATCGCCGAAGACGCCCGCTTCGCCTTCGAGCGAAGGCGGGCGCTGGAGGCCGCGGCGCGGCTGCGGCTGCAGCAGGGAAGCCCGGAAGCGGCGGCGGACCTGCTCCAGCGCCTGGTGAACGACCTGCCGGACGACGACCCGGAACGGGGCTACTACGAGATGCTCCTGGCCGAGGCCCGTGCCGCGACGGAGGCCTCGCCCCAGAGCGGCTGACGACGAGCCGCCCCGCTCCTTGCCGGTCCGACCCGCGGGAGCGGAGTCTCAGGCGAGGCCCAACTCCTTCTTCATCTCATCGGTGAGGGACTGGCGCAGCGGGTCGCGGCCCGACCACGGGTCGGACCGGAGCGACCCCAGGCGCCTCAACGTGTTGGACACGTCGTAGCCAGCCGGGTCCAGCCCGGACGTTACCTCGTCCCAGCGCAGCGGCACGGCCACCGGCGCACCGTGACGGGCCCGGGTGGAGTAGGGCGCCACGGCCGTGGCGTTTACCGCGTTTCGCAGGTAGTCCACGTAGATGCGGCCTTCCCGCTCCTCCTTGCTGCTCTTCACGACGTACCGTTCCGGCTCCTCCTCGGCCATTACCTCGGCCACGGCACGGGCAAACGAACGCACCGCGTCCCAACCGTCCCGCCGTTGCAGGGGCACGTGGATGTGCAGCCCTTTTCCACCCGTCGTCTTCGCGAAGGACCGGAGACCCAGCGACTTCAGTCGCTCCCGGACGTGCCGTGCCGCCTCCGCCAGCGCGCCGGGCTCCACTCCGGGACCCGGGTCCAGGTCGAAAAGCATGCGGTCCGGCCTCTCCAGATCGTCCCTCCGGGCGTTCCAGACGTGAATCTCCAGCACGCCCATCTGGACCAAAGAGATCAACCCCTCGACGTCATCCACCACCAGGTACTCCTCGTCCTCGCCCGCCACCGACACCCGACGCACCGCCTCCGGAAACCCTTCCATCGGGTGCTTCTGGTAGAAACACTCCGAGTCCTGACCCTCCGGGCACCGTACCAGCGTCAGCGGCCGACCCTCCAGGTGGGGAACGATCCACTCCGCCACGTCCCGGTAGTACGACGCCAGGTCGGTCTTCGTCAGTCCCTGGTCCCCGTACAGCACCCGGTCCGGGTGCGTCAACTCCACGCCCGCGATCCGCAAGGCCATGACCCTCCGTTCCTCTGGTCGCCCCTCCAGCCTCTCCACGCGCTTCTCCGAACGTTGCAAAGGCCGAGCCAGGGCCATGATGACCACCCCGGCCGCATCGTGTGCGTATAATATACATTATGTAAACTCACGCCGACCACCGATCACCACGCTCTCCCTTTTGAGGACCCGTGGCGGCTGTTCAGCGTTCCGGGGATCACACGCGAAGCCGCGAAGGGTGCGAAGCCGCGAAGGGCTTTCTTCGGGGGTCATTCGACATTCGAGGTGGTGCGATCTCCCGGGATGCAGTAGTTCGGCGGGAGCGCGTTCCGGGGGTCAAAACGTTCTTCGCGGCTTGATGGTTCTTCGCGGCTTCGCGT
>CAYQCY010000006.1:58258-61555 GCA_964416095.1 uncultured Gemmatimonadaceae bacterium
CGTTCCGGGGGTCAAAACGTTCTTCGCGGCTTGATGGTTCTTCGCGGCTTCGCGTGAAATGGACGGGCCCGGGCCCGGAATGGGAGAAGAATGGCGCATTGGGCAGCCCCTCGCCGGCACAGCTTCCTCACCGGCCTCTTGGACGGGTCGATCGCGCCTGATCGAGGAGCGCCTGGAGCGTCGTCATGACGGTGTGGCCCGTCGCGGGAAGGAGGCGATTGCGCTCGTCCCTGTCATCGCTCTGCGGGAACCTCAACGGCTCCCCGAAGATGATGACGATGTTGCTACGTTGCAGCTTGCGGTCCCAGCGAGGCCAGATGTCGTACGTGCCGCTGATGGCGCACGGGATGACGGGGACGCCGGCCTTGAGGATGAGGCGGAGGGTGCCGAGGCGCGGGGGCTGGAGGCGTGCGTCCCAGCTCCGCTCCCCTTCGATGTAGACGCAGACGGGCTCGCCCTTGTCGAGGCGGCGGAGGGTGATGCGTACGGCCTGGGGGTCGATCTCCCAGCGGCGGACGGGATACGAGAGGAGTCGCTTCATGAGCCACCCCAGGCCCGGTGTGGCGAACTGGGTGCTCTTGGCCATGGAGTGGAGGGGTCGCCGGATGTAGGACTGGATCAGGACGGGATCGAGGTAGGACTGGTGGTTGGCCACGAGGATGAAGGGGCCGGAGGGCGGGATGTTCTCCTTCCCGCGGATGTCGAGGCGGCCCAGGAGGGGCCGGAGCGTGCGTACGATCCCCTGAACGAGATGGTAGAGGATCATCGGACGACGATACGGGGCTGGAACTCGGCGATCTCGCCGCAACCCCGGTCGGTGTAGAACGCCTGGATGGCGGCCATGAGGAGCTCCTCCCACAGGCGGACCGAGTCGTGGGCGAAGCGGATGGACGCCACCGGCTGGTCCCTTCCCTTGAGCTGGAGGGTGCTGGAGCTGGGCTGGACGGCGGTGAGGCGGTCGAAGGGCCAGGCGTGCTCGGCGCCGTCGTCGTCGGGGCGGAACACCACGCGGTCCTCGTGCAGCGCCAGGATACCGTCCACGGGGTCTCCGAGGCGCTCGTAGCGGTTCAGGTAACGGCCGTTCATCCGCACCACGCCTTCGGATTCGGCGATGCGGAGGGACGCTGCCGCCCGGCGGATCGGGTCTCTTCCCCGCTTCAGGAGGACCGTGGCCGGCGGGCTGCGGTCCAGGAGCGTGGCGGGACGGGCCGTGGAGGTGGATCCGTCGGGCGTGCGCAGCTCGATGTCGGCGCCCCGAGCCCGTCGCAGCGTGGTCCCGCACGCCCGGCACGTCGTCTCGCTTCCCTGCTCTTCCAGCGAGCCCTCGGCGCCACAGTGGGGGCAGGTCCAGAGCAGGTCCGTGATCGCCATGGCCTCAGATCCTGCCGAACAGGTCCAGGATGCGGAGCTTCCAGACCTTCCAGACCGCCTCCCGGATGATCCGTTTGGACATCTTGGACTCGCCCTCGGACCGGTCGGCGAAGACGATGGGGATCTCGCCGATGCTGAACCCGGCCCGCCAGGCCCGGAAGCTCATCTCGATCTGGAACGAATAGCCCTCGGATTCGACGCGGTCCAGCGGGATTCGCTCCAGGACCTCCCGATGGAAGCACTTGAAGCCGCCGGTAGCGTCCGTGACGGGCAGACCGGTAACCACGCGGGCGTACACATTGGCGAAATAGGAGAGGAACAGGCGGCCGATGGGCCAGTTGATGACGGTGACGCGCCGGTGGAGGTAGCGCGAGCCCAGGACGACGTCGAACTCCTCGGCGGCTTCCAGGAACCGCGGCAGGTGGTCCGGGTCGTGGCTGAAGTCGGCGTCCATCTCGAACAGGAGCCCGTAGGAGCGCTCCAGCCCCCAGTGGAACCCGGCGATGTAGGCGGTGCCCAACCCCAGCTTGCCCTCCCGGTGCAGCACGTGGACCCGGTCGCTGGCGGCCGCGAGCTCGTCGGCCGCCTCCCCGGTGCCGTCCGGTGAGGCGTCGTCGATGACCAGGACATCGAGGCGGTCATCCTCCTCGAGTATGAGGGGGACGAGACGCTCGATGTTCTCCCGCTCGTTGTAGGTCGGGACGATGACCAGGCCCCGGCCCGTGTTATCTTCCATTCTCTCTTGAGGATAGAGAGGCACCGGGCTAAGTTGGGAATTTCCGAAAATACCCGAAAACCCGGCGCCCTACAAGTGAAGGTCCTCTTCATCGTCACGGCGTACGATCGCTACCCGGGCGACGGCATCACGCCGTGGCTCGTGGAGACGATCCGCCATCTCCGCGGGGCCGGCGTGGACGTGGAGGTCCTGGCGCCGGCGTACAGGGGCCAGCCCGGCGGCGTCGTGGACGGGGTCCGGGTCCACCGGTTCCGCTACGCTCCGGCCGCCCTGGAGACCCTGACCCACGACCAGCACGCCCCGGACCGCATCCGGGAACGGCCCTGGTACCTGGCCCTGGTGCCCGGCTACCTGTTTGCGGCCAGCCGGGCGGCGCGCAAGCTCGCACGGACCGGCGAAGTCGACCTCGTGCACGTCCACTGGCCGATTCCCCACGCGGTCCCCGGTTTCGCGGCGCGGAAGGCCGGCAAGATCCCCCTCGTGAGCACCTTCCACGGCGTGGAGCTGACCTGGACGCGGCGTCAGATGCCCTTTCTGTTGCCCTTCCTGCGCCGCGTGATCCGCCGGTCCGACGCCGTCACGGCCAACTCCACCTACACGGCGTCCCTCATCCGGCAGGTCCACGACCGTCCCGTGGAGCGCATCCCCTTCGGCGCCACGGTGGGGACGGACGAGGGCGGGCCGGATCCGGATGTCGCCCGCCCTTCCCCGCCCTTCCAGCTCCTCTTCGTCGGGCGCCTGGTGGAGCGCAAGGGCGTGCAGCACCTCCTGGAGGCCCTGCCCCGCGTCCTGGAGCGCCACGACGCACGCCTCCGCGTCGTCGGCACCGGCCCCATGCGCGAGGCGCTTCAGCGGCAGGCGCGGCGCCTGGGCCTCGATGATGCCGTGCGCTTCGACGGGTTCGTCCCCCACGACGAGCTCGTAGCCGCCTACCGGAGCGCCGACCTCTTCGTGCTCCCCGCCGTCTTCGACGCCAAGGGCGATGTGGAGGGGCTGGGCGTAGTCCTCGTGGAAGCCGCCCGCTTTGGCCTGCCGGCTGTGGCCAGCGATGCCGGCGGCATCCCCGACGTGGTCCGCCACGGCGAGACGGGGCTTCTGGTCCCGGCGGGGGACGTGGAAGCGCTGGCCGGCGCCATCAACGAGCTGCTCGACGACCCGGACCGGGCGCGCGCCATGGGCCGGGCGGGACG
>CAYQCY010000007.1:0-47403 GCA_964416095.1 uncultured Gemmatimonadaceae bacterium
ACAACGCGGAAATGCGGAAGGAGGCGGCTGCGCGGAAACCGTCGTCGCGAACGGTCGCGCTTCACGTCGGGGGCGACAACAGGTCTTGCAGGACAAGCTACGGCGCGTACGTAAACCGGCCGCGCGCATTCCGCGTCTCCGGGCAAGGATCCCGTGTTTCCGCGTTGAACGGCGTGTGCGCCTTGCCCGCAGGCCGCCGAGGATCCGGTCGCCCCGCGCCTGCGAGCCGTCCTGTCGTGTGCGGGCAAGGACAATACACCCATGTGGAACAGCGAGGAGCCCTCTTCCTCTGCCTCACCGGCTCGACGCGGCCCGTCGTGACGGGCGCGTTCACGGCGCACGGCGTAGCGCCCATGGCGGAGATGATGACCGTCTTCCGTCGCGACGCGGCGGACCTGGCCGCGCGGCCCCTAGCCGTCCTCGCCGGGGTGAGCCTCGCCGGGGTGAGCCTCGCCGCCGGGGCCGGGATGCTGGACCACCTGCTCACCTTCAGCCTGCCCAAGCTCGTGCCGGACGACGAGCTCATCGGCCAGGCCCTCGTCCTGGCGCGACCACATGCACCTGCCGGGGCGGGTCATCGACCGGGAACGTCGGCACGAGGGGGGCGCGCCGGGCCCGGGCCTGGAGGAGCGGGCCGCGGCGGAGGTCGACCGTCTCCGGGCCGCCTACGAGGCTCCGGAAACCGACGGCGTGGCCGTGGCCGAGCTGCGGCGGCTGCTCCTGACCGTCGCCCCGCCCGGGACCGAGCTGGCGCCGGCGTCGTTCTGAAGGGGTGACGTTCCGGGCGTCAGGCGGTGCCGTCCGGCACGGGACGGCCCGGCGCCAGCACGCTGAGCACCGACCCCACCACCACCACCGCCACCGCGCCGATGACGTTGTGCCACAGGAACGAGATGTCGGGCGCGAGAAGGCTGACGGCGGCCACCGTGCCCATCCCGCCGATGAGGCCCAGGAAGGCGCCGGTGCCCCGGGCGTACGGCAGGAACGACAGGATGAAGACGCCCAGGATCGAGCCGTAGAAGAAGGACCCGAACCGGTTCACCACCTCGATGAGCGATCCGAGGGCCACGGCGTAGACCGCCACGAAGCAGGCGAAGAGCCCCCAGAAGCCCGTGGCCAGCTTCGAGACCAGCAGGTAGTGGGCGTCCGACTCCCCCGTCCGCACGTGGCGCCGGTAGAAGTCCATGATCGTCGCCGTGGAGAGCGAGTTCAGCTCGCTGGAGATGGAGGACATGGCGGCGGCGAGCACGGCGGCGATGAAGAGCCCCGGGATGACGATGGGCAGCTCGCCGAGCACGAAAGCCGGGATGATGTAGTTCACGTCCCGGGGGTTCTCGCCGGTGGTCCGCTCGGCCAGCCCGAGGGCCTCGTCCCGGACCGCGTTGATTTCCCGGTCCTGCGCCAGGAACGCCTCCGTCATGCGGCGGGCGAGCTCCTCGTCGCCGGCGGACCGGGCCCGGGCGTAGCCCAGGGCGGCGGCGCGCCGGGCCTCGAAGACCTCGTCGTAGCGCCCCTCGATAGGGGCCAGCTCCGACGTGGCCCCCGCCTCCACCGCGAGCTGGTGCTCCGTGTTGTACAGGAGCGGCGGTGCCGTGAAGAGGTAGTAGACGAAGACCAGCACGCCGATCAGCAGGATCATGGCCTGGAGCGGGATCTTCCAGTACGCGCTCATGAGGAGCGAGCTGCGGGCGTCGTTCACGGACCGGGCCGTCAGGTAGCGCTGGACCTGGCTCTGGTCCGTGCCGAAGTAGCTCAGCATGAGGAAGGTGCCGCCGACGAGGCCCGACCAGAAGGTGTACGTCTCGTTCAGGTCGAGGCTGAAGTCGAAGGTGTCCAGCCGGCCCGTGGCGCCGGCCAGGGAGAGGGCGCTCGACACCCCCACGTCGTCCGGCAGGTTCGCGATGAGCACGACGAGCAGCGCGCCCAGCCCGCCGACGATCAGGACCATCTGCTTCACGTCGACCCACTGTACCGCCTGGACGCCGCCGAACATGGTGTACGCCACGGCGGGCACGCCGATGACGGCCACGGCCAGCGGCAACGACATGCCCAGCACGGCCGACAGGATCACGGCCGGCGCCGAGATGATGACGCCCACCGCCATGCCGCGGCTCATGAGGAACAGGAAGCTCGTGAGCGTGCGCGTCTTGGCGTCGAACCGTTTTTCCAGGTACTCGTACGCCGTGTAGACCTTCGCCTTGTGGAAGAACGGCACCAGCGTCACGCTCAGGATCAGCATGGCCAGCGGCAGCCCGAAGTAGAACTGGACGAACCGCATGCCGTCCGTCGCGCCCTGGCCGGTGGTGCCCACCAGCGTGATGGCGCTCATCTGGGTCGCCATGACCGAGAGCCCCACCGCCCACCACGGCATGGTCCGGTTGGCCAGGAAGTAGCCCTCGATGTCGCCGGTGCCCTTCGACCTGCGCAGCCCGTCCCAGACGACGTAGCCCAGGTAGGCGACGATGATGGTCCAGTCGACCCAGTGCACCCGTCAGCCCCCGAACCCGGCCTGGAGCAACCAGAGCAGGACGAGCGTCACGGCCTGGACCAGGAGCACGCGGGCGTAGAGCCACCCGATGGATCGCTCGCCCCGGGGGGCTCGCTCAGTCCCCGAAGCAGCCCCACGCCGCGAGTGCGGATCACCCCGCGAGCCATCGGCGGTCGGCGGTCGGCGGTCGGCGGTCACCTCGCCCCCAGCGACACCAGATTGGCCAGCAGCCGGTACGCGCCCGGTAGGCCCGCCGGGAGCTGGCGGAAGAGGGACAGGCCCGTGTAGACCCACAGGCCTTCCCCGTGCGGGGCCACCACCAGCGCGCCCCGCTTCGGATCCTCGCCCGGGTCCGCCATCTCCAGCAGCGGCGTGGCGATGTCGGGCCAGGCGCTGAGGAAGTAGAGCCCGCGCTCGGTCTGCCAGCCGTCCCAGTCGGCCGGCCCGATCTCGTTGGGCCAGCTCAGGATGGGGTGCTCCGGCTCGAGCAATGTCACAGGTGCGCCCTCGTCGGTGACCCGGTCGTGGGGCCGTGCCATCTCCACCGGGAACGGCGCGTAGCCGGCTGCGGCGTACTCGTACTTGTTGTACAGCACGACGAGGACGCCGCCGCGCTCCACGTAGTCCAGCAGCCGCCCGTTGTGGGTGGCCAGGTCCGGCCGCACCTCGTACGCCCGGATGCCGGTGACGACGACGTCGTACCGGTCCAGGTCGCCGGCGGCGAGGATCGCCTCGTCCAGGCTCTCCACGGCGACGTCGAGCTGGGCGAGGGCCTCGGGCGCGGCGCCGCCGGCGCCGGCCACGTAGCCGACCCGGATACCGTCGGCCACCTCCACGTCCAGGACCCGGACGGCGGTCTCGGCGGGCCGATAGATGCGGTGTGGCCGGATGTGGGGGTGGTCCACGAGCTCGTAGCCCCGGTCGAAGCGCGGACCGGCGTCGAACACCGCCCGCACGGCGTGGAGCCCGTGGTCCGCGTCGGCGCGCGGCCGGACCCGGAAGCGCACCGATCGTTCCTCGCCCTGGGCGTCGAAACGGACGGGCACGGCGTCGGCGCCGGTGCCCCGGACGGGCTCCACGGTCCAGCCGTCGGGCGCGTCGAGGCGCAGGGTGCCCGCCAGGCCGCCGGGCATCTCGTTCCGCAGCCGTACGGTGACGTCGACGGGCCGGCCGAGGCGGTAATGGGGCACGACGGCGAGCTCCGGCGCGACGCGCACCGAGACCGCCGGCACCACCGCGACGGGCCGGCGGTATTCGCCGTCGCGCTCGTCCACGCCCACGTACGCCGCGTCACGCTCGGCCCGGATGGTGGCGGTGCCGATGGCGAGCCGGGCGGCACCGCGGATGGGATCCGGCTGGAACGGCAGGCCCCGGACCGACGGGTCGTCGGGCCAGGAATACAGGTCGCCGCGGCGCTCGTCCCGCAGGTAGTAGGGCATGGTGGGCGTCGCGTCGTCCGCGACCCGGACCCGGACGTGCCGGACCCAGAATCCGTCGGGCGCCAGCTCGGCTGGGGGCTCGGCGGCGGTGGGCTGGACGGAGCCGAGCCGCGCCCGGAAGCCGGCGGTGTCGTCCGCCTCGCGCGCCGGCGCCGGCTCCACCGTCCAGCCGTCGGGCAGCAGGGCGTCGAACGACCGGACCGTCACCGGCACCACACCGCCGTTCCGGACCGAGAGGCGTACGTGCACCGTCTGGCCCGGCACGACGCGTTCCTTCTCCGCTACGACGTCCACCTCGACGTTCGCGGCCTGGAGCAGGGTCGCGTCGACGTCCTGGATCTCCTCGGCCACGTGGAAGGCGAGCTCGGCGGCGGGGCCGCCATCGGCCACGGACAGCTCCCGGAGCGCCTGCTCCAGGAGCACGCGGAGCTCCGTCAGCCGATGGATGCCGGCGGAGGGGTCCAGGGGGTTGAGCCGGGGCCGGACCTCGGCGATGGCGTCGTCGTACTGGCGGAGCGTCGGTGCGACCCGGTCCAGCACGCTCCCGGCGTCGCGCCCCGCTTCCCGGGCGAGGGCGTCCGCCCGTCCGGCCAGGGTGACGGGCACGCCCGTCAGGATGTCGCCGGCGGTCCGGTCCGGCGGGATCGGCTCGTTGGTGGCCGGGTCGATGCGGGCCACCGTCGTGCGCCGCGGACCCGGTGCCTGGGGCACGCCCATGTCCTGGGACCGGTGCCGGCTCCGGCTCGCCATGGCGACCTGGTGATGGGACCGGCCCAGGAGCGGATCCCGTGCGCCGGTGTCCAGCGACGCCGTGCCCTGGTCCGGGCGGAAGCGGGCGGAACGGAAGAACCGGTCCGGCGCGTGGGGACGGAGCCCGGCGGCAATCTGGTCGGGGAAGGTGTTCGGGTCGCCGGCGGCCAGGAACGCTTCCCGGGCCAGGATCCCCGAGACCTCGTGCTGGCCGTGACCGTCGGCCGGCGTGCCGCTGAAGACCGCCACGATGACGTCCGGCCGGTAGCGGCGCACCACCGCCACGACATCCGCCAGCAGCGAGTCCCGGGGCCAGTGACGGAACGCCTCCTCGGCGCTCTTCGAGTAGCCGAAGTCGTAGGCCCGGGTGAAGAACTGCTCCGCACCGTCCAGCCGGCGGGCGGCCAGGAGTTCCTCGCTCCGGATGAGGCCCAGGCCCTCGCCGAGCTCCGGTCCGATCCCGTTCTGGCCGCCGTCGCCCCGGGTCAGGGACAGGTAGGCCACGTCGGCGCCCCGGCCCAGGGCCAGGCCTGCGAGCAGGGCCGTGTTCTCGTCGTCCGGATGGGCGCCGATGTGAAGCACCCGCGCCGTGGTGCCCAGGCGTCGTAGCGAGAGGCCCAGGGCGACGGCGCCGTCGTACTCCATGGTCTGGGCCGCCGCGGGGGCGGCCAGCAGGAGCACCAGGACGAGCGTCTGGAATGGGGAACGTGCGAGCATGGCCGGGAAAAGGTAGAGGAGCGGCAAAGCGATGCAAGGGATGTTAGCTTCCATGCCGCCGGATGGTCCGCCGGGGGTCCGCATTGTGCCACGCCGCTCCCGGGGCCGTTCGGCCGGATCGCTCCGAAGCAGTCACCGAGAACCCGGAACGTGACGCTGCTCCAGCCCATCGTCTGGTGGATCCTCGTCCAGACCCTGGCCGTGGCCGCGCTGCCGCTGGCCGGCGGGGTCGGCCGTGGCCTGCCGGGGCAGGGCTACGCCCTGGCCAAGCCGCTGGGCGTGCTGGTCTCCGCGTGGCTCTTCTGGCTCGGAGTCTCCGCCGGGGGCCTGCCGAACGACGGGCGCGGCGCCGTCGTGGCCGTGTTGCTGATGGCCGTCGTGGCATGGGGGCTTCGGTGGCGCGACGTGCTTCCCGCGCCGAGCCTGCCGGACCGACGGCTCCTGGCGGCGGTGGAGGTGGCGTGGACCGCCGCCTTCGTCCTGGCCCTCGTGCTCCGGGCCGGCGACGCCGCCATCCTCGGGGGGGAGAAGCCGTCCGAGTTCGCCATGCTGAACGCCACGATGTCGGCGCCGTCCTACCCGCCCGCCGATCCGTGGCTCGCCGGATACGCCCTGAACTACTACTACCTCGGCTACGTGGTCGTGGGCCACGTTGCCCACCTCGCCGGGACCACGCCCGGGGTGGCGTTCACGCTGGGCATCCCGATGGTCATGGGTCTTGCCGTTTCCGCCGCGCTGGGAATCGGCTACGACCTGGCCGCGCAGACACCGGCGCGGTCGCGGGAGCACGGAGAGGCGTCGGGGGTCGCCGATGGGGCGGGCGTGCGCGATCGGCCTCCCCGGCGTGCGGTGGCCGTGGGAGGGGCCGGGGCGGCCATGCTCCTGGTCGGGAACCTGGAGGTGGTCGTGGAGGGCGTGCGGGCCGTGAGCGGGTCCGCCGGCCGGGCCCTGGGCCGTTGGCTCGGGATGTCCGCCTATGAACCGGCCTTTCACCAGGACTTCTGGTTTCCCGATGCGTGGTGGCAGCGGGCGGCCCTGGTGTTGAAGGACGAGGGGCTCGCCGGCGACCTGCGCCCCCTGTCCACGGAGTTCCCCTTCTACGATGTCATGCTGGGCGACCTCCACGCGCCGATCCTGACCCTCCCCTTCGCGATCCTGGCCGTGTGGCTGGCGCTGGTGGTCTTCCGGGACCGACGCCGTGGCAGCAGTGGGTCCCGCACCCTGCTCTCCTTCCTCTTCCTGGCCCTGGCCATCGGGGCGCTCTGGGCCGCAAACGCCTGGTTCCTGCCGTCGCTGCTGCTGCTGGGAGCCGTGGCGATCGGGTTGCCCGACCGGGGGCCGGCGACGGGTGCCGAGGGTCGGGGGGCACCGGGCGCCAGATCAGGGGGGCGAGTCGCACGGGGCGGCTGGACACTGGCGCGGGTCCTGGCGGCCGGAGCGGCCGTGGCCGTCGCCGCCTGGGTCCTCTACCTGCCGTTCCATCTGCACTACGACGCGCCCGTCCAGGGGCTCGAGTGGGTCCTCTTCGAGGGAACGACGCTGCGGCAGCTCCTCGTGGCCGTCGGGCCGCTCCTGGCCGGAACGGCCGTGGTCCTGGCCCTGGCCTCGTCCGATGCCCGCCGGGGCGGAGCGCGGATCGGCCGGCCCGTGATGTGGCTGACGGGGGTGTTGATCGTGGTGCCCCTGACGTGGCTGGCGACCGTCCTGGCCGTGCGCCTGGCCGGTGCGGCGGAGGAGCAGGGTCTCGACTTCGCGAGCCTGCTCCTGGCCAACCTGGGGGAGCTGATCGCGCGGCGGGCCCTGGGCGGCCCGGCGCTCGTGGTCCTGGCGGCAGGCGTAGCGTGGGTCGTGGTGATCGGCTGGCGTGCGGCGGCCGGCCGGGAGGCGGAGGAAAGACCCGAGGGTGCCGGAGCCGGGAGCACGGACAGCACCGGCCGTGCCTTCGCCGTGACCCTCGCCGGCGTGGGACTCCTGACCCTCCTCGTCCCGGAGGTCGTCTACTTCGACGACGGCCAGGGCTGGCGCTACAACATGGTGCTCAAGCTCCATTTCGTCGCCTGGGTCCTGCTGGCGCCGGTGGCGGGGTGGGGCGTGGTGGCGGCGTTCCGGGCGCGAGCGTCCGGGGGCGCGGGTGTGCGGACGCTTTCCTGGGCGGCGCTGCTTGCGGTGACCGTGGCCGCGATGTACCCGGTGACGGCCTCGGTCCATCGCGTCGGCGAGGCCGATTGGGCGCTGGACGGGGCCGCGGGCGCCCGGACCCGCTACGCGGCCGACGCCCGGGCCATGGCGTGGCTGTGCGCCACCGCCCCGGCGGGGACCGTGATCACCGAAGCGGTGGGACAGGCATTCTCGGACGGGGGGCGCATCTCGGCCGCCACGGGGCTGCCCACGGTTCTGGGCTGGCCCGGCCACCAGCGGACCTACCGGGGCCCCGGGATCTGGCCGGAGGTGGAACGACGGCGGGCGGATGTGGCCCGCATCTACCAGACCGGGGACAGGACCGAGCTGGGCCGGCTCCTGGAACGGTACGGAGTGAGCCTCGTCTACCTCGGCCCGCTGGAACGGGCGGCGTACCCGGGGGCCGGGGAGGGCGCGGCGGCATCGCTGCCCGTGGAGTACGACGACGGGATGGTCCGCATTCTCCGGGGGCCGGCCCCCACCGCCGGCCCGCCCCTGGCCTGCCGGCCCGGCCCCTGATCCGAAGGCGACAGGCTGGGAGGCCGACGATGGACCCATTACCTTGTGCGAACCGGACACGATCACCCGGATCGGCCCTGGTCGGACTCGGGTAGGGAGGCTGTTCATGACACGAGCGATGCTCGCGGCGATGATGCTCGCCGTCGCGGTACCCGCGCAGGCGCAGGTCCCCGACCCCGACGCCCGACGGAGCCTCGCCGGATACTTCATGATGGGCGGGTCGCTCCTGGACATCGACGACCTCAACGGCCAGCTCACCGCACGCCTGTACGAGCCGTTCTCCGACCGGTTCTTCTCCCTGGGCGGCGGCCTCCACCTCATCGTCAATCAGGCCATCATCGCCGGGGAGCTGCATGCGCTCCTCGCGGAGCAGGGCAGTGTGACGAACGGGACGTTCACCTCCACTCTGACAGGCGGGTACGGCAGCCTCGGGGTCGGCTACCTCATCCTGGACGGTGGGGCGCTGGACCTCTACCCGCTCCTGGGCGCGGGCTGGGGCGGGATGAGCATGGAGCTCGTGGAGCGGGGCGCGCCTACCTTCGGGGAGGTCCTGGACGACCCGGCCCGGGGCAGTCGCCTGACCAACCACGGCCCCGTCGTTTCCTTCTCCCTCGGGGGCGACTACGTCTTCGAGGCCGGGCGCGATGCGGGGAAGGGATTCCTCATCGGGATCCGCGCGGGCTACGCGTACGCGCCGGTGGAGGGCGACTGGCGTCTCGGCGACGTGGACGTCCCTGCCGGGCCCGCCATGTCCGTGACGGGCCCCTTCGTCCGGATCATGCTGGGCGCCGGCGGCCGCGCGCCCGATCCCTTCCGCTGAGGGACGTCGCCGTACGGGGAGACCGCCGTACGGATCTGCTCGACCCCGTCCGCGACGCACGACCTGCCGGCGGCTGAGGCCCCTGCGACCGGATCAGCTTGCAGCGACCGGGTCCCCGAGCTCGAGACGCTCGGGCGTCACCCGGCAGCGGCGCCCGAGCACCCGCACGCCGGCCGCCTTCGCCTCCGCCAGCGCATCGGCGAAGGCCGGGTCGATGGAACGAGCGGCGTGGATGCGGTGGGCGTCGGAGCGCTGGAGCACGAAGAGAATGGCCGCCTCCCACCGCAGGCCGGCGTCGTCCACCAGCGTGACGCTCTTCACCTCCAGTGCGAGCCTGCGGTCACCGTCCGCGGACAGCAGGAAGTCGATGCGCGACCGGCCCAGCGCGAACTCGGCCCGCTCCAGCGTCCAGCCATCAAGCTCTTCGAGAGCCTCCGCCTCCAGAGCCACCCGGATCAACCGGTTCGGCAGTGTCGTGTCCACCGAGATGAGGCCGCCCCCGTCCGGTGTCTCCACCTGCACCGCGCTCCAATCCGTCTTCCGCGTCGGCGAGGCCGCATGGCGGACCCAGACCCGCCTGCCCGGAACGAGCAGCTCCCTCAACCTGCCCGGATCGGCGAGGTGCGTGTCGGCCACTCCGCCACCGGCCGACGCCGGTAGCTCCACCCGGAGCAGGAACCGGTTCGGTCGCTCGACGAAGCGACCTTCCACCAGCGGTCCCGGGAGAGGAAGGTGGACCTCAGGGCCCATGGAGCGACGACGGGGGTGGCGCGGAGCCCGAAGGCACTACCCGCGCCGGGGACGTGGACGAAGACGACCTCGAAGACGAAGACGATCCCGGATACAGGAACACGTCGTACCAGCCGATCATCCCCGCTCGCACCTCGACCGTCACCTGCCTGGGTCGCCAGCCGTCGGCCCGGACGCGGAGCGGCGATTCGCCCAGGGGCACGTTGCAGAGGATGTAGGTGCCCCTGTCGTTCGCGAGAGTGGTGAGGGGCCGTGCGCCTTCCTCGTCGGGGACGATCATCACCAGGGCGCCGGGGATCGGATCCCGCGTGTACCGGTCCCGGATCACACCCACCACGATCCCCGATTCCCACGGCCTGAGGTCTTCCCCGCAGAGGGTCGGCAGATCCTGCTGCAGCATGGTGTCGCTGCCGATGACGTCGGCCATGATCTGCATCGCCCGGACCGAGACCAGCGGCAGCTCGATGCGTCGGTCCAGCGTGTCGCCGGCGGCGAGGCGGAACGGCGCGGACGTGTAGCTGGCGTAGCCGCGGATCTCTGTATGGAGGACGAACGTACCCGCGCCATCGGCCTCGAGACGGTACCGGCCGATGGACGTCGTGCGGGCGCTGTCCACCGCGGTCCCGTCGTCCCGGACCAGCACGACGCGGGCGCCGGAGATCGCGCGCTGCTCGTCTTCGCTGACGACGACGCCCTGGACGACGGCCTGGGCGGGGGCAGGTGCGGGCTCCGTGGCCATGACCACGCCGGCCAGAACGGTGATACAGGTCGAAATGCGCTGCATGGTGCCGACATCTACCCGCGGAGTGGAGGACGGGTCCTGGTGCGCAGCATCGCCGAACCGGCGCGGCGCGGCGCCACGACCTGTTGGCCGGCGTGCGATTGGCCGGAGGGGGTGGGTCGAAGAAGATGGCTCTCTGTTGGCGGCAAATGTTGGCTGCCTCGTTGGAAGGTGGGGGTGTTGCTGCAATGGTGGTCCGTTGGCGGGAAATGTTGGCTGCCTCGCTGGGAGGCGGCGTGTCGCCGTAATGGTGATCTGTTCGAGGGAATTGTTGGCTGCAGCTTGGGGTGGTAGGCCGGCGGGAGCGTTCTCAGCGGCCGAGTCACCAATCGAGAAGCGCAAGAATGAAGGGGACGCTCGGCCGGCGGCAGGAGGCCTCTGCGGCGTGGTCGGGAGCGAACACCGACCTGGAGGCTAGCCAGGAACGAAGGCCGAAGCCGAGACGAGCAGCGCGAACACATCCGCACTCCCGCGCGAGTGCGTCATGCGGTGCCAGGCCAGGTAGTGATCGAGGTACCGCGTGGCGACGCCCCGGAACCGAGCGAGCCAGCGCCTGAGGTGCGTCGTGTAGGCTCGAAGTCCCGTCAATTCCAGGGATCGACCCGTGGTACTCCGGTGGCGCAGGCCGAGATCCCGGGCTGCGCGGGCCACTGCTCCGAGCCGTCCGGTTCCGCTCACCAGACAGGTTGCACGCCTTGTCCTCGAGAGGAGAACGGCGGTGAGATCACGGGCCCGGAAGCGTGCGAAGCCTCCGACCTCCGTGTACGTATTTCCACGCGCGCCTTCCCGTGCGACAACCGCCCATACGGTCCGGGCACGACATCTCCGGGCCCCGCTGACCGTTTGCGCCCCCCGCTTCGGATTGCCTTTTCCCTTCTCGGAGTATGCGAATCGCGTCTCCCCGACGACGACTTCGCCCGTCAGCACAACGTCGTCGGACTCGTGCAGCGCCCTCAGCAGCCGATGCCGCCAGCGGAACGTCGTCGTGGGGTCCGCCGCGAGGACCCGAGCGGAACCGCGGATCGACAGCTCACCTGCGACGCAGAGGCAGAACCTCGGCCAGTCGTCAATTCGTTTGAGGTATGCCAACCGAGTCC
Source organism: uncultured Gemmatimonadaceae bacterium (assembly GCA_964416095.1). Lineage (GTDB taxonomy): Bacteria > Gemmatimonadota > Gemmatimonadetes > Longimicrobiales > RSA9 > CAYQCY01. The sequence continues at coordinate 11,540 of CAYQCY010000007.1, forward strand.
CGGTGAAATCGCTGAACGTTCGGCTGCAGGAAACACAACGGAAGCGACGTCGGCCCGAGAAACGGCCCCAGCGATGGACGTGCGCGCTCCCGCAGCGTGGGCACGCGGGCCCGTCAGGAAACCTGAGCTTCCTGAACGCCGCGAATGGAAATGGTTTGCCCCGCTGAAGTGCTTCCGCGAACGCGTCAGCCGCCGATTCGCCAGGCTCCTGCAAGTTCATGAATCGACGGTCGCAAGATCGGTCGGGCACCGGAATGGCGAGCGGGGACGGTTTCTGGTTCTGCTCGTCCTGCCCCCGACGGTGCCCAGGTGAGTTGGCCGGTCCACAGTTCCCGCCAACAGACGCGTCTACGGCTTCGGCCGGCAGACGGGTCCACAGTTCCCGCCAACAGACGCGTCTACAGCTCCGGCCGGCAGACGGGTCCACAGTTCCCGCCAACAGAACCCCGTCTCGGTTCGACAACCCACCGGCCGGCCACACACGCCCCTTGTGCGGCCCCGGTTTCGGTCCAGCGGCGATCTGGCGGGCACGCATCCTGCCCGTTGTTCCATGATCGGCGTCCGCCCCGTTTGCCGGATCGGTGCCCACGGACTGGCGACACGATGTCCGCGGAAGCTGGCGCCGTGCTCGGCTCGTCCACGTCCTTCCGCCACGATCGCGCCCCGGAGGTTTCCATGCAGCCCGTCGACCGCCGCAATTTCTTGAAGACGACAGCCGCCGGCATGGTGGCGCTGCCGCACGTGGGCCTGGGACGATTCGCCCCGACACCGTTGTCGCGAACCGCCCGGATCGCGCTGGTCCGGACGTCGGACCGGGCCGACGGCGTGGCCCGCGCGCTCAAGCTGCTGGACCTGACGAGCGTCGGCGGGAAGCACGTCGTGCTCAAGCCGAACTTCAACACGTCGGACGACGCGCCGGCATCGACCCACAACGACACCCTCACCCAACTCGTGCGGGAGCTCCAGGAGCGGGACGCCCGGAGCATCACGTTGGGCGAGTCCAGCGGGCCACCGGACACGCACGAGGTCATGGAAGCGAAGGGGACGTTCGACCTGGCCACCGACCTGGGGTTCGACGTCGTGAATTACGATCGGATCCCCGAGGCCGACTGGGTCCATTTCGGCCCGGCAGGGACCCACTGGCCCGAGGGTTTCTGGCTGCCCCGGCACGTGGTGGATGCCGAGTACAACGTCGCCACCTGCTGCCTCAAGACACACCAGTACGGCGGCGTGTTCACCATGTCGCTCAAGCTAAGCGTGGGCCTCACACCGGAGCCGATCCGCCGTCCCATGCACCGGTCGCCGGACATGCGGCGCATGATCGCCGAGCTGAACACGGGCTTCGAGCCCGGTCTCATCGTGGTGGACGGGGTGGAGGCGTTCACGGACGGCGGACCGTCCCGGGGCGAGCTGCGCCAGGCGAACGTGGTACTGGCGGGCGACGACCCCATCGCCATCGACGCCGTGGGCCTGGCCATCCTGAAGGAGCTCGGCTCCAACGAAGCCATAATGGGCACGCCCATTTTCCAGCAGGAGCAGATGGCGCGGGCCGTGGAGCTGGGGCTGGGGGTTACGGGGCCGGACCAGATCGAGCTGGTCACGGCGGACGCGGACAGCGCGGCGTACGCGGAGGCGATCCGGCCCATCCTGGCGGCGGGGTAGCGGGCCGGAGGGGCAACCGGCACTTTGGCCGGGCGGCTTCTGACCCCTCCAATCGCTCGAGGTGCCCCGTGACGCATCGGTTCGCTCAGATCCTGGTCGTCGTCGCGCTGTCCCTGGTGTGCGGGCTCCCCGCCACCGCCCAGGACGGCCTAAAGGTCTACATCTCCGCCGACATGGAAGGTCTCACCGGTGCCGTGACCGGCGAGCAGCTCGGGCCGAGCGGCTTCGAGTACCGTGCGTTCCGGGAGGTGATGACGGACGAGGTGCTGGCGGCCATCGAGGGTGCGCGGGCGGCGGGCGCCACCGAGTTCCTCATCAGCGACTCCCACGGCAACGGGCAGAACCTGCTGCTGGAGCGGCTACCGGACGACGTCATGGTGGTCCGATCGTGGCCGCGACCGCTGATGATGATGGAGGGGATCGATGAAACCTTCGACGCGGCCGTCTTCATCGGCTACCACGCGGCCACGACGAACCCCGAAGGCGTCCGGGCCCACACCATGTCCAGCGGCAACCTGGCCCGGGTCGCGCTGAACGGCGTCGCGGTGTCGGAGACGGGTCTCAACGCCGCCATCGCCGGCCACTTCGGCGTGCCCGTCGTCATGATCTCCGGCGACGACGCCATCATCGAGGAGGCGCGGGCCATTCTGCGCGACGTGGAGGGCGCCGTGGTGAAGTGGGCCATCAGCTTCCACGCGGCGACGACGCTGACGCCGGCCGCGGGCCGGCGGCTGATCCGGGAGAAGGTCGAGGCCGCGCTCCGGCGTTTGGACGACTTCGAGCCCCATGTGCTGGACACGCCCGTCACGTTGGACCTGACGTACAAAAACTACCGGCCGTCCCAGGTCGCGGCGCTCATGCCGGGGATCGAGCGGACCGACGCCCATTCGATCCGGTACGTCGGGGAGGACATCATCGAGGTCTCCCACGTACTGGAGTTCCTGCTGAGCTACCAGGCGGGGCTCACACCGTAGGGCGGGACCGGCCGACCTCGTGCCGTTCCCTCCGGCGGCGAGCGCCGGCCCGGCGTCCTCTCCGGGTCCCCGGCCCGCGATTGCGCCGGTCTGCCCATCGCCCCATCGTACCCGTCCAGCCACACCAAACCCCGGAGGGACCCATGCGCCGCGCGGCCTTCGCCATTCTGTTCCTCGCTGTCGCTGCCCCGGCCACCGCCCAGACCACCACGTCCGACCGCCTGACCCTCGACCTCTGGCTCGAATGGGAGCGGGTCTCGAGCCCGCGCCTGTCGCCGGACGGACAGCAGGTGATCTACACCCGGCGGTGGGTGGACAAGATGAACGACCGCTGGGAGTCGTCGTTGTGGATGGTGAACGCCGACGGCACCCGGCACCGGTTCCTTGTGGACGGGTCCTCACCGCAGTGGTCGCCGGACGGGACCCGGATCGCCTACATGGCCCGGGGCGAGCCGGAGGGCACGCAGATCTTCGTGCGCTGGATGGACGCCGAGGGTGCCACGTCCCAGATCACGCGGATCACCGAGTCGCCGTCGGGGCTGGCCTGGTCGCCGGACGGCGACTGGATCGCCTTCACCATGCTCGTCCCCGACAAGACGCGCTGGAACATCGACATGCCGTCCCGGCCGGAGGGTGCCGACTGGACGGCCTCGCCCAGGATCGTCGAGCGGGTCGACTATTCCCGGGACCGGGTCGGCTTCACCGAGGAGGGCCACCGCCACATCTTCGTGGTCCCCGCCGACGGCGGCACGCCGCGCCAGATCACGAGCGGCGACTACGACCACGGCTCGCCTGAATGGTCGCCCGACGGCCGCACCATCTACTTCTCCGGGCTCCGCGAGGAGGACGCCGAGTACCAGATCCGCGAATCGGAGGTCTACGCCGTCGATGTGGCATCCGGCGAGATCCGGCAGCTCACCACGCGCCACGGCCCGGACTCGGGCCCCGTCGTCTCGCCGGACGGACGCCGCATCGCCTACACGGGCTACGACTGGACGGACGACACCTACAACGTGTCCCACCTCTACGTCATGGACGCCGACGGCTCCAACGTCCGCAGCCTGACGGCCGATCTGGACCGGTCACCGCGCGGACTCATCTGGGCCGCGGACAACGGCGGCGTCTACTTCAACGTACGGGAGCACGGCGAGGCGAACCTGTACTACGTGGACCTGCGGGGCCGGGTCCGGAAAGTGACGGAGGGCGCGCACCAGCTCGACGTCGATGACATCCGGGCCGGCCGCGCAGTGGCCACCCGCACCAGCCCGCTGGACCCGGAGGACGTCGTCGTCTTCGAGCTGCGCCGGCCGGGGAACGTGACCCAGCTCACCCACGTGAACGACGACGTGCTGGCCGGCCGCGCCCTCGGCGCGGTCGAGGAGATCTGGTACGGCTCGGTGGACGACTACCGCATTCAGGGCTGGATCGTGAAGCCGCCGGACTTCGACCCGTCCCAGCGGTACCCGCTCATGCTCGCCATCCACGGCGGACCCCACGGCATGTACGGCGTGGGCTTCGACTTCGAATGGCAGGAGCATGCGGCCAACGGGTACGTCGTGCTGTACACGAACCCCCGGGGCAGCGCCGGCTACGGAAAGGCGTTCGGCAACGCCATCAAGAACGCCTACCCGAGCAAGGACTACGACGACCTCATGGCCGGCGTCGACACGGTCATCAACCGGGGCTACATCGACGACGACAACATGTTCGTCTACGGCTGCTCCGGCGGCGGGGTGCTGACCTCCTGGATCGTCGGCCACACGGACCGGTTCCGGGCCGCATCGGCGAACTGCGTGGTCACGAACTGGATGAGCTTCGTCGGTACGACGGACGGGCCGTACTGGTACTCGAACTTCGCCGAGCCGTTCTGGGAGGACCCGTCCGAGTACCTGGAGCGCTCGCCCATCATGTACGTGGGCAACGTCACGACGCCGACCATGCTCATGACCGGCGTGCTCGACCTGCGGACGCCCATGTCCCAGACGGAGGAGTTCTACCAGGCGCTCAAGATGCGGAAGGTCCCCACGGCCATGGTCCGGTTCGAGAACGAGTGGCACGGCACCATGTCCACGCCGTCCAACTTCCTCCGCACCCAGCTCTACCACCGCTACTGGTTCGAGAAGTGGGGCGATCACGACGACGAGGAGGAAGGCACGATCACGGAGGGCGTGGGTTCGTCGTAGGGCGTCGATGAACGATCCCGACGTCGCAAGCGCGGCCCAACCGGCGACCATCGCCGGGCCGCGCACCAAGACGGGCTACCTGGCCGAGGGCGTCCGGGGCGATCCCGGCAAGCGCCTGGTCTCGCTGGACGCGTTCCGCGGCGCGACGATTGCCGCGATGCTGCTGGTCAACAACCCCGGGAGCTGGTCTCACGTCTACGCGCCGCTCCGCCACGCCGAGTGGCACGGCTGGACGCCGACGGACCTGATCTTCCCGTTCTTCCTGTACATCATGGGCGTGGCCATGACGTACTCATTCGCGAAGCGGCGGAAGACGGGCCAGGACGACATGGCCCTGCTCAAGAAGATCGTGAAGCGGTCGCTGGTGCTCATCGCTCTCGGGCTGGTGCTCCACGGGTTCCCCCGGTACGACATCGGTTCCATGCGCTTCCCCGGCGTGCTCCAGCGCATCGGCCTGGCGTACCTGGTGGCGGCGCCCATCGTCGCGTACACCGGGTGGCGGGTCTGGGCCGCGGTGACGGCGGCGGTGCTGCTGGGCTACTGGGCGCTGCTCATGTTCGTGCCGCCGCCGGGTGGTGCGGCCGGCGTGCTGCTGCCGGGCCAGGACCTGGGCGCGTGGCTGGACCGTGCGGTGTTCGGCACGGAGCACCTGTGGTCCCAGTCACGGACGTGGGACCCGGAAGGGCTGCTGTCCACGCTTCCGGCAGTCGGCACGGTGCTGACCGGCGCGTTGACCGGGAAGTGGTTGCGGTCGGGTCGCGGCTCGTGGAAGATCGTGACGGGGCTGGCGGCTGCGGGCGCCGTGGCCCTGGGGCTGGGCCTGCTCTGGGGCCTCGCCTTCCCCATCAACAAGAGCCTGTGGACCAGCTCGTACGTCCTCTTCACTTCGGGCTTCGCCGCGGTGCTGCTGGCGCTGTTCTACTTCCTGATCGACATGAAGGGCCGGGGGCTGTGGGCGAAGCCCTTCGTGATCTACGGCATGAACGCCATCGCCGCATTCTTCCTCTCGAGCCTCGGCGCGCGGCTCCTCGGCATGATCACCGTGACCCCGGTGCAGGGACGCGGGCCCGTGGCGCTCAAGCCGTACCTCTACGACCACGTCTTCGAACCGCTGCTGGCGCCGAAGAACGCGTCGCTGGCCTTCGCCCTCAGCTACGTGCTCTTCTGGCTCGTGATCATGACGGTGCTGTACCAGAGGGACGTCTTCATCAAGGTCTAGCCCGCGGACGCTCGGCCATGCTCGTGACCGTCACCCCCAACCCTTCCCTCGACCTGCTCTTCCAGGCGGAGGCGCTGGTGTGGGACGATGCGAACCGCCTGGATCCGCCCCGGATCCGGCCGGGCGGGCAGGGCGTGAACGTTTCCCGGGCGGCCCGCGCGTTGGGCATGGAGACGGTTGCCGTGGTGCCTTTGGGCGGGATCGTCGGGTCGCAGCTCCGGGCGATGCTCGAGGCGGAGCGGACGCCGGTCCGGGTCGTGGACGTGCGGTCCGAGACCCGGATCTTCGTGGGGGTCCGGGAGGAAGGCACCGAGCGGAACCTGCTCCTGAACCCGCGGGGCAGGGAGCTGTCCGCGGCCGAGCAGGACGCCCTGGCCGAGGCCGTGCTGGACTCCCTGACGGGTGCCCGCTGGCTGGCCTGCTGCGGGTCGCTGCCGGCCCGGCTGCCGGAGGACTTCTACGCGCGGCTCGGCGCCGAGACCCGGCGCACGCGTCGGCGCTTCGTCCCGGACTGCGACGGGGCGGCCCTGCAGCTTGCGGCAGCATCGGGGTGCGACCTGCTCGTTCCCAACGCCCACGAGGCCGGCCGGCTCCTCCAGAGGCCGGTGGCGTCCGTGGAGTCCGCCGGCGCGGCGGCCCGGGACCTCCTGGACTTCGGGCCGGCCTGGGCGTCGGTCACGCTGGGCTCCCGGGGCGCGGTCTGCGCCACGGACGAGGGCGTGTGGCACGCCGACGCTCCGCTGGCCGTCGAGGGCAGCGCCGTGGGTGCCGGAGATGCGTTCCTGGCCGCGGTGATCGGCGCCCTGGACGAGGGTGCCGAGGCGCCGTACGTCCTGCGCCGCGGCGTGGCGGCGGGCACGGCGGCGCTCCTCGGCGAGGGCCTGGAGCTGATCCGGGCTGAGGACGTGGATCGGCTGGCGGGCGCCGTCAACGTGCGGCCGCTGGACGTCTAGCGCTCCCAGACGTTGTTGGAGCGGTCCGTGTTGGCGAAGTCCCCCTCGGGATCGATCTCGACCCGGGTGATGGCCGGCTCGGCCTCGAGCTCGAGGGTGTGGCTCCGGGTTCCCGCCAGCCAGACCTCCACCGGCACCTCCAGGCGCTCGACCGAGCCGTCCTCCCGCGTCACCGCGAGCATCACCGGCATGGGGGCCAGCCCCCGGTCCTCGATGGTGATCGTGGTGGTGCCCTCGACGGTGCGGACCTCGGCGATGGCATGGTCCAGGTGCCACGTGGTGTAAAACCAGGTGGTCCAGAACCAGTCCATCTCCTCCCCGACCACGTCCTCGACGGTGTTGAAGAAGTCGTACGGCATGGGGTGGCGGTAGTGCCATCGCTCGCCGTACAGCCGGAACGCCTCGTTGAAGGTCTCCTCGCCGAGCATGGCCCGGAGCATGTGCAGGACGGAGGCCGGCTTGCCGTAGCCGGCGATGCCCCGGGCCGGCGTGCCCAGCGGGTACCGGTCGGCGTGACGCATCATCTCCACCTCGAGGCCCGATCCGGCGATGTGGAGGTAGCTCCTGCTGATGCCCGGCTCGGCTCCCCACCGGGCGTGGGAGGCCTGGTTGTCGATGAAGCTGGTCAGCCCCTCGTCCATCCAGGTGAACGTCTTCTCGTCGGATCCCACCACCATGGGGAACCACATGTGGCCCAGCTCGTGGGCCGTGAGGCCGTAGAACCGCTCCGGGTCGTTGCCTCCGCCCATGAGCGTGATCATGGGGTACTCCATGCCGCCGCCGATGATGCCCTCGATGGCCGTCGCCTGGGGGTACGGGTACGGGAACACGTAGCCCGAGTGGAAGGCGATGGCGTGGGCCGCGAACTCCGCGGCGTTGCGCCAGACGGTGCGGTCGGGTCGGTAGAAGGCGTGGATCGCCGCGGTGTCGTCCGTGCCGTCGCCGTCGGCGTCGCCCACGCCCGTGCGGCTGACGTCCCACACGTAGTCGTCGGAGGTGCCCCAGGCGAAGTCCCGCACGTTCTCGGCCCGGAACCGCCAGGTCAGCGTGCCGTCCTCCGCGTCGGCGGTGGCGTCGCCGCCGCGTTCATCGGCACCGACCACGTGGACCACCGTGTCCAGCGCAGCCGCCTCCAGCCGGTCCCGGGTCCGCTCCGAGAGGACCTCGTCCGGATTCTCGAGGACGCCGGTGGCGCCGATGAGCCAGCCTTCGGGGACGGTGAGGGCGACGTCGTAGTCGCCGTAGCCCATGTAGAACTCGCCGGCGCCCATGTACGGGTCGGCGACCCAGCCGCGCACGTCGTCGTAGACGGCGAGCTGTGGGTACCAGTACGCCAGGAAGTAGACCTGTCCGTCCGTGCCCATGCGCGAGTTCGGCGCCGGCGGCACCCGGAACGACCAGTCGATCTCGAGGTCGGCGCTGGAGAGTGGCGGCAGCGAGTCGGGCAGCGCCACCGTCACCACGGTCCCGAAGCGGTCGTCCGGGTCGACCTCCATCTCGTTCCCCTGCACGACGACCCGCCTCACCCGCATGCCGCCGGTGACGGGCACGTTCCGGTTCCGCACCGCACCCTCGGCGTGGAGGTTCTGGCGCAGATGGATCCGGAGCACCGCCAGGGTGTCCGGGGACCGGTTGTGGTACCGGATCCGGCCGGTGCCCGTGAGCGTCGCCGTCTCCGGGTCCAGCGTCGCCTGGATGTCGTACTCGGCGTGCTGGGTCCAGTGGTCGGAGCCCGGGGCGCCGGTCCGGGTGCGCGTCCCGTTCTCCACCGCCCGCCGGAACCGGGGCGTCTCCAGCACGGGGTAGGGGATGGGCCGGACCAGCTCGGACGGCATCAGCGCCTCGGTACGGGGCGCGGGCTCCACGGGGACCGGCTCCGAGGAGGCGCAGGCGACGGCGATGAAGAGGGTGCTCGACAACAGGACGATACGGGTCTGTTTGCGGATCATGTTGGCTCGCGTTGCAGGTGCGTTGGAGTACGGTCAGCCATCAGCGATCAGCTCGGACCTTCCGGCTCCCACCACGTTCTGCCTACGTCCATCTCACCGGTCGTCTTCCCGGACTCGAACGCATCGCCGGTTGCCCGGGCCCGTGCATCCAGACGAGCCGGTGGCCAGGCCACTGGTTGCTGAAAGCTGAAGGTTCTTCACCGGATGAACGTCACCACGTCGACCCGGCCGGTCCGGAGCATGTGCTCCATGCGTCTGCGGAGGTACGCCAGGAAGGCCGCGCGGGTCCCCGGCAGGAGCAGGAGCAGGCCCAGGACATCGGTGATGAGGCCGGGCGTGAGCAGGACGATGCCGCCGGCGAGCACGAGCAGGCCGTTCATGAGCTCGCCCATCGGCATGCGGCCCTGCTGGAGCTCCCGCTGGATGGCGATCCAGACGCGGAACCCCTGGCTGCGGGCGAGGGCGGCGCCCACGACGCCGGTGAGGACGACGAGGCCCACTGTGGGCAGCAGGCCCACCCACTGGCCGAGCTGGATGAGCAACGCCAGCTCGATGAGCGGCAGCCCGATGAAGAGCAGGAACAGGCGGAAGAGCATGCTGGCAATGTCGCGGTTCCGGTGCCGTACCGATACCTCGGCCCGGGTCCCGTATTCCGTGCACGGGCCGCTCAGTCCTCCCGCAGCCCGAGCCGGCGCGCGAGCTGCTCGGGGGTGGCGACCACCGTGGCGCCGGCCGCCCGGGCCAGCTCGGCGTAGCGACGCTGGCGAACCGGCTTGCGGCGGTTGGCCCAGAGCGCGGCGACGCCCCGGATCCCCGCCGAGGCGGCCGCCTCCATGTCGCCCATGGTGTCGCCCACGTAGATGGCGTCGTCCGGATCGGCGTCCAGCGCCTTCAGCGCCTGGAGCAGCCCTTCGGGGTGGGGCTTGGGCTCGGCCACGTCGTCATCCAGGACCAGTGCGTCGAAGGGACCCAGGGCCACGGCGGCGGCGGTGACCTCGAAGGACCGGCGACTCTTGCCGGTCACGATGCCCACCGTCCGTCCCGCCGAGCGCAGCGCTTCCAGCAGCTCCGGCACGCCCTGGTAGATCCCGTCGAAGAACTCCGCGTGGCGCTCCTCGTAGATCCGGTAGAAGTCGGCCAGGCAGTCCTCGAAGTCCTCGGGCTCGGTCAGGTACTGGAGGAACCGGACCTCCGAGCGCGGCTTGTGGGACCGGATCTCCTCCTCCGTCAGGTCCGTCCGGATGTACGGCTCCGCCGCCTCCCGGTAGCACTGCATGTAGAGCCGCATGGTGTCGACCAGCGTGCCGTCGAGGTCGAAGAGCACGACGTCGGCCTCGATGGGCTCCGTATCCACCAGCTCCGACGTATCCACGGGCTCCGCGTCCTCGTCCAGGGCCGCCACGGTGTCCGGGTCGTGCTCCACTTCTCGGGTCATTCCTTTCGCAGACTTCGCTGAATGGCTGGCGTCGTGGAATGCGGTTCCGCGCCCCGTCTCGCCGCCTCTCCACGTGTTCGTGGGACCGGCGGATCGGGACAATAGGTACGGCGTGGAGGTGGGGCAATCGCGGCCGGTCGAGGCCGGATCAGGGGAGGAGGATGGCGACCGGGCTCAGGGCGTACGCGGAGAGACCATCACCCAGCAGGCCGTACTCGCGGTGGCCCCAGCACGAGGCGCTGCCCGCGGCGGTGATGCCACAGGTGTACTCGGCGTTCGCGTCGAGGGCGCCGGGCGCTACGCCGGTGGGCGCTTCGACGGGCGTCGTGCTCGCGACGGTGGTGCCGGTGCCGTATTGACCCCGGTCGTTGCGGCCCCAGCAGAGCGTCGTCCCGGTCGTGGTGACGCCGCAGGTGTGTCCATCGCCCACGCTGATGGCGGCGAAAGCGTAACCCCCGGAGACCGTCGCCGGCGTCGTTTCCCGCGCGGTGGTCGCGCCGTTGCCGACCTCGCCGTCCCAGTTCGTGCCCCAGCAGTAGGCGGAGCCGTCGTCACCGATGGCGCAGGTGTTGGCGTTGCCGGCGGCGACTTCCGTGAAGGTCGCGCCCGCGGGCGTGACGTCCACCGGCGTGGTCCGGTCCGTGGTGGTGCCGTCCCCGAGCTGCCCCTCGCTGTTGTCGCCCCAGCAGTAGAGGGAGCCGGCGGTCGCGATGGCGCAGGTGTGGCCGCTCCCCGCCGCCACCGCGGTGAAGGTGGTGCCGCTCATGACCTGGACGGGCGTGCCCCGGTCCGTCGTGCTGCCGTCGCCGACCTGACCGGACCAGTTGTAGCCCCAGCAGAGGAGTCCACCATCGTTCGCGATGCCGCAGGCGTGCTCGTAGCCGCCCGCGATGGTGTCGAACACGAGGCCGCCGGACACGCGCACCGGCGTGGCCCGATCGGTGAACGAGCCGTCCCCGAGCTGGCCGGACCAGTTCCCGCCCCAGCAGAACGCCGAGCCGTCCGTGGTGAGGCCGCACGAGAACGACGAGCCCGGCCGCGTCACCACGGCGAAGGTGGTGTCGGCGCCCGCGGCGACGGCGACCGGCACCGTGCTGTCGGCGGACCCGCCGTCGCCGAGCTGGCCGGCGTCGTTGGAGCCCCAGCAGTAGGCATCGCCGTCCGTCGTGACGCCGCAGGTGTGGGAGTAGAACCCGGTCCTGACCGTGGCGAAGCTCAGGCCGCCCGAGACGGACACGGGTGTCAGCGTCATGGCGGTGCTGCCGTCGCCGACCTTGCCCACGCCGCGGTCGCCCCAGCAGTAGATGCCGTCGTCCACGGCGCAGGTGTGACTCAGTCCCGCCGAGAGCCACGCCACGTCCAGGCCCACCGCGGAGGCGGTGGGCAACGCCGTGGATTCCGCGTCACCGCTGCCATGCTGGCCGTAGTCGTTGTCGCCCCAGCACAGGGTGGCGCCCAGCGTCGTGACGCCGCAGGCGTGGTAGCCACGGGTGGAGAGGATCGTGAACGCGTGGCCGCCGCTCACGGCGACGGGCGTCGTGCTGGCCGTCGAGGTCCCGTCGCCGAGCTGCGATGCGTCGTTCGCGCCCCAGCAGTAGGCGGCGCCGTCCGTCGTCAGGGCGCAGGTGTGTGCATCGCCCGGGGAGACGAGGTGGTAGCCGGCCGTATCGGGGGCCAGGATCTCCACCGGGGTCGGTCGGTTCGTGGTCGAGCCGTCGCCGATCTGGCCGAAGGTGTTCTCGCCCCAGCAGTACAGCCGGTCGTCCCAGTCGACCGCGCAGTTGTGATAGCTTCCCGAGACGACGGATCGGATCTCCGCGCCCGACAGCTCGACGGCCACCGGAATCGTGCTGCCGCTGCCCGAGCCGTCGCCGAGCTGGTCCTCGTCGTTCGAGCCCCAGCAGAGTACCGCGCCGTCGACGGTCAGTCCGCAGGTGTGGTCCGACCCGGCCGTGACGAAGCGCAGTACGACGCCGCCGGGCAGCAGGACCTGCCGGGGCTGCGTCCGGGGCGTGTGCGTGCCGTCGCCGAGCTCCCCGTAGTCGTTGACACCCCAGCAGTAGGCCGCGCCGTCCGTCGTGACGCCGCAGGTGTGGCCGGAGCCCACCGCGAGCTGGCGGAAGGCGTGGCCGCCCGAGACCGGAACCGGCGATGTCCGACTCGTCGTCGAGCCGTCGCCCACTTCGCCCGCGTCGTTCTGCCCCCAACAGTAGGCGGTGCCGGTCTCGTCAAGTGCGCAGGTGTGCTCCGCACCGGCCCACACGCGGGTCCCGCGGACGGTGAGGAGCACGGACGCGGAGGCGTCGTCCGCGGAGGCGGTGATGGACACGGTGCCGGGCCCCACGGCGAGGACGCCGCCGTCCTGCCGCACCACGGCGATGGACGTGTCGGTGCTGGACCACGCGGCCTCGCCCGCCAGCACGTTGCCGTCCCGGTCGCGCAGCGTGGCGACCAGCCGGGTCGTCCCGGCCACGAAGAGGGTGTCCCGGTCCCGGTCCAGCTCGACCTCCCGTACGGAGACCGGCAGGACCTCCACCTCCGCCGAGTCCGAGAAGGACGCCACCGTTGCGGTCACCTGCGTCGTGCCGACGGCGACGCCTTCCACCCAGCCTTGCTGGTTCACCGTCGCGACGCTCGCATCGCCGGACGACCAGGCTACGGCGCGTCCGGACAGGGCGTTGCCCTGGTCGTCGGTGACGGACACCGGGAGCTGCACGGAGTCACCGACCTCCACGGCCGTGTCGGTGACGGCCAGCTCGAACGTCTCGATAGGCACCGTCTCGACGACGGTGTCGGAGCAGGCCGCGACGGCGAACAGCGCCGCCAGCCCCAGGCGTGTCCGGGTCAGAAGGTCCATCGGAGCAGGTGGAAGCGGACGCGGCGTCCGTCGGTCTCGACGGCGTGGAGCGCGAGCGTGGGACCGGAAGCCCGGTGCGCGGCCAGCGCGGCCTCGTTCCGGCGTCGTGCGGCACGGTAGGCGTCCCACGCGCCGATGACGGCCAGCGCGGCGGCCGCCCCGATGGACGGGGCCAGGTACGGGCGCTCCACGATCCGGTCCCTGACCTGGTCGGGCGGGCAGGTGGACCCGGCCGACGCGTCCAGGCACTCGATGGTCGTCTTCTCCGACAGCATCCCGAACGCGAGGGCGCCGCCGGCGGCGCCGAAGAAGAGCGCGCCCAGCGCGGGCCGACCGGTGTACGCCTGGCCGAGACCGGGGATGACCAGGCTCCGCACGGCGGCGCCGGTCGGGCTCAGGAGCCGGGCGCCGGCGGCCCCGCTCCGGGCCTCCGGCTCGGGCTCCGGATCCGGCGGCGCCTGGAAGATCTCCGGCAGCGGGGGCGGCCCCGTCACCGGCACGGCGGCGAGGCCTTCGAGGCCCTCCGGCACGATGGCCATGGGCAGCGCCCGGTCGAACGCGGTCTGCCCGATGGTCGGGATCTGGGCGTTGCGCGTCTGGCGCCGGACCCGATCCCGGGTGTGCTCCATCATCTCGCCCAGGGTGACGATGCGGTCGCCGTCCACGTCCGCCGCGCCCCGGAGCGCCTGGAGCATCGTCCACGTGAAGATGCCGTGGCCTCCGCCGTACTCCTCGCCTTCCTGCGAGTACTGGTTCGCTTCGCTGGCCGTGAACACCGCGATGCCGCCCGTGCTGGCCTGGAGCTGGTCCAGGAAGCTCGCGTTGATGAGGTTGCTCACGCCGCCGGCCCGGACCGCGACCTGACCGCCCACGCCGGCCGAGTGGCAGGCGTCCGTCACCACGAGGATGTCCCGGGCGTACGTCCTGCGGACGGCGTCCTGGACCTGCTCCATCGGGAACCCGGTGCCGGAGATGTTGTCGGCTTCCGTGTCGTAGGTGAGGAGGTACAGCTCGTCCGGCCGGTCCGGATCCGGAGCGCCGTGGCCGGCGAAGTAGATGAAGACGTGGTCCTCCTCCGTGGCGCTCTTCAGGAAGGTGAACAGCGCGGTGCGGACATTGCGGAAGGTGGCGTCTTCGTTCAGCAGGAGGGCGATGTGGTCCGGCTCGAACCCGCCCAGCCCCGCGTGCTCGGAGACCAGGAAGTCGTACACGGCCCGGGCGTCGTCGTCGGCGAAGCGCAGCGGCACGATGAGGGAGTCCCGGTACGTGCTGACCCCCACGACGACGGCCCAGCGCTCGCCGGCTTCGCGCCAGGCCGCGGCGGGATCCTCGTACGCCTGCTCCGCGGCCACCGGCCGCACGTCGAACCCCCGGGCCAGCGGCCGCCCGTCGGGCGTGTACGCCGTGATCTCGACGCGCTCCGTGCCGGCCGTCACCGGCACGTAGCCCACGAACCGCGTCGCGCCGTCAGGGCTCGTGGACAGGGTCGCCCGAGCGCCGTTGATGAGCACCCGGGCCACGCCGCTCGGGTGGCGGACCAGACCCACCACCCGTACCGACTGCCGCTCCCGGACCGTCAGGCCCCGGGTCGCGGTTCCGGTCCATTCCACCGGCTCCAGGATCTCGATCCACTGGCCGGCGCGCTCCTGCTGGGCGGACAGCGTGCCGGCCAGCGCCAGCGCGCATCCCACGGCGAAGGTGAGCCGCACCCTGGGCATGCCTTCTCCTGGCCACGGGAACGCGGGTGGGGATCGCCCGCTGGTCCATGGTAGGTCGCACAACGAAGCGGGGTCAAGATTGTCGTGTCGGCGGCCCGACACCGGCTGATCGCGCGGCCCGTCGGGCCGGCGAGCGAGGTCGGGGTGGTCTACTGCGCGGAGATCGTCCGGTCGCCGGCCCAGGCGCGGAGCCGGTCGATCCGCTCGCGCATCATGCGGGACAGGGGTCTCGTCCCCGCGAGCTCGGAGAGGAGCGTCGAGGTGTCCAGGGCGCCGTCGCCGGCGAAGGCGGTGTAGAGGCCCGAGAGGACGACCTGCTCGATCTCGGCGCCGGAGAACCCTTCGCTGGCCGCAGCGAGCCGGTCCAGGTCGAAGGCCGCCGGGTCCTGGCCTCGCTTTTTCAGGTGGATCTCGAAGATGACACGCCGCGTGCCGGCCTCGGGCAGGTCGACGAAGAAGATCTCGTCGAAGCGGCCCTTGCGCAGGAACTCGGGCGGCAGCTTCTCGACCTGGTTGGCGGTGGCCACCACGAAGACGTCGCCGCGCCGGTCCTGGAGCCAGGAGAGGAAAGTGCCCAGGATGCGGGTGGAGACGCCGCCGTCCTCGGTGCCGCCCTGGGCGAAGGCCTTCTCCAGCTCGTCGATCCAGAGCACCACCGGGGCCATGCCCTCCGCCGTCTTCACCGCCCGCTTGAAGTTCTTCTCACTCTCGCCGATGTACTTGTTGTACAGGTTGCCCGGGTCCAGCTTGAGCAGCGGCAGGTTCCACTCCGTGGCCACCGCCTTGGCGGACAGGCTCTTGCCGCACCCCGGAACGCCCACCAGGAGCAGGCCCTTCGGGAACTCGAGGCCGAACTCCTCGGCCCGTTCCGGCTCCGCGATGATGAGCCGGCGCTTCGCCAGCCACGCCTTCAGCCCGCGGAGGTCGGCGATGTCCGCCATGGTCGCCTCCGTCGGGAAGTACTCCAGCAGGCCGTCCCGCTCGACGATCCGCTTCTTGGCGTCGATGGCCGCGCGCAGGTCGTCCACGCCCAGCTTGCCGTCCTCGATGATGGCCTTCGTCAGGACCTTCTGCGCCTCCATGAGGGTCAGGCCGCGCAGGCTGGCGTACAGCTTGTTCAGCTGCTTCCGCGTCAGGTCCACGCTGACCCGGCGTCGCGCCGAGATGTCGCGCAGGATCTGGCCGAGGAGCTCCCGGTAGTCCTGGTCCGACGGCGGGGCGAGGTCCACGACCGCCGCCTCGTCCTTCACGGCGGCCGGGAGCTCGATGTCCGTGCCGGTGAGGACTACCGCCCCGTTGCCTTTCGTGTAGGTGTGGGCCGCGTCGTTGAGCGCGGCCGCTACCGTGGCGTCCTGGAGGAACGGGCCCAGCCCCCGGAAGTGGTAGATGGCCGGGAAGCTGGCGTACTCGACGTGGCTCAGGGCCTTGGTCGGGTCCGTGGTCCCGTACTGGGGCGTCTCCACGTCCTGGCGCCGGAGCCCCTTGGTGCGGGCCCACTCGAAGTACGGCACGCCCAGGCGGTCGGCCAGGTGGAGCAGGAGGGACCGGGCGCGGTCCTCCTCCCCCGTGCGGAGCACGATGAGCCCGTACCGGGCCTGGACCAGGAGCTCGAGGTCCTGCAGCGGATCCGTCGGCATGGCCGGAAGGTGCGACGAGGCGACGGGAGGGTCAACGCCGCGCGGGAACACCGTTGACCGCCCGCGCGAGCGCGGCCTAACTTCGCCTGGCTCCCGGACCGACACGCTGCGGCCCGGCGTCCCTTGCCCCGCTGCTCCCGGAGGCCTGCCATCGCCGAGGACAACGCAAACCGTGGGCTGAGCCCGGAACGCAGTGGCATCCGCACCGTCGCGGACGCCGGAACACCGCGCCGGCGCTAGCGTCCGCATGGTGTCCCACTCGAAGCCGGATCGTACGGAGCGGCTGGCGCGTGTCCTCGGCGTCGTGCTGATCGCGCTGATCGTCGCCGACGTGCTGGGGTTGGGGCTGCTCTGGCGGGTGCCGGCCCTGACCCGGCTGGAAGGGGTCCCGCCCGCGGCCTTCGACTCCCTCGGTCGGGGCGCACCGGTGCCCGTGCCCGGAGACCAGCGACGTTTCGCCGCCGAGCTGGACCGGCTGACCTCGGCGTCGCCCGATTCGCTGCTGGCCTGGCTCATGAACCAGGCATCCGCCGCGGGAGCCGGCGCGCCACACGATGTCGGCGCCCCGTACGCCACCCTGGAGTACGCCCGGAACGGGGGCGGCGTCCTCTGTGGCGACCTCTCCCTGCTCTACCACAACGTCCTGGCCGCCGCGGGCCACCGGAGCCGTATCGTGCATCTCTGGCGTACCCCGCTGCACGCCCTGGACACCCACGTCACGACGGAGGTGCTCGTCAACGGCCGCTGGGTCGTTTACGATCCGACGTTCCACGTTTCCTTCGAGCGGGACGGCCGGCTGCTGGGCGCAGCGGAAATCCACGAGGCATTGCGACGCGGCGAGCACGATGCGGTTCGGCCGCTCTTCCGCGGGCCGGTTCGCTATCCGGAGCGGCTGGACGACGGTTGGCGCACGCTGTTCACCAACGTCGTCATCTCGGTCGACGAGAGCAGCGGCCTGCTTTCCCGGATCCCGCCCTTCCGTTACTGGTGGGGGCCGCGAGTCCGCTACCTGGCTTCCCGGCGGCCGCTCTGGCCCGTACGGGTCCAGCGCAGCCTCTATCGAGCCACCGTGGTGACCCTGCCCCTGACCGTCCTCGGCCTGGCCTTGCTGCTGGTGGTGCTACACGGAGCCCGGCGTTCCCGAACGGATTGACCGCCACGATGGCCGCATCCTATCCTTCCCACGTCGCGTCGCGCCGCCGCACGGCTACGATGCTGGAGGTCGGCCCATGATACGTACGGTCCGCCACCCCTGTCGGCGGACGACCGGGGGAGGCGCTGTGCGAGGACGGCGGCGAGTTCGAGGAGACGGACGGGTCCGTGACCCGGCGGGTCCCGGGCCTGAAGCCCGACCGTTGACCTGAGGTGCTGACATGGACGAGCGGATGCGGGACGCGGACGCGCGGGATGCGTCGGACCGTGCCCACGCCCGGCAGGTGGATGAGCACATCCGCGAGATGCTGCGGCTGGCCCGGGGCATCATCGCGGACGGCGAGGTCACGGAAGGCGAGACGCTGGCGCTGGCCAGCTGGCTGAGCGCCCACCCGGGCGCGCTGGAGGAGTGGCCCGCGAACGTCCTGGCCGCCCGCCTCGGCGCCATCCTCCAGGACGGCATCATCGGACCCGACGAGCGGACCGACCTCGTGGAGCTGCTCCGGCGGGTGCTGGGGGAGGAGGCTCCCGTGACACCGGCGCTCCTGGACCGGCTGCCCTTCGACGACCCGGTCCCGGCGGTGGTGTTCCCGGGCCGCGTGTTCGTCCTGGTGGGCCGGTTCGCGAAGGGCACGAACCAGGCCTGCACCCGGGCCGTGCGCTCCCTGGGCGGCTTCGTGGAAACCGCCGTGGAGCCCCATACCGACTACCTGGTCGTGGGCGGCCTTACCCGGGACGGCAGTCGACCCGACCTCACCGCCGCCCTGAAGGCGGTCGCAGAGCAGCGGCATGCCGGCTCGGCCACCGCCATCATCCGGGAGGAGCACTGGGTCGAGGCCATGCCCGGAAGCAGCCCGGGGCCGCCGCGCCCGGGGACATCTTCGTAGAGGTACCCGGTCCCGTCAGATCCCCGCCTCGCTGACCAGTACCAGCAGTGTCCGCTGGATGGCCCGGTGGCCGTCCACGTTCCGCCACCACTCATCCGGCGAGTGGTTGTCGCCGCCCTCGCCGCCCCGCCCGATGGTGATGGCCGGGATGCCCAGGGAGATGGGAACGTTGGAGTCTGTGGAGGAGATGGTCAGGCGCGGCTCCGCCCCGAAGATCCGCGTCGCCGCCTGGGCGCGCCGGACCAGCGGCGTGGACGGGTCCACGGTGCCCGAGGGCCGGTCGCCCACCAGCTCCACGGCCACGGTCAGGGGCGGCCCCGCCCGACGGACCGCGTTCTGTTCTTCGAGCGCCCGCTGCATGTGCGCGCGGAACAGGCTGTCCATCCGCGTGAGCCGGTCCTGGCTCACGGAGCGCATGTCCACCTCCATCCAGGACTCGGCCGGGATGGAGTTGATGGACGTGCCGCCGCCGATACGGCCCACGTTGTAGCTGGTGCGCGGGCCGTCGGCGGTGAAGGTGTCGGCGGCCTCGTCGAAGATCCGGATCGCCCGGCCCAGCGCGTGGGCCGGGTTCCCCAGCCCGAAGGCGCCCCACGAGTGGCCGCCCGGGCCCCGGAAGGTCACCCGGTAGCGACGCGAGCCCAGGGCCCGGTGCACGATGCGGTCGTCGCCGCCGCCGTCCACGGCGATCCAGGCGTCGATGCCGGGGCCGTCGTCCCGGAAGAGGTGCTTCACCCCGCGCAGGTCGCCCAGCCCCTCCTCGCCGACCGTCCCGATGAAGAGCAGGTCCGCCTCCGTCTCGATCTCCGCCGCCTCCAGCGCCCGGAGCACCTGCAGCACCACGATGAGGCCCCGGGTGTCGTCGCCCACGCCCGGCGCGAACAGGGTGTCGCCCCGCATGCGGACCGTCACGTCCGTGCCTTCCGGGAAGACCGTGTCCATGTGGCCGGCGATGGCGACCGTCCGACCGCCCTTCGTGCCGCGGCGCAGCGCTACGACGTTCCCCACCTCGTCGATCCAGACGGAGTCCGCGCCGGCCTCCCGGAGCATCTCCGCGTAGCGACGGGCCCGCCGCTCCTCCTTGAACGGCGGCGCCGGGATCTCCGTGAGCATGATCAGCTCGTCCAGCGCCCGCTCGTCCGTCCGCTCGATGTACTCCCAGGCACGCTGGACGTCCCGGCGTTCCATGATCCGGGTCACCTCGAGACACTGGGGATTCGACCGGAGGCACGTCTCCTGGAGGGCCGTGGCATCCGACGGGGCGAGAAGCGTCAGGAAGACGACGATGGGAACGCTCGACATGTCGCACCAAAGGTTCCGGGTTCACGGGAGGCGGCCCGGCCGGTCGACCCCGGGCGGCCCGCGCCTGTCGCCGCGGACGACCTGTCGGTCAGCCCGTCGGCCTGAATCGCTCCCGGACCTCGTCCGGGACCGGGATGGCCTTCGCGTCCGCCCCCACCAGCACCGCCACGACACGCGCCTCGGCAAGGAGCCGCCCGTCGCTTTCGGCCAGCAGCTTCTGCCGGATCACGAAGCTCGACCGGCGCAGCTCCTCCATCGTGGTCTCGATCCGGAGCTCCGAGCCCATGCGGGCCTCCGACCGGTAGTCCACCTCGATACGGACCACCGTGGGGAGCCACTTGCGCCGGAACAGCTCGTCCAGCGTGAGCCCGACCCGCTCCAGCACCTCCATGCGGGCGTGCTCGAACCAGTTCAGGTAGACCGCATGGTTCACGTGGCCCAGCGAGTCGAGCTCGTAGCTGCGCACGCGGAACCGCGAGATCTCCGGCTCCACGGCTACAGACCCAGCCAGTAGTTCACCTTCAGGATCAGGATGTTGTCCGGCTCCAGCGCCAGCATGTCGCCGGCGTCCCGGCCCAGCTCGAAGTCGCCGAAGCCCCGATTGTCGTAACGGCGCTGCTGCCAGACCAGGAAGATGGTCGACCCGGGCCGGTACTCCCAGCGCAGCACCGCGTTGCCCCGCAGCGAGACCACGTTGAAGTCCCGGTCACCGAAGCTGTGGTCCGGGACCCCGTCTCCGTCGAAGTCCACGTACTGGGTGCCGTCGTGCAGGCATGCCACGCCCCTGCCGAAGGCCCGGTCGCAGCGCACGTCGCCGCCGCTCGCCGAGGCCGACGTCTCCTCCAGGTAGTCGAAGGCGAACGTCGCGGACGCTTCCAGCGCCTTGTAGCGGAGGTATTCGCCGGACGACATCAGCGGCTGCGCGAAGAGCTGGAAGGTGAGCGTGGGCGTGAACGCCAGGCTCAGGCGCGTCTCCAGCGACAGCGTGCGTCGATGGAGGTCGCCGAACAGGTAACGGTTGCCGTACGTCGGGGCGTAGCCCAGGTCGTCCGTGGTGGAGACATACTGGGCGTAGTCGTTCGAGACGTCGTACCCCGGCTCGATGTCGATCTCCAGCCGCGGAGCCGGACGGAACGAGAACTCCAGCCCCGTCCGCACCGACGTGCCGCCATCCCCGGTGGAGTAGTCCAGGTTCGGCTCCACCGTCACCGCCCGTCGCCGGTCCGTGTTGCCCCGGATGCCGAGGCTCCAGCGCGCCGGATCCGTCATCAGCGGACCGCCGCGGGTCAGGTCGTCCGCGTACACCTCCGGCCGGTACCGCACGTCCACGTTGGCGCCCCAGTAGTTCAGGAACGTCGCCCGCGTGCCCAGCGAGATCATGCCCGCCTTGTGGGCCCGGCCCCACGAGTCCAGCGACCAGGCATCGTCCAGCGCCTCGTGCCGCCAGTTGTGGTACGTCCACAGGCTGATGCGGTAGTCGCGGAACAGCGTGCCCGGCTCGATCTGCTGGTACGAGACCCGCGCACCGCCGTCCAGCCGCTCGCTGCCGCGGAAGTAGCCCAGGTCGTTCACGTCGAACCCCGACGTCCGCTCCGTCAACCACACGCCACCCGTCCAGTGCCGGCCGCTTCGCTTCTCGAACTCGAGCCGCCACTCGGCCCCGGCCAGCGACGTCGCCGACGAGTCCACTGCCAGCCGCGTAGCGTCCGGACGCTGGTAGTAGTGGTTGCTCGACTCCTGGATCCCGATCATGGCCTCTTCCGAGCCCCGGACCAGGCTGCCCGCCACGAAGCCCGTCAACGCCCACGTCCGGTTGGCCCAGCTATGCTCGAAGTCCAGACCCGCGCTGTACGCGTCCCGAGGCAGGACGTCGAACGTCCCATCTGCCAGCAGCTCCCGGGCCATGCCCGTCACGATCCCGCCGATAGCGCTCGCGCCGTCGTTGAAGTCCTTCTGCGCACGGAACACCCCGTAGTACGACCGGGGCTCCACGGCGAAGCTCTCGTAGCGGTCTTCCCCGGCGTAGTACGCCTCGCCCCTCTCCGCCGCCGTCACCGACGCCAGCGCGCCCACCGACAGACCGTTCGACGTCCGACCCGTGAACTTCGCCGCACCCAGGATCGTGGTCTGGTCCGGGACATCCGTATGAGCCGCGCCGCCCGTATCGCTGCCGTGAGGCTCCCGACCGATGCGCCGGCTGTAGAACAACGAGTTCTGACGGCCCGACAGGTTGAAGTCGAACACCCGCGCATCCTCCACGAAGAACGGTCGCTTCTCCGGGAAGAACGTCTCGAACGCCGACAGGTTGATCACCGCCGGGTCCACCTCCACCTGCCCGAAGTCCGGGTTCACCGTCAGGTCCAGGTTGAACGCCGTGCCGATCCCGTACCGCACGTCCGCACCCATCCCCGCCTCACCCGCCGAGCCGTCGAAGAACGGATCGCCCGGGTCCGACGGACCCATGTGCGCTCGCGCCAACGCGTACGGCCGCACTTCCAGACGCCGCGCGCTCTCCGGGATCCGGATGCCGTGAAGCGCCGCGAACCGGCTCACCTTGCCGTGCGTGCGACGGGACTCAAGCGCGAAATACGTCCGCTCGTTGCTCGCCAGACGACGCCGCTCGAAGTTCACACCCCACGTCTGCTCCCCGTCCGACGGCTCGTACCGGATCTGTGACAGCGGGATCCTCATCTCCACCGCCCAGCCACGACCATCCACCGAAACCGCCGACTCCCACACCGCATCCCAGGATTCGTCCTCCCGCGTGTCATCGTACAGGTACGCGTCCCGCTGCACGCCCGCAGCGCTCACCTGGAACTGGTAGCCCGTCCGGTTGTCGTCGTTCGGATCCAGCGACACCACGAAGTAGTCGAAGGCCCCCCGGTCGTCCCGCCGCACCAACTGCCGCCCGATCCGCGACGGACGATCATCGAACAACCGCGCACCCACGTAGATCGCCTCGCCGTCGAACAGAACCCGCACCTCCGTCGGTTGCTCCGCCGGTGCACCCTCGATGGGCTCGCCCTGCACGAACCCCGTGATGGGCACCGCCTGCCACCACGTCGACTCCGCCAGTCGACCGTCCACCACGATCGGACCCGCTCGCTCCTCCGCCATGGCTCCCGGCGGCACACCCACACCCCCCGCCCCGCCCGCAGCTTCACCACCTGGATCCACCTGCCCACGCACCGGTACCGCCACGGCCAGCGCCGCCACCACGCCCCCTAGCCACCGCCGCCCTCGTCGGCCGTTCAACCGATGTCCATTTTTCGACTCCCGCACGCCCTCGTCGCTCCTGTCCACAGTATCCCAACAACATTCCCTGCCCCCGCGCCGCGACACGATACCATCCTGTCCAGTGTTTGTCCATGTCCGGGGGGACCGGGTGGGTCCGGAAGGAGACGCGGGAGGGCGTCGAAGCGTTGAGGAGCGGAGCCGTGGTCGGGTCACCAGGCGACGTTGCCCTCTCGGGACGTGTCGATGTTCTCGGTGTCGCCTTCCTTGAAGAGGAAGGCTTCCATGTTGGAGGTGAGGAAGGCGCGGGCGCGCCTGTCGCGGACGTCGAGGCCGTAGTGGTTGATGAGGGCGGTCTGGTACTGGAGCCATTCGTCCCAGCAGGACTGGTCGATGGAGTCGAGGATGCGTTGACCGAGCTCGTTGGGGAGGGGTGGTTTGGCGAGCTTGCGGCCTGTTTCGCCGCAGCGTACGCAGTCGACCTGTTCCATCGGCATCTCCGTGATCTTGCCGTGCAAGAAGGTGCCGGGTCACTTACGCGGTGACGCGTGGGCTCCCGGCAGCGTCTGGAAGCTAATGGCAGAGGCGTATCTGTCCACCCCTGGTTCCTGTCCCTCGTATGTTGTGTGTGGTACGGGCATCGGGGTGGGGAGGGTGTACGAATGCTGAACGAGGATCGTGTCCGTGGATGACGGCGGACTGGCCGGGGCGAAGGCGCGGGGTGTCGCGTTCGGCACGCTGGGCTTCCTGATCGCGCTGCTGCTGATCCTGGTCATGCGCTGGGCGGGGTTTACGCGCATGAGCCTGTCGGACTGGGTGCTGGCGCTGGTGGTGACGCTGGTGGTGCAGGGTGTGGTGTGGAGCGTGGCGCGGTTCGGCCTGGACCGGTACCTGCCGGGGGACCCGCATTACCTGATGACCCCCATGCTGGCGGTGGTGGTGTTGCTGGGGCTGTACATGTACGTGGCGCCGGAGCTGCGGGTCCTGCTGGTGCCGGGCTGGTTCGTGGCGCTGCTGTTCGTGGCGGGGCTGGGCGGGTTCATGGAGGTGGTGGTTGCCAGCGCGCAGATGGCGGCCATGTACCTGCTGGTGGCGGTGCTGCTCCGGTCCCGGGGCGTGGCGTTGAATCTGGAGTTCGAGGCGGCGGTCGCGGGGATCACCCTCGTGTTGAGCGTGTACGCGGGCGGGGTCTTCGAGCGTCTGCGCCGGGAGCGGCAGGAAGCGTTGGATCTGCGCCGCAAGCTGTCCGACCTGGCGCTGACGGATTCGCTGACGGAGCTGCCGAACCGACGACACTTCGAGCAGCGGTTGTCGGTGGAGCTGGACCGGGTGGACCGGTACGGAGGTCGGTGCACGATCGCGATGCTGGACGTGGACCGGTTCAAGCACTACAACGACGCGCTGGGTCACCCGGCGGGGGACGAGGTGTTGAAGGGGCTGGCGGACATCATGCGGCGTGAGCTGCGCAAGCACGACCTGGCCGCGCGGTACGGCGGCGAGGAGTTCGCGGTGATCATGTTGAACGCGTCGCCGGAGGAGGCGTACCAGGCCGTGGAGCGGCTGCGCAAGGCGGTGGACGAGCACCCGTTCCCACACGATGAGATCCAGCCCGGCGGCTCCCTCACGGTGAGCGCCGGCGTGGCGAGCTTCCCCGACGACGCGGACGACCTGGCCACGCTGGTGGCCCGGGCCGACGAGGCCCTGTACGCAGCGAAGCGGCGGGGCCGGAACCGGGTGGTTCAGGCGGATGGGCTGTCCGGGGACGGAGCGTGACGGACAGTGCGCCCGCGGGAACAGCGCCCGGGCGGCGTAGGCGTCCGGGCGCTTCGCTGGGCCGTCAGAACCCGCCGTCCACGGCCTCGGTGGCCAGGAACTCGAGGACGCGCTTCACATCGACCCAGCGGCTGCGGTGGTTCAGGACGCAGAGCCGGAGCGCGTAGAGCCCTCCCACGCGCGTGGACGAGATCATGCCGATCCCGCTTTCCGAGAGCCGCTGGACGAGCTCCGTGTTCCGCGCCTCGAGGCGGTGCTCCACGTCCCGACCGTCCTCGCCGGCGCCGGCCGTCCTCCGGAAGCACACCACGCCCAGCCGGGCCGGCGACAGCAGCTCGAGGGTGTCCGCGTCCCGGATCCATGCCTCGGCCCGCTCCGTCAGGTCGAGGGCGTGGTCGATGGCGTCGCGGAACGCGTCCAAGCCGAAGGTCCTGAGGGAGAGCCATATCTTGATGGCCCGGGCGTAGCGGGTGAGCTGGACGCCCCGGTCGGCGAAGTTGACCGGTCCGGCATCGGCGCCCGCGTCGTCGTCTTCGAGGACGGTGTCCTGCAGGTAGTCGGGCATGATGTGGAAGGCTTCGGGCAGGCGCCGGCCTTCCCGGACCAGGAGGCAGCCCGCCTCGTACGGCTGGAAGAGCCACTTGTGGGGATCCAGCGTAATGGAGTGGGCCCGGTCGAGCCCGTCCAGGAGCCGCCGTCCCCGCTCGGTCAGAACGGCGAAGCCGCCGTAGGCGGCGTCCACGTGGAGCCAGAGTCCTTCCTCCCCCGCCATGTCGGCCAGAGCGCCGAGGGGATCCACGGCGCCGGTGCTGGTGGCGCCACCGTTCGCCGTGACCACGAGTGGAGCGCGGCCGGCGGCCCGGTCCCGGGCGATGGCGGTGCGGAGCGCGACCGGGTCCATGCGCTGCTCCCGGTCCGCCGCCACCGTGCGCACCTGGTCGGGGCGGAACCCGAGGATGCGGGCCGCGCGGATCATGGACGAATGCGCCTGGTCGGAGGCATAGATCACGGCCTCGTCCGTCTCGTGACCGGACGCCTCCCTGGCACACACCAGCGCCGTCAGGTTGGCGGCCGAGCCCCCGCTGGTGAGAAGCCCCGCGGCGTCGCGCGGGTAACCGACCCAGCTCTTGAACCAGTCCAGGACCAGGAGCTCCAGCGTGCTCGGGCCCGCCGATTCCAGCCACGTCCCCTGGAAGATGGAGTGCCCGGCGGCCACGAGGTCGCCCAGCACGCCCGGCCAGGTGGGGCAGCTCGGCACGAACGCGAAGAAGCGGGGGTGGTCGATACGGCCGGCGAAGGGGAGCACGTTGTCGGCCAGGTGGTCCAGCAAGGCGTCGAAGGACGCGGGCTCCACCGGCGCCGTCTCGCCGACCCGGTCCCGCATGGCCGCCCGGTCCCCACCCTGCCACGCCGGCCCGTCGTCGAGCCCCGCAACGCGCTCCACCAGCATGTCCACGACGCGATACCCCATGCGACGCATGCTCTCCCGATCCAGCTCCAACGGATCCTCATACCCCATGACACCCCTCGCCGTATCGAATCGCCGTATCTGATCGCAGTATCGAATCGCCGTATCGAATCGCCGTATCTAATCGCCGTATCTGATGTTAGTATCCCGCCCGGATTGACGCCCGCCGCCGCCCGTGATACGCTCTAGCACCGATCCGGCCCGACCGTCGGGCCGAGTGGCGAGAACAGACAATGAGTGGCACGAACGGATTCAAGTTCCGCGTCTCCGACGCGGCCTACGTCCCGCTCCGCGGCATGATGCTGCGGCTCAAGCTGCTGGAAGGTGAGCCGGAGGCGAAGCGGTTCCGCAAGGGCCGCTCCCTGCGTCTGCGCGGGCCGAACGGCGAGGACCGTGTCGTGACGATCAAGGGTCACGCGACGACGGGAGGCAAGCTCACGACCCGTCGTATCCGCGAGGTCGGCGAGCTGGACCTCGTCATCGAGCTCGACGAGGCCATCCAAGACGAGGTGCCCGTCGAGATCGGCTGGGAGGTCACCGACGACTGAGCGGGCAGGTCCCGGGACCGTGCGTCGCATCCTCATCGCGGTCGGGGGCGCCCTCGCCGTGGCTGTCGCCGCCGTGGCGATCGCGGCACTTCTCATCCCGGCCGAGCGGGTCGGAACGGTGGTGGCGGCACGGGCGGAGGCCATGCTGGAGCAGCCCGTCGCCATCGGCGCCATCGGCCTGGACTTCCTGCCGCGTCCCGGCGTTTCTCTCTCGGAGCTGGAGGTCGGCGGCCCCGAGCCTGCCGTCACCGTGGCCCGGCTCCGGATCCGGCCCCGCCTCCTCCCCCTGTTCGTCGGCCGCTTTGTCGTGGACGAGATCGTGGTGGACCGGCCGCGCCTGGTCTTCGCCTTCGACGCCGCGGGCACGCCGAACCTCGCCCTGCCCACCGACACGACGACGGCGCCGCAGCCTTCCGATCGGGACATCGCCTTCGCCGTCCGGTCCCTCACCATCAGCGATGGCCTCTTCACCTTCCAGGACGCCCGGGACGGCACACGCGTCGTGGTGGACGGCTACGACCAGGAGCTGAGCCTGACAGGCGCTGTGGAGTCCGGCGCGCTGGCACGCATCGCCCTGGAAGGCCGCGTCGCCGTGGACTCCATCGCGGCGGATGCCCCGGCCCTGCTGGCCGTGCCCGTGCGGGGGCTGCGCCTGACCTTGCGCCACGATGCCGAGCTGGACCGCGCGAGGGACGTGCTCACCGTGGCCGAGCTGGGCCTCGAGTTCCAGCAGCTCGTCCTGGAAGGGTCCGGCCGCGTCACGAACCTGTCGGAGGATGCGACACGGCGGGTGGACCTGGAGTTTGCGACGCAGCCCTTCGACCCGCTGGACCTGCTGCGGTCGGTGCCCGGCGTGGTCGATGCCGCGTCGCCCGGAGCACCGATCCCCGACGTGTCCGGCACGACGGCCATCGCGGTGCGGGTCGAGGGCCCGGCGTCATCGGACACCCTGCCCGAGGTGACCGGGACCGTCACGCTGGACGGCGTCACGGTCGCTCGGGGCGGCGTGCAGGTGCTCCGGGACTTCGGCGGCACCGTGCGCTTCTCCCTGCACGACGTCGCCACCGAGGGTCTCCGCGGCAGGCTCTTCGGCGCGCCCTTCCGCCTCGCCTTCCGGGCACGGGACCCGGCCGAGCCCGTGCTGGACTTCAGGACGGAGGGCGCCATCGACCTCGACCGGGCCGCGGCGCTGGCCCCGCTGCCGGACGGCGTGTCCCTGGGCGGACGCGTGTCCTTCGTCCTGTCGGGCGCCGTCGAACCGCTCATGCCGGAGACGGCGCGCCTGGATGGTACCGTCCGGCTCGACGGCCTGACGGCGGTCGCGCCGGGATTGCTCCAGCCCGTTTCCGTATCCCGGGGCCGCGTGGAGCTGGACGGCGGAGAGATGCGCGTGCAGGCGGACCGACTGGGCTGGGGCGAGAGCGGGTTGGATGTGGACGCGACGGTGCGAGGCTGGCTTCCTTTCGCTCTGGGCGACAGCACGACGCTCCCCCACGCGACGTTCGACATCCGGGCCGGCATCCTGGACCTGGACGCGCTCCTGCCGGAGAAGGCCTGGCCGTACGCGCCGGTCCTCTTCGCCCGGCTCCGGGGCCGGGAGATCGGCGGACGTGCCCCGGAAGAGGTGGCGGCGGAGTTGGGGATGGGTCTGCCGCCGTTGCCGCCCGTGCGGGCCGAGGGTCGTTTCCGCGCGGATCGCGTCGTGCGAAGGCTGGCGTACGAGGACGTCGACGCGGTCATCAGGGTGAGCCCGGTCGGGCTGGAGATCCCTCGCGCCCGGCTCGGTCTCATGGGCGGGACCGTGGGCCTGGGGGTCCGCCTCGCGCCGGTGCCCGGCGGTGCCGTCCTCGCCGGCGAGTACCGTCTCACCGACGTCGGCGCCGAGCCCTTCTTCGACACCTTCACACCCCTGCAGGGCCACCTGGCCGGCTCCATGGGGCTCGACGGGAGCTTCGATCTGGAGCTGGACTCGCTGTTGCTGCCCGTGCGGACCTCGATCCGCGCCGATGGTACCGTCGCCCTGACCGGGGGACGACTCGCCAACTGGGACGCCCTGCGCAAGCTGGGCGATCGGCTGGAGCTCGCCCGCTTCGATACGCTGGAGTTCGACGACTGGCGCGGCGGCTACCGGATGGTCGGGCCGCTCATCACCCTGGACGAGTCCCGGATGATCGGCCCGGACATGGAAGCCACGGTGGGCGGGTCCATCGACCTGGGCGGACGCCTCGACCTGGGCGCCACCTTCCGGCTGGATCAGGAGCTCGCCGCCGGGGCCGCCCGGCCGATCCGGCAGCTCGTGCGAGCGGCCGGCGACCGGGGCCGGGTCCCCGTCGGCATCACGATCCGGGGCCCCATCGAGGACCCCTCCGTGGCGCTCGACCTCTCGGCGGTCCGCGAGAACCTCGCGGAGCGGGCCCGGGAAGCGGCGGAGCGACGGGTCGCCGAGGAGGCCGAGGCCGCACGGCGTCGCGCGGCAGAGGCTGCGGAACGGGTCTTGCCCGACTCGGTGCGCGTGCCGCCCCTGGATTCGCTGGAAGGGCTGTCGCCGGACTCGCTGCGCGCGCTGTACGGCGACTCCCTCGCAGCGGTGCTCGGCGATGCCTTGCAGGCCCGGGCGGACAGCATCAAACGGGCCGTCGCGGACAGCCTCGCGAACCGGATCCGCAGGCTGATCCCGCCGCTGTTACAAGAACCTTGACACCCGCCGCCCCCGTGGTGGAATTGGACGGACCGGCGCGGCATCACATAGACGGCGCGAGGACCCCATGAACATGACGCACGCCGAGCTCGGAGAGAGCCTCGCCCAGCTCGTATGGGAGAGCTTCTCCGACTTCATCGCCGACCACGAGGTGCCCGACGAGGGCGACGGCGGGGCCGTCATGATCACGGTCCCCGAGGTGGTGCCGGAGGAGGTCCTCATCCTCTTCATGTGGGTCCACACCCGGGCCTGCCAGCAGGCCTTCGCCGGCCGCGCCGACCCGGGGACGCTCAAGAGCGTGCTGGACGCCTACCACCGGGCCCTCTTCGAGGACCTGAGCGGACAGGTGCTGCCGGAAGCGCAGCTCCCCCTCTTCGAGCAGCGCGTCAGCGCCCGCTACACCGAGTACTACGAGGCGGCGGACGACGCCACGGATCGGCGCGTTGTGGAGGTGGCGGCCCGGCGCGTGACCCGCGACGCCGAGGCCGTCCGCCTCATCAGCCTGGAGCTGGCCGAGGCGACCGCCGCCGCCGCGGGCCCGCTCCGGGACTACCTGGAGGAGGTGGAGGTCACCGCGGGCTGAGACCGGCCCGCTCCGGAGCACGCAGAACGGCCGCCGGAGGGGCAAACGGCGGCCGTTCTGCGTGGTGTGCCCGCCCGGCCGCGCCGGCCCCGGACGAAGTCGGCGATGGCCACGACGCCCCCGGGGACCAGCACGTCATGGGCATCCCTCAGCAGCGCCGCGTTCGTCCCGGCGTCGTAGATGTGGGTCGGGTTGCTCAGGAGCACGACGGCCGGCCGCAGCCCGTCGTGACGGGCGACGACCCGGTCCAGGTCGTCCTGCGCCGCCGGCTCCACGATCACCACCACCGAGTCCCGGGGCTTCTTCTCCACCTCTGGCACCTCGACGACAACGACCAGGGTGTCCGCCGCATTCCGTGTCCCTTGCGACAGGGTGTCGAGGAAGTCCGCGACGCGGATCCGGGCCGTGCTGCCGCGAGCTTCCAGCTCGTACGGCGTCGGATTCATCCGGTTGGACACGGACCAGCGCACGAGGGCCAGGGAGTCGGCGAGCTCCGCGCCATCGTACTTTGCCGCGTCGTTCAGGAACCGGGTTTCCAGGATGGACGACGCGTCGCGGGACACGTGGATCGTCCGCGGGTGGAGCTGCACGACCGCGATTTGGGCACGCGGTTCTTCGGGCAGCCTGCGAGGGCCAGGCAGGCCAGGAGGAGCGCATGACCGACGGGCGGCGAGCCGGGGCCTCGTCGTTCCGACCCCGTGCCGAACCGCCGAAGACTCGCGCCCCGGACGGAACGCATCACCCCCACGGTTGTTATATTGACTGACGGGCGTTCGGGCCCGGGAGGAGGTCTGCAGGGGATGCGAACACTGGCCATGGCGGCGCTACTGACCGCGCTGTTCGGCGCCGCCGCCAACGCGGCGGCCCAGGAATGGGACGTGAACCGCCGTCAGTACACCTTCATCGACACGCGTCTGACGGTGGACGTGCAGGTGGAGGCGGAGGGCACGCTGCGCCTGATCCGGGGCATGCCCGGGCGGCTGGAGGTGGCGGGCCGCGCACTCAACGGCTTCACCGGCTTCGCCCTGGGCGACCGGCACGGGTCCCACCTGCGGCTCAGCGCCGCCGGCGCCGACCGGGTCGAGTATCTGGTCGTGGTGCCGGAACGGGTCTACGTCCGCATCCGCCTGCCGGACCGCCGCCTGGCCGAGGTGTTCGGCTCCACGCGCGATGCCGTATCGTACGAGTGGGAGGCGGTGGACGAGCCCGCGTCGCGCCCGGCCCCGCAGCCCGATCGGGAAAGCGAGCGGGTGCCGCCGGTCGGGCCTGAGCCCGGGACGGTCGAGCCGGGTGCCCCCGAACGGGCCCTCGAGCCGGGGACGCCTGCCGCGGCGACCCGGACGCCGGCGGAGACGCCGACGCCCGGGCTCTTCACCACGTACCGTGACGACGTCGCGCCGGCGTCCGTCAGTCTCCCGCGGGCGGACCTGATCCACACCCTGAGCGTCCGCCTGGAAGGGAAGCGTTTCCGGGTGGCGGCGAGCCGGCCGCTGAGCCTCGAGCGGGGCGACCCCACCGCGCTGGAGATCCGGCCCGCGCCGCCGCCGCTGGACATCGTGATCGGGGTCCCGGTGGGCACGGACGACTTCGTCGTGGAGGTGGGCGGCACGCCGGCCTTCGCCATTGTCGAAGGGCGCCCCATCGTCCTGTGCAATCCCGCCATGGAACAGGCGCTGGACGACGGTCGCCTGTGGTTCACCTTCACGCCCGAGGACGGCCGCCTGGAGTGCTCCGACGCCGCCCTGGACCGGGCGCGGAAGGGTAGCTGAACCCGGGCCGCCGGGCTTGCCCTCCGGCCTCCCTCCGGGCACGTTTGCCAGCCCGCACGGCGCGGGCGGGCCCACGGGCGATCCCGCCGGAGCGCGACTTGCATCCATTCGCATCCTGCAACCGGTAGCCGAGGAGGAGCTCATCGCCAGGACCAAGACACGCGTCAACGAACAGATCCGCATCAGCCCCATCCGACTCATCGATGCCGACGGTGAACAGCTCGGCATCGTCCCCCTGGACGAAGCACGCGAGAAGGCCGACGAGACGGGCCTCGACCTGGTCGAGGTGGCGCCGCGCGCGCGCCCACCCGTGGTTCGCCTCATGGACTGGGGCAAGTACCAGTACGAGCAGCAGAAGCGGGAGAAGGAAGCGAAGAAGAAGCAGCAGACCATCGAGGTCAAGGAGCTCAAGTTCCGGCCCAAGACCGACGAGCACGACCTCGACTTCAAGATCCGTAACGCGCGCCGCTTCCTGAACAAGGGGAAGCACGTCAAGATCACCGTACGGTTCCGCTACCGTGAGCTGCGCCGACCCGAGAACGGCAAGCGCGTCCTCGACCGCGTCTACGACGAGCTGAAGGACATCGCGAAAGTCACGAGCCGGGACCAGCGCGTCGAAGGCCGCCAGCTCACCATGATGCTGGAGCCGGACACGGAGTAGGCCGGGTCACAGGTCACGGGTTACAGCTCCTCATCTGCCCGGGCACTCCTGTTGCCGGTTGGGCGCCTTCCCATTTCGCGGCCGCGGTCCAGCGTGTTCCCCGGGTGCGGGCCGGCCGCCTGCGGTAGCCCAACACGGTACACGCCGGTATGGAAGGCGCCCCGCCGGACACCGGGACACCCCGCGAAGCCGGGAGCCGTGCCCCGTCGCCCGTGACCCGTGAGCCGTGGTCTTTCCTACCGCTGCACCCGCGGATAGACGTTCGAGAACCGTACGAACCGCACCGCCCGCCCGTCCTCCACCTCGAAGGTGACCGTCTCGCCCAACGCACCGTCGTCCCGCACGCGGCGGAAGGTGTGGCCTACCACGTGCCGGAGCTCCGTCATGGCGCCGAGCGGGTTCTCGGTGGGCAGGTAGGCCATGACCAGATCGCCCTTCCACGGCAGCACCGCCGTCTCTCCGCCGAAGGAGTTGGCGTACGTCCCCAGGTACGGGTCCAGGGGCGGCCCGTCCCGGTCGGCCGGGGCTTCCTCGTCTCCGGCGGCCTCCAGCGCGGGCGCCATGATCTCGTAGGCGCGACGCGTGTACAGGCTCGGGCTCACACCCAGAGCGTTCGCCGCGAACACCGTGGCCACCCGGTCGTCCGTCTGCAGCGCCAGGTGGGACCGGTAGCCCGGGCAGCTTCCGCCGTGGCCGGTGAAGTTCTCGTCGCCCCAGCGCCACACGCCGAAGCCCAGCCCCCGTGCCGTGTCCCAGTCACGGTCGAGCCAGTGCACGCGCTGCATCTCCCGCAGCGTGTTGGCGTCCAGGACCTCGTCGCCGTGGGTCGACAGGACCCGGAACTGCCACGACGCGAACGCGGCGAGGTCTTCCACCGTGGAGGCGAAGCCGGCGGCCGGCGCGATGCCCCGGGCCTGGAACATGGGCATGGGCTCCCGGCTCCCGTCCCGGTTCACCGCGCTGTAGCCCACCGCCATGCGGCCGCCCCACAGCTCCGCCGGGATCTCCGGCGTCGTGTCGTCCAGCCCCAGCGGGTCCAGGATGCTGGACCGCACGTACCGGTCGTACGGCATCCCCGACACCGCCGCCACGATCTCGCCGGCCAGTGTCAGGCCCAGGTTCGAGTACTGGTAGTACGTGTACGTCGGATAGAGCATCTCCTGGGTGGACAGCTCCTCGATGATCTCCTCACGGGCGGGGAAGTCGAAGTCGGGCGCGCTCCAGTACGGGTGCGCCGACTCCCGGGGCAGCCCCGAGCTGTGCGTCAGCAGCCCCTCCACCTTTACCGGCCCCGCCTCCGGGAAGGTCTGGTCCAGCTCCGTGAACCAGGTCAGGTGCTCCGAGACCGGGTCCGTGAGCCGCAGCCGACCTTCGTCACGGAGCCGCATGAGCGCCACACTCGTGAAGAGCTTCGAGATGGAGCAGATGCTGTAGATGGTCTGCGGCGTGGTCGGGATCCCCTCCTCCCGGTTCGCCAGCCCGTACCCCTCGCTCCACACCAGCGCCTGGTCCTTCACCACCGCCACCGAAGCACCCGGGATCTGTTCGTACGCCACTTGGGCGTCGATCCACACGTCCAGCAGGTGGATCGCCTCACGAACCCGGGGATGGTCCCCGAGATCGGCCTGGGCCACGAGCCTTCCCGCGGCGCTCGCCAGCACCAACAGCACTGGCACGACGACGGTGCGGATACCGTGCGGGCGCATGTCAGACTCCTTCTTCGGGTACCGGTGCGGCGGTCACCAGGAGTATCCGGTCCAGGAGCCAGCGCTGCAAGGTGACGTCCCCCCAGCGATGGACCCGGGAACGGCACGGACGAGCTCGATGCCGCTGCGGGAACTGGCGGTCTCGGTCCGGCTGCCCGCACGGCGGGCCATCCCACGGTTCGCCACGGGCAACGGTCCGGCGCTCGATGGCATCAGATATCTTGGACACTGGAGACGCTCCGGCGCCTCCGACCACGTTCCCGACATCCGGGATCGCTGGAGCCCGGAGGCCCGGGAACCCCGGGACGAAGCGCCGGATTGGAGGGATGAGGGCGTGTACAGGACGGGCCGTGTGGGCCGGGAGGCGCGGAACCGTGGTCGCCAACGGACAACCAACAGTTCCCGCCAACAGACGCGAGAGCGACAGCGATGCTCCCGCGGCCGGATACGACCTGACCTGCACCGTTCCTTGACATATCCCTGATCAAACGCGCATTGAAAACCCTCAAAAAAAACCGGTTCCGACCCCTTGCATCGGATGCCGGTGGGGCCTATAGTTCAATAGAGCTTGAAGCGCGCCGGGAGCGGTTCGGGGCCTTGGGTGGTGGTAGTGAGGGAGGCCCGTCTCCGCGGTGCGAGCGAGGTACGGAACTGGCATCGGGGGAGACCTGAGGATGCGGACTCCCCCGATTTTGTCGGGAAAGGAGCGTATGGCCACACTTGCTGGGGAAGCCCCCATGGCGGTCGAGCGGGTGGAGGAGCTGACGGACAACGAGCTCGTCGCTGCTCACCTGGACGGCCATCCGACGGCGTTCTCGGAGCTGTATGACCGGTACCGTGATCGCCTGGTCCACTTCATCGCGCGGAAGACGGGTGACCGAGACCGTGCGGAGGACCTGGTCCAGGAGGCATGGATCCGCGTGACGCGGCATCTGCACCGGTTCGACCAGACGAAGAAGTTCTCGACGTGGGTGTACACCATCTGCGCGAACCTGTCGAAGAACGAGCTGCGGAACCGGTCGCGGAGCCCGCTGGTCCTTTTCCAGAAGCTGACGACGCACTGGGAGCCGGATCATCGGCCGCTCCAGTTCGAGGATTCGACGATGGAGCCGGACCGGCTGTACCGGCACCGGTACCTGAAGGAGATCGTGGAGGAGACGGTGGAGACCCTTCCGGAGCATCACCAGCTGGTGTTCCGCCTCCGGGAGCTGGAAGGGAAGAGCTACGAGGAGATCGCCGAGATCACCGGTGTGAATCTGGGCACGGTGAAGAGCCGGCTCCACCGGGCGCGGACGAGCTTCGCGGAGAAGATCGAGCCGCTCCTCAATTGACGGAGACGCGCCTCCGCGCGATCGAGCCGCCCGGCGTCTTTCGAGGCCCGGGCGGTTTCGTTTTCCAGGTCGCGGTCGTTTTCCACCTCGCCGGCTCGGCTGGATTGCCGGTGGATCTCTGCGAGTCGGCCCCGCCGCGCAGGTTGCTCCTTCACGGGTGACCCG
>CAYQCY010000007.1:47503-57713 GCA_964416095.1 uncultured Gemmatimonadaceae bacterium
GTGGATCTCTGCGAGTCGGCCCCGCCGCGCAGGTTGCTCCTTCACGGGTGACCCGAACGGAGGCCGCCGGGAGGAGCGCGGCCCCGACTTCTTGCCCCTTCTCGGGTGCCCGGACACTTTCCTGACAATTCCCAACCATCCTGCGCATCGTCCCGTCTAAGTGTCTGGACGATGACGACAGCAACGGCGCAGGGGACGATCGGTACCGGAGAGGTTGTGTCGACCGAGGCGGCCGACATCGCGCGGGCGGTGGAAGGCGATGCAGCGGCGTTCGAGCGGCTGTATCGGAGCCACGTGGCGAAGGTCCACTCCATGGCCCGGCGCATGATCGGGTCGGAGCTGGCGGATGAAGTGACGCAGGACGTGTTCGTCCGGGTCTGGGAGAAGCTTCACACCTTCAAGGGAAACGCCCGGTTCTCCACGTGGCTGCACCGGGTGGCGGTGAACGTGATCCTGGGCCGGCGCGGGAAGCTGGCGAAGCGGAAGGACCGGTTCAAGCAGGCGGATCACGTGCTGGAGACGACGTCGACACGACAGGCCCGGCCGGACATCCGGATGGACATGGAGGAGGCGATCGAGACGCTGCCGCCGCGGGCCCGGGAAGTGTTCGTGCTGTACGACGTGGAGGGCTACAAGCACCGCGAGATCGCGGACATGCTGGGCATATCGACGGGGACGTCGAAGTCGCAGTTGCACGAGGCGCGCATGGCTCTCCGTGAGGTCCTGAGGTAGGAGCCCGAGCGATGACGGATCACTGGATGGAGCGATTGTCGGAGTACCTGGATGGCGAGCTGCCGGCGGAGGAGCGGGCTGCGTTGGAGGCGCACGTGGAGACGTGCGAGGAGTGCGCGGCGGCCCTGGCGGATCTCCGGGCGGTGGTGCAGCGGGCCCGGTCGCTGCCGGACCGGCCGCCGGCCGAGGACCTGTGGCCGGGGATCGCCGCGCGGCTGACGGCCCGGGCCGGGGCCGGCTCCGATGACGTCGTGCTGGACATGGCTGCGGCGCGTGCGCGCCCGAGCCGACGCCGGTTGACGTTCACGGTGCCGCAGCTCGTGGCGGCCGGGATCGCGCTGATGGTGCTCACCGCCGGCGCGGTGTGGACGTTGGCGGGTGGGGAGGAGCCGGCGCCGGTGGTGGCGTTGGAATCGCCGGCGAACATGCCGGTGCAGTTCGCGGGTTACGAGGAGACGGTCCGGACGCTGGAAGCGGAGCTGGAGCAGCGTCGGGCCCGGCTGGACCCCGCCACGGTGGCGGTGGTGGAGCAGAATCTGAGGATCATCGATCGCGCCATACGGGAAGCGCGCGGCGCGTTGGCGGAGGACCCGTCGAGCTCGTACCTGACGACGCATCTGGCGCAGACCATGCGCCGGAAGGTCGAGCTGCTGAAGCGTGCCACGACTCTCGCCGGCGCGTAAGGGGATAGACCGATGTTGATCGAGCTGCTGGTTGCGAGTCTGGTGGCGGTGCCGGTGCCGGGGACCGTCGACACGACGATCGCCGTGGAGCCGGACGGGCGCTTGGAGCTGGAGAATTTCCGGGGCGAGGTCACGGTGCGGACGTGGGACCGAGCGGAGGTGCGCGTCGTCGCGGACGTGGAGGACATGGAGTCGCTCTGGATCGAGCGGACGCCTCGGCTGCTGTCGGTGAGGACGCGCATGTTCCGTGGCCCCCGCTCGGCGGACTTCGAGCTGACGATCCCGCGAGCCATGGCGCTGCGCATCGAGGGCAACGACCTCGAAGTGGATGCGGAGGGTCTCGGCGGACGTGTGGACGTTCAGGTCGTGAACGGGGATATCCGGGTTCAGGGAGGTCGGGAGTACATCTCGCTGCACGCGGTCCACGGCGAGGTCGAGGTGACGGGTGCGGTGGGCCGGGTCCAGGTCTCCAGTGTGAACGAGGATCTGACGCTCTCGGACATCGAGGGCGACATCGGGGCGGAGACCACGAACGGCGACATCGAGCTGATCGGGATCCGGTCGGCCAACGTGGACGTCTCCACGACCAACGGCGACGTGGAGTACGACGGCACGATCCGGGACGGCGGCCGCTACCGTCTGACCACCCACAACGGCGACATCGAGGTCACGATCCCGGAGAGTGCGGATGCCACGGTACACGTGGCGACGTACCAGGGCGACTTCGAGGCGGACTACCCGGTGCGTCTCGTGGGGTCCATCGGGAGCAAGGAATTCACCTTCACTCTGGGCACGGGCGCGGCCCGGGTCGAGCTGGAGTCGTTCGGCGGCTCGATCCGCGTGCATGGCCGCTGACCGGGCCGGAACGGAGGAGCGAGATGATACGGAAGGCGTGGAATCTGGGTCTGCTGACGCTGGTCCTGGCCGGGCTGCCGGCGGCGGTCGCGGCGCAGGAGGACTTCCAGTGGCGGGGCCGCATCGATGAAGGTCTGATCCTGGAGATCAAGGGCGTGAACGGCCGGGTCGTGGCCGAGCCGGCCAGCGGGGACATGGCACTGGTGGTGGCGGAGAAGCGGGCCCGGCGTGACGATCCCGAATCGGTGCGTATCGAGGTCGTGGAGCACGACGGCGGCATCACCATCTGCGCCGTCTATCCGACGCCCCGGCGCGCGCGCCGGCAGAACGAGTGCGCGCCGGGCGACCAGGGCCGCATGAGCGTCCAGGACAACGATGTGCGCGTGAACTTCACGGTGCGGGTCCCGGACGGCGTCCGGCTCTGGGCCAAGACGGTGAACGGCGACGTGGAGGCGCGCAGCATCGGCGCCGACGTGTTGGCCGAGACGGTGAACGGCGACGTGGACGTGGTGGCCGCGGGCTTCGTGGAGGCCGAGACCGTGAACGGCTCCATCAATGCGGTCATGGGGCGGTCGGACTTCCGTCGGGGCGTGAGCTTCGAGACGGTGAACGGAAGCATCACGGTGACGATGCCCGAGGGGCTGAACGCGGACTTCGACGCGTCCACGGTGAACGGCCGGATCGAGACGGACTTCCCCATCACGATCCAGGGGCGCATGAGCCCGCGCCGGCTCCGCGGTCGGATCGGCGACGGTGGGCCCGAGCTGTCCTTCACGACGGTGAACGGGAGTATCCGTCTGCGGCGTCACTGAGGGGTCCGGGACCGACGAAGCGGGCCCGCCGGCGATCGCCGGTGGGCCCGTCGTGCGTCCGGCAGGGGGTGTCAGGGTGTGCCTGCATCCATCCGGGCGAGCTGCCCCACCGTCCGGGTGATGAGCAGCTCCAGCTCTCCGGTGGTGGTGCAGCGCAGATCGTGGGCGCTGGCGCCGTCCACGGATCGGGCGGTCCCTTCGAGGCGCGTGTACACAAGGGACCCATCGGCGTCGGCCTCCACGACGCTGCCGATGACCAGCGTGACCCGGTGCGTGTTGGCGTAGACGCCGCCGAGACCCCGGCCGCAGTCCAACCAGTGGGACATGCTCCGGCCCGCGATGCGGCGCGTGCGCCACGCGGACGACCCGATGCGTCGCTCCCCGGCCACGTGCGTGTCCACCGGGATCTCCAACATCTCGTACGTCCGGACCAGGGCATCCCAGGCCCGGTCGGGCGGCACGCCGAGCCGGCCGGCCCGGGTGGGGTCGTCCCGCTCGATGGTCATGGTCATGGCGCCACGGCCGGCGACCAGATCCACGGTGTTCTCCCGCGCGCCGGCCGGCGGCGTGGTCCCCGGCGCGCAACCCAGTGCCAGGGCCGAGAGGCCTGCAAGGACGGCGGTCAAATGAAATGTGGTCATACGACGCTCCTTTCGGGCCGCATGCTTCTCGGATGGCTGGCCGCTCTCAGGGCCCGTCCTGGACGGTCATGCGTGGCTGCCGTCCCGCGGCCGCCGCGCGCACCAGCTCCAGGGCCAGCTCGGCATAGCGCTGGAGCCCGTTGAAAGGGAAGTCGGCAACCCAGTGGTCGTCGGGCCGGTGGTAGCGCTCGAACCGGTCGATGA
This sequence comes from uncultured Gemmatimonadaceae bacterium, assembly GCA_964416095.1. Taxonomy (GTDB): domain Bacteria; phylum Gemmatimonadota; class Gemmatimonadetes; order Longimicrobiales; family RSA9; genus CAYQCY01. Next base: position 51,431 of record CAYQCY010000007.1, read on the forward strand.
GCTGCTGCCGCTCCGCCGTGGTGACGTCCTCCCAGGTCTTCTCCGGGATGGGGAAGATCGCGGGCACACCCTGCATCAGGAACGGCCAGTAGTCGGCGTTGGGCGACGGGTCGGCGAGCTGGACGGTCCAGCCGTGTCCCGAGACCACCGAGTCCGCCAGGGCGCCGAAGGTGGACACGGTGCCGCCCCCGATGCGCCACTCGATGGACGGTGCCGGCGGTGCCCCGGCATCCAGGTTGACCATGCCCACCGTTCGACGCAGGGGGATGGCCGGAGCGGTGACGTAGTAGGTGGACCCGAGCAGGCCCCGCTCCTCGCCGGTGAAGAACAGGAACAGGACCGAGCGCTCCGGCGGCTCGTCCCGGAGCGCCTGTGCCAGCGACAGTGTCATGGCCACGCCGGCGGCGTTGTCGGAGAAGCCGTTGTAGATGCTGTCGGGCCCCGCGCCCGGGACCACCCCCAGGTGGTCGAAATGGGCGCCCACGGCCACGAACTCGTCCGGGCGGGTCGTGCCACGGAGGATGGCGCCGACGTTCGCGGCGGGCAGGGGCCGGGAAGTACCCTGGATGGACACCTTGATGGAACGGCCCAGGTCGACCGGCTCGAAGGCGTTCTGGCCCCGCGCGGCCAGTGCGTTCACCGGCACCCCGGCCAGGAGCGCGCCGGCCACCTCGGGACCCGTCAGGACCATGGGCAGCCGGGGCTGCCAGATCGGGTCGCCGAGGGCGGCATCGACGTAGTAGTGTCGGGCGGAGCGCGCATCGGCGAGCTGGCGGAAGGCTTGGGAATCCGGCAGCATCAGGATCACGCCTTCGGCGCCGCGGCGCGTCCAGTCCGGGATGAGCTGACCGGCGGCGCCTCCCAGCGGGCCGACGACGGCGACGACCCGTCCGTCCAGGGATCGGTTTCCCCGCAGCGACTGTCGGGCCAGGGCGGCCGTCCCGAAGAACACGACGCTCCCGCCGAAGCCCCGAAACGCCGGCGCGCCGCCGCCGAATGCCACGAAATCACCGTCGTAGTCGAAGTGCCTCGTCCCCTCCGCGTCGGAGACCTGGAGGGTCGTGGCGACCGGGTCGACCTGGAAGCGCACAAGGGGAACGGGCTGCCGGTAGTCCCCATCGAAGGCCGGCTCGAGGCCGAGCCGCCGGAGCTGCTCCTCGATGTAGAGGGCCGCCGCCCTGGCGCCCCGGGTGCCGGCGCTCCGCCCCTCGAGCCAGTCTCCGGCGAGGAAATAGGCATGGGCCCGCAGCGCCACCGTGTCGATGGCGACCGGCGCCTGGGCCGTGGCCGACACGGTGGTGGTGAGGCAGAGACCCGCGGCGAGGAGGATGCGCATGGCGTGCGTTCGACGGACGTGCGGCACCGCCGCACGGGAGATCCCAATGAAGAACGATGGCACCGGGCCGTCCACGACGAAAGGGGTGTTGAGACGGGTCCGGGCCCGGGTTACGATTCCGGGCGTCAACCGTCGCCCTCGATCTCCCGGTCGCCATGTCAGCCATGCCGAGGCTCCCCGCCCTGTTGCCACTGGTCCTTCTCCCCGCGTCGCTGACGGCCCAGGCGCCGGACCGGGGCGTGCCGCGCTTCCCCGTTCCGGCGAGCCCGCTGGCTCTGGAGGGTCCGGCCCGGGCAGGCCACTACGTGGCGGACCTGGGCCGGCGGGCCGCCGTGTTCGGGGATGAAACGGGCCGGCTGGAAGTCTGGACCTGGCCGCTCAAGCTGGTGCGGGACCTGCACCTGGCCTTCCGCATCCCCGACTACGACGAGCCGCTGGACGCCGCGCGCGTCGCCCGCCGGGTCGTCGTCCGGCCCGAGTCGTTCACCATCGTCTACTCCCACGCCACCTTCACCGTGCGCCAGCACGTGCTCGTGCCCCTGCACGAGCCCGGCGCGCTGATCCTGCTGGACGTGGAGACGGTGCGGCCTCTGGACGTCCACGTGCGCATGCACGCCGACTTCGACCTCGCCTGGCCCGGCGCCTTCGGCGGCGAGTACATCACCTGGTGGGCGGATCGGAAGGCGTTCCTTCTCTCCCGGGGTGGTCTCCGCGACCACAACGGGCTGGTGGGCTCGCCGTTCGCCGTGGCGGGGACGTCGCATCCGGCCCACGACGCGCCCACCGTCCCGTCCCAGCTCACGCTCCGCTTCGATCCGGACCGCGCCGTGGACGAGCTCATTCCCGTGGTCATCGCGGGCGCCGCGGCGCCCCGGGACTCGGTGCTGGCGGCGTACGACCGGATCCTGGCCGGCGCCGAGGGCTACTGGCACGAGAAGGCGCGGCACTACGACGCCGTGCGCGCGGACCAGCTCTCCATCACGACGCCCGATCCGGCTCTCGACCTGGCCTTCGAATGGGCCAAGGTGAACCTGGACCAGCAACTGGTCTGCAACCCAGACCTGGGCTGCGGCCTGGTGGCGGGGTTCGGTCCGTCGGGGCCGGGCAACCACCGGCCGGGGTTCGGGTGGTACTTCGGCGGTGACGCGTCCATCAACTCCTTCGCCATGGACGGCATCGGCCAGTTCGACCTGGTGCGCCGCGGCCTGGCGTTCCTGGCTTCCTACCAGCGGGACGACGGCAAGATCCCCCACGAGATCTCCCACGCCGCCGCCCGCCTGCCCTGGTTCGAGGCGTACCCCTACACCTGGTTCCACGGCGACACGACGCCCTTCTGGCTCCTCGCCTGCTACCGCTACTGGCTGGCGGCCGGCGACGACGCCTTCCTGCACGCCACCTGGCCCGCAATCCTCGCCGCCTACCGCTGGTCGGCCGCCACGGACACCGACGGCGACGGGCTGATGGAGAACCCGGCGGCCGGGGCCGGGGCCATCGAGCTCGGCGGGCTGGGCGAAGCGCTGCACACCGACATCTACCTGGCGGGTGTGTGGACCGCCGCCCTGGCCGGTGTCGAGGCCATGGCGGCGCACCTGGGACACGACGCGCTTGCCGCGGAGGCGGCGCAGATCGGCGACCGGGCGCGACGCACCCTCGAGGAGGAGTACTGGCTCGAGGACCAGGGCATCTATGCCTTCGCTCTGCTCTCGGGAGAGGGGGCCGGCGCCGAAGGAAGCCGACGGGCCCGGCGCGGCGGGCTCCGGCTGAATGATGCCCTCACGGTCTGGCCCGCGACGGCCCTGTCCTTCGGCCTCCTGGCCCCGGACCGGGCGGGCCGCATGCTGGCCCGGCTGTCGGCGCCGGACGTGACGGTGGACTGGGGCGCGCGGCTGCTGTCCAGCGAGCACTCGCTGTACGAGCCGCTCCACTACAACAACGGTGCCGTCTGGCCGTTCATGACCGGGTTCCTGGCCCTGGCCCACTACCGCTACCACCGGGACTGGGCCGGGTACGACCTGCTCCGGGACATCGGCCGGACCACCTTCGACTTCGCCCGGGGCCGCCACCCCGAGCTCGTGTCCGGCGCCTTCTACCGCACCCTCGACACCACGGTGCCCCAGCAGTTCTTCGCGACCTCCATGTTCGTGGCGCCGCTGGTGCAGGGCCTCCTGGGCCTCGATGCGGACGCGCCGGCCGGCGTGGTGTCCGTCGAGCCCCACCTCCCGGCGCACTGGGACTCGGTGGCGGCCACCGGGTTCCGCGTCGGCACGAGCCGCGTCGACCTGCGGGTACGACGTGGCCCGGGCGAGCTCATCGTGCGGGTGCGACGTCGCGGCGGCGAGCCGCTCCGGGCGCGCATCGCGCCGGCGCTGCCCCTGGGCGCGCGGGTACGGGTGGTGAGCCTGGACGGCGTCCCGGTCCCGTTGCGCCTGGAGGAGACGGCCCATGACGTCCACGTCGTCGTGGAGACGGAGCTGCGGGAGGAGGTCGTGGTGGCGGTCGAATACGACGGCGGCGTGGCGCTTGCTCCCTTGGACGAGACGGTCCCGGTGGGGTCGTCCCCCGGAGGGCTCCGCCTGCTGGACCTGCGCAGGGACGGCGAGGACTACGTGGTGGCGGTGACGGGGCGGGCGGGCACCCACACCGTGTCGATCCGGGCCGACGGCATCCGCGACCTGCGCGGCGCCGAGCTGGCCCCCGCGGGGAACGGGCTCCTGGGCCTCCGGTTCACCCTCCGAGGGTCCGGCTTCGTTCCTCGCGAGATCCGGTTCCGGTCGCCCTGAGGTCGTGGCGGGCCAGGATGAAGCCCGGCCGGCGCCTGTGCTCCAGGCGCCTGGGCCAGGAGCAGAGCGAGGAGGACGGCGGCTACCCCATGGGCAGACCGGCGAGTCCGGCCAGCGTCCGCACGACGCGGTCGGCGGCCTCCCAGCCTCCGGGCGCGCCGATCCACCACTGGATGCGGGCCTCGGCCTGGCCCTCGGTCAGGACGAGCTCTGCAGCGGGCCCGGACCCGGCCGGCGGACTGCCGAACGGCACGATGCGGACCGCCTCGAGCTCGGTGGCCAGAGCCGCCACCGTCTCGGCGTCCACGGGGATGGTGCGGGCCACGGACCGGTCCTCGCCGGCGCTGGGCGGCGGTGTGAAGGCCCGGAGCGTCGCCGGCGCGGCGCCGTCCGGCAGGTCGAGCTCCAGCAGCGTGGCCGGAGCGTTCGGCGGCGTGACGAACAGACGGATTTTCATGGGCGAAGGGTACGCGCCGCCGGCCGGCGGGGTCAACCCGGGCCGCGACAGGACTTTCCCCGGAAACGGCCGGGGTTTCTCCGTAACCCGTTGTGGTGCAGGAGATAGCGTCGATTGGGAAGTGGGAATTCAACACGGAAGCGCTGAATCGTCGCGCGCAGACGCGGAATGCTCGCGGCCGGCCCTTACCTACCGCAGCCGACCTTCAAGGTCTATTGTCGGGCGGGGACGTGACGCTTGACGCGGTGGCGGCGGGGGCGTCTTTTGCATGGCCCACCGATCGTCGCGAGGATCCATGGAAGTCGAGCCCATTCGCGTCCTGTTCGTCTGCCTCGGGAACATCTGTCGATCGCCGCTCGCCGAGGCCGTCTTCCGGCGGACCGTGGCCGATGCGGGACTGACGGACCGGTTCGAGATCGATTCCGCCGGGACGTCGGGCTACCACGACGGCGAGCCGCCGGACGGCCGGGCCGCCGAGACGGCGGCAAGACGCGGCGTGACGCTGAGCGGCGCGTCGCGCAGGATCACCGCGGAGGACGTAGCCCACCACGATTACCTGATCGTCATGGACCGGGAGAATCTGGCAGAGGTCGAAGAGCTGGTGGCCGACGCGGACGCCGACCCCGACGTCCATCTGCTCCGGGAGTTCGACGAGCTCGCGGCCGGCGACCTGGAGGTGCCCGATCCGTATTTCGGCGGTCCCCAGGGGTTCGATCTCGTTCATGACCTGGTGGAACGCTCCTGTGCGGGCCTCCTCGCCCACATCCGGGAGGAGCACGGCCTGTGAACGTCCCGAGCAGCGTGCGCCGGTCCGTCGAGGAAGCGCTGGCCCGGCGCGAAGGCCGGTCGGTCCGCATCAACCGCGCAACCCGCGTGGGCGGCGGCTGTGTGAGCCCGGTGGCGCGCATCGAGATGGACGATGGGACCGTCCACTTCCTCAAATGGGGCGCCGTCGAGACCACGGAGGAGGCCCGGCCCGGCATGCTCGCCGCGGAGGCCGAGGCGCTCGAGGCCATGGGGGCCACCGGTACCGTGCGCGTGCCCGAGGTCATCGGGCTCCGGGATCCGGAGCACGCCGACGAGGACGTGCGCTGGCTCGTCATGGAGTGGCTGGAGCCCGGACGGCCGCAGCCGGGAACGTGGGGCGCGCTGGGTCGTCGTCTGGCAGCACTTCACCGGAGCACCGGGCCGGCGTACGGCTGGGACCGGCCCAACTTCATCGGCCCGTTGCACCAGCCCAACGGCCGGACCGACCACTGGCCGGCCTTCTGGCGCGAGGCCCGGCTGGAGCCCCAGCTCCGCCTCGCCGTGGACGCCGGTTTCCTGGGCGACGACGACACCGCCCGCTTCCACGCCCTCTTCGCCGAGCTGGATGACCTGCTGGAGCCTGCCGCCACCGACGGCCCGTCGCTCGTCCACGGCGACCTGTGGAACGGGAACGTACACGTGACGGACGCCGGCACCGCCGCCCTGGTGGACCCGTCCGTCTACCATGGCCACCGGGAGGTGGACCTGGCCATGAGCGAGCTGTTCGGCGGGTTCGGGCGCGAGTTCTACGACGCCTACGAGGAGGCGTGGCCCGTGGAGCCCGGCTATGCCCGGGTGCGGCGCTCCATCTACCAGCTCTACTACCTGCTGGTCCACGTCAACCTGTTCGGCGGCGGCTACGTGGGCAGCACCCGCTCCACACTGGCGGCCGCCGGGTTCTAG